>NZ_JBQEQA010000006.1:0-323432 GCF_052045815.1 Pseudomonas sp. 22085
TTCTCGTAAACGGTGAGTTCACCGCCGTTCACGTCGAGGCCGTTGATGATCACCGGGTCGTCGTTGTTGTGGATCTGCAAGACGAGGTTCGCGGTGCTGGTATCGCCGTCGGCATCGGTGATGGTGTAGGTGAAGGTTTCAGTGCCGTTGCCACCGCCGTGCAGGGCTTTGAAATCGGCGTCGCTGGTATTGAGCGTGTAGGTGTAAGTGCCGTTGGCGTTCAGCACCAGGGTGCCGTAAGTCCCGGTGAAAGTGCCCGCCGTGATCGGGCCGGCATTCGGGCCGGTTGGTACGCGGTCGGCGCCCTGCACATCGTTGGTCAGGACGTTGCCGGTCAGCGTCAGTTGGGTCTCTGAGGCCGTGCCATTGCTGTCATCGAACGCTTTCGGCACGTCGTCGGTGATGTTGACGTCCAGCGTGCCGGTGGCGGTGTCGCCATTGCTGTCGCCGGCGATCACGGTGAATTGTTCGCTGAGGTTGTTGGCGCCGTCGCCCGCTGCGTGGGTCTCGTTGCCGTTGAGGGTGTAGCTGTAACTGACCGTGCCGGTGGCCGGGTTGTAGCCGGTGATGGTCAGGGTATTGCCCAGTTGTGTGGTGATCGATTGCGGGAAACCGATCGGCACGCCGCCGACGATCACGTTGATACCGCCAATGCTCAAGCTGCTCAGACCGTCCGGCGCCGACACCGTGAAGCTGCCGGTCTGGGTCAGCGCGCCAGGGTTGGCTGCGGAACCGTCGGGCAGATTGGCTTCGTTGAGATTCAATTCGCCACCGGCAACAGACAGCCCGGTGAGTGTGACCGGATTGTTGACTGGGGGTGGAGGCGGAACAATCGGGGTGGCCTGGCCGTCACCGTTGTCGATCACGGCGTTATGCCGCTCTTCGGGAAACTCGGGAATGCCGTTGAAACCGGCGGTGGGGAAACCAATGACCGGATCGACCCGGCCCGCCACTTCGGTCAACAACACGAAACTGTGACCACCACCCAGTGCGCCCGGCGCACCACCGGTGGCTCCGGGGCCGGCCGCGGTCGCTTCGGCGGATTGGGTCGGGTCATCGCCGGCGGCAATGGCTTTCTGGATCTGTTCGACGTCGGTCAGTTGCGACTCGCTCGGGGTCACCGCTTCCGGTGCATTGACGTGTGCCGCCTGATCGGCGAGCAACTGGCCGGTCATGGTCAGGCTGCTGTCGCGACCGAGGGTCAGTTCCTGGCCATTTTGCAGATGGACGGCAACCGCCCCCTCCGCTCCAGTGATCAGTTGATCCCCTGCAAACAGCCGATCGCCTTCGACCAATGGGCGCCGACTGCCGTCTGCCGATTGAGCGAAAACCTGACCAATGACTTTAGTGACGATCCCGATGAGCGTTGCCATGTGCATTCCTCCGCTGCCGACCACCGTCGGCGCTGGTTCGCGAAGCAGCCCATGGCTCAAGCGGGTTGTCGGGGCGACGCTCGCACCTCGACAGTTCGTTTCGCAGGTTGCGCAAATCCAGAAACGCCAGCGCCATCAAGCACTTGGAATCTCTGTTCGATGCAGCAGGCCCACTAACGCTACGTAACGGTGGTGAATCACCCGAGTGACAAAAAACTGTCGCTCATCAGCCGCTACGCGTCCCTCCCCTTTAGCAGTACTTCGCCGTATGTCGCAAAGTGAGTGGAACTTTCCTCAAGCCTTTCTGTGCTCCCTAAAGCGCATAAAACAAAGGCTTTCGAGTGGAACAATGTGCTGGATTTGGCGAAGCGCATAAGTTTTTTTTGGCATAACCCTTATGAAAATTTTTTCTTAGCTACGCTTCAGGATGTTCTTAGCTCTGTTGTTACAGGCATGAAACGCTTTTTACTAAAAATATCGTCAATAAATTGGCGACAGCGAAACACCATCAGGACTCAGGGAGATGCACCCATGCGCGTACTAACCCCCCTCTGCAGCGCGGTTTTGCTGGCCATGGCTTGCACTTCCCAAGCCCAGGCCATGAACCTCACCGAAGCGATTCAGAGCACCATCGCTACCCACCCGGAACTGGCCTCGCGCGTGGATGCGCGCCTGTCGGCTGATGAACAGGTGAAGGTCGCCAAGGGCGGCTTCTATCCGTCGGTGGATCTGAACGCTGCTTACGGGCGCGGCTACAGCGACAACACCAACACCCGGGCCTTCGGTAACCACCACACCGAAATCCTCAATTACACCCAGTCCGAACTGCGGCTGCGGCAGATGCTGTTCGACGGTTTCAACACCGCCAACGAAGTCGAGCGCACCAAGGGCGTTTCCAACTCGCGCGCCTATTACGCGCAAGGCACCGCCCAGGACCTGGCCCTGCGCACCATCGAGGTCTACCTCGAAGTGCTCAAGCGCCGTGAACTGGTGACCCTGGCCAAGAACAACCTGCAGGCGCACTTGCGGGTCAACGACCAGATCGGCCTGCGCACCGAGCGCGGCGTGGGCAGCACCGCCGACTCCGATCAATCGGTGGCCCGTAAGGCGCTGGCCCAGAACAACCTCGACACCGCCGAAGTCGATCTGGCCGACGCCGAATCCAACTTCTACAGCGTGGTCGGACGCATGCCCGATGAGCTGGAAACGCCGGCTTCGACCCGCGGCGAGTTGCCCGCCACGCTACCCGAAGCCCAGCAGAGCATGGTCGAGAACAACCCGTACCTGAAATCCGCCCAGGCCGACGTGCAATCGGCCGAGAGCCAGTATGAAGTTGCCAAGTCGCCGTTCTATCCACGCTTCGACGCAGAAGCCGCCGTCGGCGCCAACAACAACGTGCAGGGCGACGAAGGTCACGACAACGAATGGCGGGTCGGCGTGGTGATGAACTACAACCTGTTCCGTGGCGGCAGCGACAAGGCGCGACTGGCCTCCGATGCGCACCAGATCAACCAGGCGATGGACATCCGCAACAACGCCCTGCGTCAGCTCAACGAGAACATTCACCTGGCGTGGAACGCCATGCTCAACGCCAAGAAGCAAACCCCGACCGCCCGCGAATACGCCGAAACCACCAAGCGTGTGCGGGCTGCGTATCAGGATCAGTTCGGCCTCGGTCAGCGCACCCTGCTGGACGTGCTCGACAGTGAAAACGAGCTGTACAACGCCAACCGTCGCTACACCGAAATCCGCTACACCGAGGAATACTCGATGTACCGCGTGCTGGCGAACATGGGCCAGTTGTTGAGCAAGCAGCGCGTGGTGCTGCCGGCCGATGCGATTGCCGCGACCGAGGTGAAGAACGAAGCGCGCTTGCCTGAACTGAAATAACCACTCTGCCGGAGCTGCCGAAAGCTGTGATCTGATCGTTCCCACGCTCCGCGTGGGAATGCAGCCCGTGACGCTCCGCGTCACTGGACGCTCCGCGTCCCTAGAGGCATTCCCACGCAGAGCGTGGGAACGATCAGTACGGTTGAACGCCTCGCAGTAACACAGGGTTGATGTGGATAGCCGAGCCAGCTCAACGGGAGCGATCAATATGACCAGCATGCAACCCGGTAACACCGGGATCGATCCGCGGCTGAGCTTCGATGACCCGTTGCTCGACGGTCTGTTGATCCTCTGCAAACTCCATGGCGCGACCGTCAGTCGCGCCAGCCTGAGCGCCGGGCTGCCCCTGGACAAACAACGCCTGAGCCTGGACCTGCTGCCCCGCGCCGCAGCCCGGGCCGGGTTGCAGGCGCGCTTGCTGCGCCGGGAACTCAAGGACATTTCACCGCTGAACCTGCCGGTGCTGTTGCTGCTGGGCAACGGGCGCACGGCAGTGCTGCGGCGTTTTAGCGAAGATGGCAAGGCGCTGATCCTGCCCAGCGAAGCCGACGGCGGCGAGCAATGGGTCAGCCGTGAAGAACTAACCGAACACTACAGCGGCCAGGCCCTGTTCGCCCGGCCACGGCATGAACTGGAAGACCTGCGCTCGCCATTGGTGCCACGGGTGCAGGCGTGGTTTCGCGACACGTTGAAGCTATCGAAATGGCTGTACAGCGACGCGATCCTCGCCAGTTTCCTGATCAACCTGCTGGGCCTGATGGTGCCGCTGTTCGTCATGCAGACCTACGACCGCGTGGTGCCGAACCAGGCCACCTCAACGTTGTGGGTGCTGTCGATCGGGCTGCTGATCGGCACCGGTTTCGAACTGGTGCTGCGGGTGGTGCGCGCGCACTTGCTGGACACCGCCGGCAAGAAGACCGACGTGATCCTTTCCGCGACTTTATTCGAGCGCATCACCGGCATGGCGATGAAGGCCCGGCCAGCGACCATCGGCGGCTTCGCCCAGAGCATTCACGACTTTCAGGGCCTGCGCGAATTCCTCACCGCCGTCACCCTGACCAGCCTGATCGACCTGCCTTTTGTGGTGCTGATGCTGGTGGTGATCGGCCTGCTCGGTGGCTGGCTGGTGGTGATTCCGCTGCTGGCGTTTCCGATCACGATCGTGTTCGCGATGATCATTCAGGCCCGCCTGCGCGACACCGTGCAGAAAATCCTGAGCCTCGGCGCCGAGCGTCAGGCGTTGCTGATCGAAACCCTCGGCGGACTGGAAACCCTCAAGGCGTGCAGCGCCGAAAGCGAGCGCCAGCACAAATGGGAAAGCACCCACGGCGCCCTCACCCGCCTCGACAGCCACGCCCGTAATCTCTCCGCGCTGGCCACCAACGGCACGCTGTTCATCCAGCAGTTTTCGGGGATGGCGACGATTGTGGCCGGGGTCTACAGCATCATCGCCGGCAATCTCAGCGTCGGCGCACTGGTGGCGACTTACATGCTCGGCAGCCGCGTGCTCGCGCCGCTGGGCCAGATCGCCGGGCTGATCACCCGCTACCAGCAAGCGCAACTGACCATGAAAAGCACCGATGCGCTGATGTCCCTGCCTCAGGAACGCGACGGCAAACAGCGGCCACTGGAGCGCACGCAACTGCAAGGTGCGCTGGACGCCAACGCCGTGACCTTCCACTACAACGGCCAGAACACCCCGGCCCTGAGCAACGTCAGTTTCAGCGTCAAACCCGGCGAACGGATCGGCATCATCGGCCGCAGCGGCTCGGGCAAAAGCACCCTGGCGCGGCTGGTGATGGGCTTCTACGAACCGGAAGAAGGCCAGTTGCTGCTCGATGGCCTCGACCTGCGGCAACTGGATGTCGCCGACCTGCGCCAGCAGATCGGTTACGTCGCCCATGACCTGCCGCTGCTGGCCGGCAGTCTGCGCGACAACCTGACCCTCGGCGCCCGCTACATCAGCGATTCGCGGATGCTTGAAGTGGCCGAACTGACCGGCGTTACCGAGCTTGCACGGCAACACCCGCAAGGCTTCGACCGGCCGGTGGGCGAGCGCGGGCAATTGCTCTCCGGCGGCCAGCGCCAAGCGGTGTTACTGGCGCGGGCGCTGCTGCTAGACCCGCCGATCATGCTGCTCGACGAACCCACCAGCGCCATGGACAACAGCAGCGAAGACGTCCTGCGCCAGAAGCTGCACGGCTGGGTGCAGGGCAAAACCTTGCTGCTAGTCACCCACCGCACCTCGATGCTGAGCCTGGTGGACCGGTTGCTGGTGCTGGACAACGGCCGGATCGTCGCCGACGGTCCGAAAGAAGCGGTCATCGATGCGCTGCGCAAGGGCCGGGTCGGCTCGGCAGCGGTCTAGGAGTTGCCCCATGTCTGCTTCTTCCTCTTCAAAACCGCGCGGTTACTTCGACAGTTTCGGCAAAAGCGCCGAGGCTGAATTCATGCCGGAAACCGCCGGTGCCTCGCTGCAGGATTCGCCACGCTGGTCGCGCATCACCGTGTGGCTGGCGGCGGCGCTGCTGATCAGTGCGCTGGTCTGGGCCAAGTTCGCGGTGCTGCAGGAAGTGACCATGGGCGAAGGCAAGGCCATTCCGTCGAGCAAGGTTCAGGTGATCCAGAACCTCGAGGGCGGGATCGTCACCGAGATCTTCGTGCGCGAAGGGCAGATGGTCGACAAGGGCGACAAACTGCTGCGCCTGGACGACACGCGGTTTCTGTCGAACAAGGGTGAGAGCGAGGCCGATCGTTATGCCTTGACCGCGCAGGTCGAACGCCTGTCCGCCGAAGCCGAAGGCCGGCCATTCAAGCTCTCGGACGAAGTGATCGCCAAGGCGCCGCAAGTGGCCGAGGACGAGCGTTCGCTGTACGAGCAACGGCAGCGGCGGCTGGCCAGCGAACAGAGAACCCTCAGCGAACAGCTGCGGCAGAAGACTCAGGAGCTGGCGGAGTTTCGCTCGAAACAGGGGCAATACAGTTCGAGCCTGGCGCTGGTCAATCAGGAAATGAACATGTCCGAACCGCTGGTCAAGACCGGTGCCGTGTCGCCGGTGGAAATCCTGCGGCTCAAGCGCAGTGCCGTGGAAATCCGCGGTTCCCTGAACGCCACGACCCTGGCCATTCCCCGCGCCGAATCGGCCATCGCCGAGATCCGCAGCAAGATCGACGAATCGGAACAGACCTTCCGCTCGGAAGCGGCCAAGGAGCTCAACGAGAAACGTACCGACCTGTCAAAAATCACTGCTTCGAGCATCGCCATCGACGACCGCGTCAGCCGCACCACGGTGACCTCGCCGGTGCATGGGGTGATCAAGCAAATGAAGGTCAACACCATCGGCGGCGTGGTGCAGCCGGGCAGCGACATGGTGGAAATCGTGCCGCTGGAAGACAACCTGCTGATCGAAGCCAAAGTCCGGCCGCAGGACGTGGCGTTCCTGCACCCGGGCCAGAAAGCCATGGTCAAGTTCAGCGCCTACGACTACACGATCTACGGCGGGCTCAGCGCCAAGCTTGAGCTGATCGGCGCCGACACCATCACCGACGACAAGGGCAACAGCTTCTACCTGATCCAGGTGCGTACCGACAAAAACCATTTGGGCGGGGATGTGAAACCGCTGTTGATCATTCCGGGGATGGTGGCGACGGTGGACATTATTACCGGGGAGAAAAGCGTGCTGGATTACCTGCTCAAACCGGTGTTGAAAGCCCGGACCGAGGCGATGCGCGAGCGCTAGCCTCATCTGATCGTTCCCACGCTCTGCGTGGGAATGCATCCAGTGAGGCTCTGCGTCACCGTCGCGAAGGGACGCGGAGCGTCCCGGGCGGCATTCCCACGCGGAGCGTGGGAACGATCAGGCGATCAGTACCCGTCCGATCAGCCTCCGTGATTCTTCTGGAAAGTCTCCTCCCCCATCGCCGCAATCTGCCCCTCGATCAGCGCCTCGAACGGCTTGAGCAGCGGCTCGAACGACGCCGGCGCTTCCAGCGTCTGCAACGCCTGAACAATCGCCTCAATCGTCGACAGCGCCCCCGGCTCCGGTGCCTTGCGCAGCCGATACCGTGAAACTCCGCCCTCGGCCAGCGTCACCCGTGGCAACGCCGCCAGCAACGGATTGAGGTGCAACATCTTGCGCGCCTTGCGCCACGTGCCGTCCGGCACCACCAGCAACAGCGGTTCATCGGACGCGGCGTAAGCCTGCATCGGTTGCGCATTGTCCGCCGGAAACAACAACCGTGCCCGATACCCCGGTCGGTTCAGCAGCGCGGGCAAATCCTCGAAAACCTCACCGACGATCAGCTCGGCATTGTTCAAACCGAGCGCCGCCAGCCGTGCGGTGTTGAGTGCGTGATTGACCTCGCTCGGGTGCTGCAACAGCAACACCCGAGTGCGGCTGTCGAGGCTGGGGATCAGCGGGCACAGGCAATGGGTTTGTGGGCGCAGGCAGCGCGGGCATTGGGGTCTGGACATGTTCTTATGCCTGATTGAGCTGCGCTTTGAGCAGATCGCGGAAAGTCTGGATCAGCGGCTCGCGGCTGCGGCCACGGCGCATGATCATGGAAAACGGTGCCTGATAGCCGAAGGTCGCCGGCAGCAGCACCCGCAGGTCGCCCTTGTCGGCCCAGGCCTGGGCGTAGTGCTCCGGCAGGTAACCGATGTAGGCGCCGGACAACACCAGAATCAGCTGCGCTTCCATACTTTCCACGGTCGCGGCGCTGTGTTTGAAGCCGTGGCGCGCCAGTTCGGCCTGGCTCCAGTAACCGCGCCCGACCATGCGTTGCTGGGTAATGACCTGTTCGGGAATCCGCCGTTCGTTGAACAGCGGGTGCCGGTTGCTGCAATACAGCCAGTGCTGTTCGCGGTACAGCGGCATGTACACCAGACCGCTCATGCGCGTGGAGAATGCACCGATGGCCAGATCGAGGCGGTTGTCCTGCACGCCGAGTTGCAGTTCATACGGGCTCATCACCGACAAGTGCAAATGCACCGCCGGGTGTTCCTGGCTGTAGGCACCGATGGCTTCGGCGAACGGCAGGGCCTTGTCGCTGACCGTCGAGTCGATCACCCCGAGGTTGAGCGTGCCACGCAGTTCTCCCTTGAGTGCTGCCGCGTATTGCTCGAAACCTTCGAGCTCGGCGAGCAGGCGCAGGGTTTCCTGATGGAACAGTTCGCCCTTGCTGGTCAGGCTGAAACCACCGCGCCCGCGATGGCACAGCACCAGACCCAGCGCGGCTTCGAGCTGGCTCATGTAGGTGCTGATCGCCGAGGTCGACAGGTTGAGTTCCTGCTGCGCGTTGGCAAACCCCTGATGACGCACGACGCTGACGAAGATGCGCAACAGTTTCAGGTCGGGTAAAGCGTTGACCATGTCTACTCCAAGGATCGTTCTCCATAGATCGTTCCCACGCTCTGCGTGGGAATGCATCCCGTGACGCTCCGCGTCACAGCCGTGAAGCGGACGCAGAGCGTCCTGGGCGGCATTCCCACGCGGAGCGTGGGAACGATCAGTGACGAGCGCACGGGGGAAGTCTGGCATTAGTTTAGAAATTTCTGAACTAAGTATTTGCCCGTAGCGATTCTTCCGCCCCACTACATTTCGCAGAATCGGCCCACAGCGGTGCCCGTGACCTTGCGAATGCGGTGCGCCGACATAAATAAAACAAAGACGATGAGGCCCTACCCGTGGACAAGATTCTTCACCAACCACTGGGCGGCAACGAAATGCCGCGCTTCGGCGGCATCGCCACCATGCTCCGACTCCCCCATGTACCGACCGCTGCCGGCCTGGACGCTGCCTTCGTTGGCGTGCCGCTGGACATCGGTACTTCGCTGCGCCCCGGCACCCGCTTCGGGCCGCGCGACATCCGCACCGAATCGGTGATGATCCGCCCGTACAACATGGCCACCGGCGCAGCGCCGTTCGACTCGCTGTCGGTTGCCGACATCGGTGACGTGGCGATCAACACCTTCAACCTGCTCGACGCCGTGCGCATCATCGAAGAGGCCTACGACAACATCCTTGAGCACAACGTGATCCCGATGACCCTGGGTGGCGACCACACCATCACCCTGCCGATCCTGCGTGCGATCCACAAAAAGCACGGCAAGGTCGGTCTGGTGCACATCGATGCCCACGCTGACGTCAACGATCACATGTTCGGCGAGAAGATCGCCCACGGTACGACCTTCCGTCGTGCGGTCGAAGAAGGCCTTCTGGACTGTGACCGCGTGGTGCAGATCGGTCTGCGCGCGCAGGGCTACACCGCTGACGACTTCAACTGGAGCCGCGATCAGGGCTTCCGCGTGGTGCAGGCCGAAGAGTGCTGGCACAAGTCGCTGGCACCGCTGATGGCCGAAGTGCGCGAGAAAGTCGGTGGCGGCCCGGTGTACCTGAGCTTCGACATCGACGGCATCGACCCGGCCTGGGCGCCTGGCACCGGCACCCCGGAAATCGGTGGTCTGACGACCATTCAGGCGATTGAAATCGTTCGCGGCTGCCAGGGCCTCGACCTGATCGGCTGCGATCTGGTAGAAGTCTCGCCCGCTTATGACACCACCGGCAACACCTCGCTGCTGGCCGCCAACCTGCTGTACGAAATGCTCTGCGTACTGCCGGGCGTGGTCCACCGCTGAGGGTCGGGTCATGAACGAACGTGATCAGGTTCTGAAAGCGGCCGCCGATCTGGTGTCCGCCTTCGCCCGCAACGATCGCGAAGCCTACTTCGGCGCGTTCAGCGCCGATGCGAGCTTCGTGTTCTACACCCTCGAACAGCCCCTGCTGTCGCGCGATGCCTATCAGGCGTTGTGGGACAGCTGGCGCGCCGAGGATGGCTTCGAGGTGCTGTCCTGCACCTCGAGCAACGCCTTCGTCAGCCTGCAGGGTGACGTGGCGATTTTCATCCATGACGTGGCCACCGAGCTGCGCATGCAAGGGGAGCAACACTTCAGCCAGGAGCGCGAGACGATTGTTTTCAGAAAACAAGCGTCGAGCCTAGAACAACAAGGCCATTGGCTGGCCTGCCACGAACATTTGTCCGCAATGCCGGAAGGGCTGCCATCCCCTTAGCCAAGACAGGTGACGCTCACGCACGATGAGCGCGCCTTTATGATCGGAGCAGATCATGAATAACAACAACAACGACCAAAGCCTTACGCAGATTGAAACCCACGGGGTCGAACAGATCCCGGACAACGAACGCACCGCCGGTCCCGTGGACTTGTTCCGCATGATCTTTGGCGGCGCGAATACCTTTGCCACCGCCGTGCTCGGCAGTTTCCCGGTGCTGTTCGGCCTGTCCTTTCAGGCGGGCGTCTGGGCGATTGTCTCGGGCGTGCTGCTCGGCTCGCTGATCCTCGCACCGATGGGCCTGTTCGGTCCGCTCAACGGCACCAACAATGCCGTGTCGTCCGGTGCGCACTTCGGCGTGCACGGGCGGATCGTCGGTTCGTTCCTGTCGCTGCTGACCGCCATCGCCTTCTTCTCGCTTTCGGTGTGGAGTTCGGGGGATGCGTTGATCGGTGGTGCGAAACGCCTGATCGGCCTGCCGGAAACCGACCTGACCCTGGGACTGGCCTACGGTCTGTTCGCGATTCTGGTCCTGACCGTGTGCATCTACGGCTTCCGCTTCCTGCTGTGGGTGAACAAGGTCGCGGTGTGGAGCGCGAGCCTGCTGTTCCTGCTGGGCATCTTCGCCTTCGCCGGTCCTTTCGATTCGCACTACGCCGGTACCGTCAGCCTCGGCCAGCCGGGCTTCTGGGCCGCGTTCATCGGCGCCGCGCTGGTGGCCATGAGCAACCCGATTTCCTTCGGTGCGTTCCTCGGCGACTGGGCCCGCTACATCCCGCGTGAAACCTCGCGTCAGCGGATCATGGCGGCGGTGATTTTCTCGCAGATCGCTACCTTCATCCCGTTCCTGTTCGGCCTGACCACCGCGACCATCGTGGCGATCCAGGCACCGGACTACATCGCGGCCAACAACTACGTCGGCGGTCTGCTGGCGGTGTCGCCGAGCTGGTTCTTCCTGCCGGTGTGCCTGATTGCGGTGATCGGCGGCATGTCCACCGGCACCACATCGCTGTATGGCACCGGGCTGGACATGTCCAGCGTGTTCCCGCGCCTGCTGTCGCGGGTCAAGGCGACGTTGCTGATCGGCGTGCTGTCGATTGCCTTCATCTTCATCGGGCGCTTTGCGGCGAATCTGGTGCAGAGCGTGTCGACCTTCGCGGTGCTGATCATCACCTGCACCACCCCGTGGATGGTGATCATGATCATCGGCCTGGTGGTGCGTCGCGGCTTCTACTGCCCGGACGACCTGCAAGTGTTCACTCGCGGCGAGCAAGGCGGACGCTACTGGTTCAGCCACGGCTGGAACTGGCGCGGCCTGGGTGCGTGGATCCCGAGCGCGGCGGTCGGCCTGTGCTTCGTCAACCTGCCGGGGCAGTTTGTCGGCCCGCTCGGTGAACTGGCCGGCGGCATCGACATCAGCCTGCTGGTGACCCTCGGTCTGGCCTCGGTGATGTACCTGATGCTGCTGAGCCTGTTCCCGGAACCGGCGCTGGTCTACGGCCCGAAGGATCCCCGCAGCAAAGGCGCGCATGCGCCGGCTGAAGCGGCGCTGCGTCAGGCTGCCTGATCAACCCTGTGGGAGCAAGCCCGCTCCCACAAGGGCAGCCTCATAGAACCAATTTTGTTTCACCATAAAAAAGACAATCGGAGACACGCCATCATGGCTTTGGATTTATTCGTCGTCCTCATCTACGCCGCCGGCATGCTCTTGCTCGGCTACTTCGGCATGCGCAAGGCCAAGACCAACGAGGACTTCCTGGTGGCCGGGCGTAACCTCGGGCCAAGCCTGTACATGGGCACCATGGCGGCGACCGTTCTCGGTGGCGCGTCCACCGTCGGCACCGTGCGTCTGGGCTACGTGCACGGCATTTCCGGTTTCTGGCTGTGCGCGGCACTGGGTTGCGGCATCGTGGCGCTGAACCTGTTCCTGGCCAAGCCGCTGCTGAAACTGAAGATCTACACCGTTACCCAAGTGCTGGAAAAACGCTACAACCCGATGGCCCGCTCGGCGAGCGCGGCAATCATGCTGGCCTATGCACTGATGATCGGCGTGACCTCGATTCTCGCCATCGGCACCGTGCTGCAAGTGCTGTTCGGCCTGCCGTTCTGGGTCTCGGTACTGCTCGGCGGTGGCGTGGTGGTGGTGTACTCGGCCATCGGCGGCATGTGGTCGCTGACCCTGACCGACATCGTCCAGTTCATCATCAAGACCGTTGGCCTGATGTTCATCCTGTTGCCGATCTGCCTGTACCGTGTCGGCGGCTGGGACGAACTGGTGCTGAAGCTGCCGGCTGCGGCATTCAATTTCACCACCATCGGCTGGGACACGATCATTACCTACTTCATGATCTACTTCTTCGGCATTCTGATCGGTCAGGACATCTGGCAACGGGTGTTCACCGTCAAGAACGGAAAAGTGGCTCAGTACGCCGGTAGCTTCGCGGGCATTTACTGCATCCTTTACGGTCTGGCCTGCGCCCTGATCGGCATGGCTGCACACGTGCTGATCCCGGATCTGGACAACGTCAACAACGCCTTCGCCGCCATCGTCAAACTGTCGCTGCCGGACGGCATCCGTGGTCTGGTGATCGCCGCTGCCCTGGCCGCGATGATGTCCACCGCCAGCGCCGGCCTGCTCGCCGCCGCCACCACCCTGACCGAAGACCTGCTGCCGAAACTGCGTGGCGGCAAACAGTCGAGCCTGGGGGTGAACCGTCTGTTCACCCTGCTGACCGGTGTGGTGGTGCTGGGCATCGCGCTGGTGGTCAACGACGTGATCAGCGCCCTGACCCTCGCTTACAACCTGCTGGTGGGCGGCATGCTGATCCCGCTGATCGGTGCGATCTTCTGGAAACGCGCGACCACCGCCGGCGCTATCGCCAGCATGGGCCTGGGTTTCGCCACCGCCCTGCTGTTCATGTTCAAGGACGGTCTGGATGCCAACACGCCGATCTACTACAGCCTGGCTGTGGGTCTGGTGAGTTTTGTGGTGGTCAGCCTGATGTCGCGTCGCCCAAACGTGGTGGCCAGCGCGATCTAAGCTGAACACAACGACTTGATGCTTTCTTCGGCGGGTGTGGCGTCGGTTGCCACACCCGTTTTTTTCGTCTCAAGGAAAGTGCTTATGAAGATTGTTTCTCGCGATCAGTGGTTCGAAGTGCAGCACCTGAGCGACGGCATTCGGCTGATTCACGAGCCGTTCATCCGCCCGTTCTACCGCTGCAACCTGTGGCACGTTCAGGGGCGGGACAAGGATTTGCTGCTCGACAGCGGTTCCGGACTGGTCAGCCTGCGCGAGCAACTGCCGTGGCTAACCGAGCGGCCGCTGGTGGCAGTAGCCAGTCATTGCCATTTCGATCACATCGCCGGACATCACGAATTTGCCGAACGGCTGGTACATCCGGCCGAGGCGGACATTCTGGCGGCGCCGGATGGTGAGAATGATCTGAGCCGGGCCTTCGTCGGCGACGACATGTTCGAAGCGCACCCGGATTGCCCGTTGTGCTACGCCGAATACCGGGTCAAGGCGGCGCCGGCCACCGGGTTTGTCGAGGATGGCGATGTGCTGGACCTGGGCAACCGCACGTTGCAGGTGCTGCACACGCCGGGGCATTCACCGGGCGGGATCAGCCTTTACGAAGCGGCCACAGAGACACTGTTCAGTGGTGACATCATCTACGACGGGCCGTTGATCGAAGACGCCTACCACTCGAATCTTGAAGATTACGCCGCCAGCCTGCGTCGCTTGCAGGCTCTGAAGATTCGCACCGTGCATGGCGGGCACTTCGGCAGTTTTTCCGGAGAGCACCTGCGCGGGATGATTGACGAATGGTTGCGCCGGCACGCCTGAGGCCTGCTGTACTCAGGTCAGCCCAACCACTTTTGAACATCTGCCATGAGAAGAGCTGCCGTACGTGCTGCCGTGCACCGATTCATCCTGCGCCTGCTGGAAAATCGTGAATTCGACGACCACACCAACCTTGCGCAACTGGGACTGGAAAAAGCGGATATTGAAGATCTGATCTTCCACCTGGAAGATGAATTCGGACTGACGGCCTTCACCGCCGAAGAGGACCGGATGCTCAAGACCGCGAAAACCGCGAATGATCTGAGCCGGTTTCTGATGGAAATCGGGCGTCACTGAAAACAAAAGATCGCACCCGACTGCCACTCCATGAAATTGCGATCGGTTGTCGTACGCTTTTTTCTTGCTGAGCGCTCAGGCGACCGCTCGTCGAAACTGATATTTCTGACAGTAGCTGCCGAGTACAAGCTGACTCTACCTTTCAGTCGTGGAAGCCTCTCACTGAGAGAGGTTTCCCACCACATAAACAAATTGAAAGGTGAAAAAGATGGCTACTGTACATCCGCCTGCTGGGACAGTCCCTGCCAAGCTCGAAATTGGAGACACTGTAATGATCAATGGGCCTATGGCTGAATCCAGTAATGGTGCTGTCAGTGTGTATGCTCCACATCCAGAAGGAACGAGGGACATGAAATTCTGGCGAAGTTCGCCAAACACGTTTTCTTTTATAGTCGAACACGTCTCGGGCAACGTAAGTTATTACGTAAGATTTGCTGCGGGCAGCCCCTATTTCCCCGAAGCACACCTGGGCAACGCCGACGTTCAGTATCCAGGCAACACCTGAGTGTGAATTCGCTCATCCGGTCTCATTACGGATGAGCGCTCTTTATTGCTTTTACCGCAAAGTTTCTGTGCGAGATTAATGGCAAATGGTCGCGTTGATACACTTTGATGAAGGCCGATCAACATCGGACTCATTGAAAAAAATCGCACCCGACCGCCACTCCATGGAGTCACGACCGGGTGCGATCTTTTGTCGTTTAAAACCTTTGACCCTTCAAAGCGGGGCATTACCGCCGACGTGGCTGACGCCGACGCTGTTCGTCATCGGTGCGAATCGGGACCGGTTGCAGAGGCGGTTCGATCAAGCCGAGGGCAACACCCAAATCGTGCAGCCAGTTTTGAATTTTCTCTTTCATCGTCATGCCCCCTTCAGGGTGGTGCTGAGCGTCCGGAATTCTGAGGCCGCTTCGCACTGATAATAGTCCGAAGTCCTACGTAATGCTCGGCCAAATCCGCAATGATCTGTTACTGAATTGATCCAAATCCCTGACCGTTCGTTCAAGCCGTTTCCTGCACGTCTTCGCCAGCCACGGGATAGAGCGCCTGCTGCTGTTCGATCCACGCATTGAGGTTGGCGCCGACCATGCCCCGGCGCCACATGAGCCATGTTGTCGCACTGGCAAAAGGCTCGGCCAGCGGATGCACCGCCACGCTTTCGCGACCCGGCAGGCTGGCGAGCATCGACTCCGACATCAGCGCCACGCCGCTGCCGGCAATCACGCAGGCGAGCATGCCCTGATAGGACTCGATCTCCATCGCCCGGCCCATTGCCGCCTGATAATGCGCGAACCACGCTTCCAGCCGCGCGCGATAGGCGCAGCCATGGCGGAAGGTGAACACCGCCCGACCTTCGACATCCCTGGCGCTGCGTATCGGCGGGTGATCGGCCTCGCTGATCAGCACCAGCCGCTCGTTGCACAGCGGCACCCCGTCGATCCCGGCCAGTTGCGGCGGGCCGTCCACCAGCGCCGCATCGAGGCGACCGGTGAGCAGGCCTTCAAGCAGTTCACCACTGGGCCCGGACTGCACCTGAAGATTCACCGCTGGATATTGCTTGTGATAACGCGCCAGCAGCGCCGGCAAATGGATCGCGGCGGTGCTGTACAGCGTGCCGAGCACGAAATCCCCCGCCGGTTGCCCGCCCATCACCGCCGCACTGGCCTGATCGCGCAAGGCGAACAGTTTGCCGGTGTAGTCCAGCAGGACTTTTCCCGCAGGCGACAACTGCAAACGCTGACGTTCACGGACGAACAGTTCGACACCCAGTTGCTCCTCCAGCTGTTTAAGCCGGGTCGACAGGTTCGACGGCACGCGATGCAAACGTTCGGCGGCGCGGGTGATCGAGCCCTCCTCCGCCACGGCCTGGAAGATCCGCAATTGGCTGAACTCCACAACCATTCTCCTGAACTGAACAAGTTACTCACTATTATTCAATTTTAAAGAAAGTCAATCAGTCCTAGCCTGACGGTCATTGAACCTCCAACGGAATCCAGACCATGTCGCCGCTGATTCGCTTATCCGCCAGTTTCATTGCCCTGATGATGGCCATGGGCATCGGGCGTTTCGCCCTCACCCCGCAACTGCCGCACCTGCTCAGCGAAGGCCAGATCGACCTGACCGCCGCCGGTCTGATTGCGGCGGCCAACTACCTCGGTTACCTGCTCGGCGCGGTGGATGCGATGTTTTCCCGCCGGCCCGATCAGGTGCAGCGGCGCCTGCACGGCGGCCTGTGGTTGTGTGTGCTGCTGACGCTGGCGTCGTTCTGGGCCAACGGTTTCTGGTCGCACTTGCTGCTGCGTTTCGGCACCGGTGTCGCGAGCGCCTGGGTGCTGGTGATGATTACTGCGCTGAGTCAGCCGCTGGCGGCGGCGGCAGGTCGTCCACGGTTGGGCGCGCTGGTGTTTGCCGGACCGGGGTTGGGAATTTTTCTGACGGGGTTGCTGGCGCTGTTCTCACATCTGGCGCAGCAGACTTCCGCTACCCTGTGGCTGATCTATGCCGCCGTGGCACTGCTGATGTTGCTGGGGATCGTACGGATCCTGCCGCAACCGGGTGTCGGTGTGCCGGCCACACCGACTGCCGTGAGTTCGTCGAATCGCGGCATTGGGCGTTTGGCGGTGGTGTATGCCTTGTATGGCGTGGGCTACATCATCCCGGCCACGTTTCTGTCGCAGATGGCTAACGCGCAGTTTCACGGACAGTGGCAGGCGGATCTGTTCTGGCCGTGCTTCGGCCTCGGCGCCGCCATTGGCGTGTTTCTGGTGAGTTTGCGTCGGCACGATTCGGATACCACCCGGCACTGGCTGATGGCGACGTTATGGCTGCAAGCCGCCGGGGTGTTCGCTTGCCTGCTGGGCAGCGGCCTCGGCCTGGCACTCGGTGTGATCCTGTGCGGCA
The DNA here is from genome assembly GCF_052045815.1 of Pseudomonas sp. 22085. Taxonomy (NCBI): domain Bacteria; kingdom Pseudomonadati; phylum Pseudomonadota; class Gammaproteobacteria; order Pseudomonadales; family Pseudomonadaceae; genus Pseudomonas; species Pseudomonas sp. 22085. Next base: position 17,379 of record NZ_JBQEQA010000006.1, read on the forward strand.
CGCCGTTCCTGGCCTGCATGCAACTGGTGATGCAACGCTCCCGGGAACTGGCGCCCCACGCCACCCAGCGCAACGCCGGCCTGCTCACCGCGTGCTTCGCCGTCGGTCAGCTCAGCGGGCCGTTGCTGGCGGCGGTCAGCAGCCATTTCAGCGGTGGCCTGCAACCGGCGCTGGTGATCGCCGGCAGCGGCCTGCTGATTGCCGGCGGTCTGGCGTGCAAATCCGTTACGGCTGACCGAGGGCTTTGCGCAGGCGCCGACGCACCCACTGTTCCGCGCTGACGAAGGTGATGCCGAGTAACACCAGCACGGCGCCGATGATGAAGTTCAGGCTCAGTTCTTCGCCGAGCAACACCACACCAAACGTGACGCCGAACAACGGCGTCATGAAGGAAAACACCGCGAGGTTGGCCGCCAGATAACGGCGCAGCAGCCAGAACCAGGTCAGGTAACTGAAGAACGACACCACCAGCCCCTGGAACAGCACGCTGCCCACCGCCACGACGGTCAGGCTGACGTGGGTGATCTGGCCGCTGAGCAGCGCGATCAGCAGCAGGCCGATGAAGCCGACAATCAGCTGGTAAAAAAGCGTCAGCGTCACCGGAGCTTCCGACAGACGCGAAGCGCGCACCACCACGGTGGTCGCGCCCCAACTGGCACCGGCCAGCACGCCGAGGGCATCGCCCATCAACATCCGGCGGTCGAGGTTGTCCCACGACACGCCGCCGGCAAACGCCACGGCGATCCCGACGAATGCCATGAAGATCCCCAACCATTGCACCGGCCGCAAGCGCTCACTCGGCAACAGGAAATGCACGCCCAGCGCGGTGAAAATCGGCGCGGTGTAGAGGAACACCGACATGTGCGCCGCCGTGGTCAACTGCAAGCCTTCGGAGATGAACAGGAACTCCAGACCGAACAAGGCACCGGCCAGCAAACCGCCGCGCCAGGTAGCACCGACCTGCTCCCAACCGCCCTTCCAGCAGATGAGCAACCCTACCAGCAACGCGGAAATTCCCGACCGCCCCGCCGCCTGCATTACCGGCGCAATGTCGGTCGCCGCCCACTTGATCATCACCTGCTGCACGCCCCAGATCAGGCACAGGCCGATCATCACTTGCAGGGCGAACCCGTCGGCACTGCGCCGACTGACGCTCACCTCGACACCTCGAACACACACGACATGGCAGTTTTTCCAATGGTCAAACAAAGCCCCGGCTCTTTGTCCGGGGCGAAAAAAAATAGTGAGGGGATTATTAACCAGTCAGCTCGAAAAAGCCGTCTGGAAAAGACATTTGATTCTCATGGAGCGTCAGAGCTGAATGGCTGACGGCTGCGCCGTCAATCGCTGGCAAGCCAGCTCCCACAAAGTCCTTGTCGTGCTCAGGTTTGCAGAAACTCCATATCACTTGTGGGAGCTGGCTTGCCAGCGATGGCGTCAGTTCAGGCGACCGAAATCAACGGACTGATCTAACAACCCGGCTGGTCACAAAAAATCCGACCATACAGGCCAGCGCCGTGGCAAACGTCCCCCAAGCCCAATCCATCAGCGACACCTGTGCTGGCCAGCCGCGCAAGGTCGCCCAGTTGGTCAGGTCATAAGTGCCATAAGCGACCAGCCCGAGCAGCGCTCCAAAACGAGCGGCGCGTTGCCAGGTCAGCGACGGCAACACCACAAACACCACACAGCCGAGGACGTACAGGCAATAAAAAACCGCTGCCGGCACCAGCAACGGTTTTTCAAGCATCAACGAACCAAGCAGTTCGCGATAGGTCGGCGCCATCAACACGCCGAGCCAGAGCCCGTCGAGCAAAAGAAACGCCAGCAATGTGGCAACGTAGGCAATCAGCGCTTTTTTCATCTGCCCGACCTCAAGTAAGCCCATGCAACATGGGCCACGTCAGGCTCAGGTTAGTTCAATGCGATCGGCGTGAATGACAATCTGGCCGTTCTTGTACAACGAACCGATGGCCTTCTTGAAGTTGCCCTTGCTGACACCGAACAGGCTGCTGATCAGTGCCGGATCGCTCTTGTCGCTGACGGCCAGGGTGCCATCGTTTTCGCGCAACTTGGCGAGGATCTTCGAGTTCAGGCTGCTGGCTGCTTCCTGCCCTACCGGTTGCAGGCTCAGGCTGATCTTGCCGTCGGCGCGCACTTCCTTGATAAAGCCTTTCTCGCGCATGCCGGCCCGCATGAACTTGAAGATTTCATTCTTGTGAATCAAACCCCAGTGCTTGTTGTTGATGATCGCCTTGAAGCCCATGTCAGTGGCTTCGGCGACCAGCAGATCGACTTCCTGGCCCGCGCTGTAGTTGGCCGGGGTCTTGTCCAGATAACGATCCAGACGCGCGGTGGCGGTGATGCGGCGGGTGTGCTTGTCGAGGTAGACATGCACCACGCAGTACTCGCCGGCAGTCATCTGGCGTTTTTCTTCGGAGTAAGGCAGCAGCAGATCCTTCGGCAGGCCCCAGTCGAGGAACACGCCGATGCTGTTGACTTCAACAACTTTCAAACTGGCAAATTCACCGACCTGAACTTTTGGTTTTTCAGTGGTGGCAATAAGTTTGTCATCGCTGTCCAGATAAATGAAAACATTGAGCCAGTCTTCATCTTCACTGGGAATATCTTTGGGGATATAACGGTTGGGCAAAAGAATTTCGCCGTCCGCACCGCCGTCCAGATATAAACCGAAGTTAGTGTGTTTAACCACTTGCAAACTGTTGTAACGCCCGACTAAAGCCATTTCCAATACCCTCATTGCGTGGGCGGCATTCTACCCGGTTTTGCCGTGCTGGTTGGCCGTCCGATCGGCCGGCCGCGCAAAAATCTGCGGGAAGCCTTGATTTTCCTGGATTTCGCGTTGGATGGGCGCCGCTCGTCAGGCCAGCGTGATGGCTTTCACGCATTCCCGACACCGCCGAACATCATGGAATCGCCTAAATGTTGTTAGTTAAAACAGCAGGTTAGCGAGATATTTCGAATAATTAATCGAGAATAATCCACCTGCAAGCCGGGTTATTCCGGGGGATATTTACCAAGCAATTGTCAAGTTATTCCTGTACGATGCCTGGCCGAGTTACTTTTCTACAGGTTAATGGCCGCCATGCGTGTAAAAGCATCCACCAGCAAAGCAAAGCCAGCTCCAGCCGTTGAAACCAGCGAATCGATCAACGATCAAATCGCGGCATTCCTCAAGTCCGGCGGCGAGATTCAGCAAATTGCCAAGGGCGTCAGCGGCCAGACGTTCGGCCCGTCCAAGCAGATCAGCCTGGGCAAGAAGTAACCCCCGCAGCACACCTGTCCAAAGGCGCTTTGAGCTTCGAAGCGTCTGGACCGGATCCTTCGCAAGCCCCTTCTCGCGTTTGATTAAACATTCAAAACCGCAGAAATCGACGAACGGCCCTCGATGCCGATCATTCGCCGGTATCCTTGCACGCGTCTGGATCAAGCGTTTCAGCAGGTTTACCAGCCTGCGCTCGCTATTCAAGGAGTGACGCATGCTCAAACCCTTCTGTTTATTACTTGTAGGCCTGCTGGCGAGCCCAGCGGCGCATGCGCAGATTTTCCAGCGTGAGCTCGGTGACTTCGACCTCAAACTCGGCACCACGCCCAGCCGCAGCATGGCCCAAGGGCTGGTCAAGCCTTCGGCGGTCGGTTCGTTCCACGGCGGCCTGGACCTGAGCCACGACAGCGGCCTGTATGTCGGCCAGTACGCACCGAGCATGGGCCTCACGCCGGGGAAGAATCTCGAAATCGATTCCTACGTCGGCTTCAAACAACCTTTCGATCAGACCCTCGGCTACGAAGTCGGGATGATCCATTACAGCTATCCCAAGGTCGACACCCTCGACAGCCAGGAACTGTTCGGTGGCCTGACCCTGCTCGGCAGCCGGATCGGCATCGCCCTGAGCAACGATCCGGATAAACAGAACAACACCCTGTTTGCCGACCTGGGCGGCAATCAGCCGTTCGGCATCGGGATCAGCATGAAATACACCACCCATCAGCTCAACACGCCGGTCTCGGTGGACGGCGGTTATGTGAGCAGTTTTACCGATTGGTCGGTGAAACTTTCCCGGCCGTTCATGGGCATCGATCTTGACCTGATCTACAGCAATTCGAGCCTCAGCGGCAGCGATTGCTCGGCCTATTCCGGGCATAACAGTCAGTGCGACGGACTGGTCACACTCAAGGCCGAACGCCCGTTCTTTTGATTGGCTGAACTGCCGGGCCCCTCCTGTGTTCAGATGAGAATCAGACCCTCAAGGCTGGCTTTCGCAAGGATTCGCCCATGTCTAGCTGGTTCCAACGCCTCGCCGTTCTACTGATCCTGACCCTCGCCCTCGGCGCTTGCAGCCGCGTCGGCCTGGCCTATCGCAATCTCGATGTGATCATTCCGTGGACGCTCAGCGACTACCTGGACATGAACGGCGAGCAGAAAGGCTGGTTCAACGAACGCCTCAGGGAACACCTGAGCTGGCACTGCACCACACAGTTACCGGGTTATCTGGACTGGCTCGATCGCCTGCAAACCATGGTCGAGACCAATCAGGTCACCGACGCCGCACTTCAGGCCCGCACCGCAGAGGCCAAGCAGGCAATCGCCGAAACCGCCCGGGAAATCACCCCGTCGGCGATTGAATTGCTGCAAGGCCTGGATGATCGGCAGGTCGCTGAAATGAACGACGCCTTTGCCAAAGACCTGCAAAAGCGCGAGCAGGAATACCTCAAGCCTCCGCTGTCGCAGCAGATTGCCGAACGTGGCGCGCGCATGGACAAGCGTCTCAACGATTGGCTCGGCCCGTTGAGCGCGAAGCAGGAACAGCGGGTGATGGCCTGGTCGACCGCTCTGGGCGATCAGAACACCCAGTGGATTGCCAACCGTGCTCACTGGCAGAAGCAGTTCAGTGCGGCGGTGGCGCAACGCAAAAGTCCTGAATTCCCACAGCGGATCGAGACGCTTCTGGTCAATCGCGAACGTTTATGGACAGCGGATTACCAAAAGGCCTACGCCAATACCGAAGCGCAGGCCCGTTCGCTGTTCGTTGATCTAATGGCTGACAGCACCCCGCAGCAACGCCAGCGCCTGTTGAAAAAGATTGAGGGGGTGCGCAAGGACTTCAATGACTTGAAGTGCCTGAAGGCCGCACAAAAAAGCTGAGATCACTGAAAAACCCATGTGGGAGCGAGCAAAATCGCTCCCACATTTTTTGTGCAAAGCCTCAGGCAATCTGCGCTTTGGAGGCCACCTCATCGAATGTCAGCTCATCCAGCGCATCTTCCTGCTCATCGAGCACCTGACGCGGATGATCGTTGCCGGGAATGCTGCTGTCGATCAGGCTCAACAGGCTGGAGCCACGCGGGGTCAGGCTGAAGTTGTTGCCGGTACTGCCCTCGTCTTCGCCACGGGGCTGAATGTAACCGCGCAACAGCAGCAATTGCTCATAGTCGCAGGCCAGCGTTTTCAGGTGATCCAGATTCTCGATCGCCTCGCCCGCCGCCGCTTTCTCTGCCGCATAGTCTTCGGCGAAAGACCGTGGCGCGAAGCTGTGGCCCGCGCCGTTCTGCACTTCATGCAGCAGGCGCTCAATCAAATCCCAGTTATAATTCGTCATCCTGATTCAACCTCCGGTGCGCGTGATTTTTTGGCGCGTTCACAGATTGTGACCGGAGCGTGGCGTCACCGTTCAGGATTATTCGGCGCCCCGACCGACCGGCGGTCTGTCGATTTTCCGGGGGGTTGAGCGACTAGTCTGAGACAGACGGTTTCAACCCCGCAGGAGAAATCATCATGAACGTTGAGAATCATCGGGTGGTGTCGCGCGAAGCATGGCTCGCCGCCCGCAAGCAGCATCTGGCCGATGAAAAGGCCTTCACCAGGGAACGCGACCGCCTCAGCGCCAAACGCCGCGCCCTGCCCTGGGTGAAGGTCGACAAGGATTACCGCTTCATGGGGCCGAACGGCGAATTGAAACTCGTCGATCTGTTCGGTCAGCACAGCCAACTCGTCGTTTACCACTTCATGTTCGCCAAGGGCTGGGAGGAAGGCTGCCCGGGCTGTTCATTCCTCAGCGACCACATCGACGGCGCCAACCTGCACTTGGCCCATCACGACATTTCACTGGTGGCGGTGTCCCACGCACCGTTCGCCGAATTCCAGGCTTTCAAGCGGCGGATGGGCTGGAAATTCGACTGGGTGTCGTCGGACGGCTGCGATTTCAACTACGACTTTGGCGTGTGCGCCCGCGCTGAGGATGTCGAAGCAGGCAAGGCTACGTACAACTACGAAAAGACCGACAGCGCCGAGGAAGAAATGCCGGGGCTGAGCGTGTTTTATCGCGCCGACAACGGCGACATTTTCCACACCTACTCAACGTACGCCCGAGGTCTGGACATGCTGGTCGGTGCGTACAACTTTCTCGACCTTACGCCCAAGGGCCGGAACGAGGACGAGATCATGGAATGGGTGCGGCATCATGATCGCTACGACGGCGCCGCAAAATCCAGTTGCTGCCGTGATGGGTAGCCCGTCAGCGTGGACGGGTTCAATGGTGCCGCAGGATGTGCGATGCTAGGTCGAACGAGCCGACACGGCTTCGTTCGACTATAATTGGCACATTCCCGCATCAAGAGGCCGATATGGAAAAGCTGAGTCTGCAAACCAAGAAAGCCTGGTTCGCGAAGCAACGCAGAGCCAATTTCGCGGCCAGCCTGCGCCTGGAAGGCTTTGTTCCATCTCCCACTGATGGCGATATCAAACTTCCCACAAGGGCCGCTGCCTTGAGAGCGGTCCAGCTCTTGAAAGCTTGAGCAACGATAAATACGGTTCTGACCAAGCCCCGGATTGTTATCCGGGCACTGATGTTCTTGTCAATTTGCTCGACTTGCGCAATGCCGAAGACCTGGATGAAGCAGAACGCTACATCAATGAAGTCGCCTCTGCGCGTTTGGAATTCATTCCTCCTCCCTACAGCCTTGCAACTTTAAAACGAGTGCACCGCACCTTGTTTGAAGCGATCTATCCATGCGATCAAGACGAATGGATCAAGGCGTGCATTCACTCCTACCACGGTGATGACGATCTTCTTGTCGATGTATTCAACCGATGCATAGGCATTTCAATTGCCGAGGTCGACATTTGACAAAGGCATCACCCCAACGCTAGTCGCAGTGAACTTTTCGCTGGCCAAAACCCTCAACCGGGTAACCCGCCTTAACCGGAACTGAGGCCTGCCCCCATGAAAAACCTGCTCAAGCTCACCCTCGCCGCCACGCTTGCCTGCGCCTTGCCCGTCTGGGCCTGTACGCCGGAAGAAGCCACCGCCAAACGCGAGCAACTGGCCAAGGAAGTCGCGAAGCTCACTGAGCAAAACCCGACCAAGGCCAAGGAGATCAACGCCGAGTTGCAGAAAATGGATCTGGGTACGGCCTCCGCCGATCTGCCGGACAAATGCCAGTTGATCGATCAGCGCTTGAAGGAACTGGGTTCGGCCGAGAAGAAAACCGAGGGATAGCACCCGCGCAGACAACGGCAGGCTTTGGCATCGATCAGGCTGGATCGATACCAGAGCCTGCTTTCTTTTGTCCGGAAATTTGCATTAGTGCATTTTGTTATTTGCACAAATGCATATTCACACCTAGGGTTACCCCGAGCCTGATCGGAACCGGCCATCGGAGATGGCAACCCTTGAACACCGATCACTCGGCAATACCGTTATCCCGCAAACGCGGAACGTTTGTTTTCATTCATGGAGGATTGAAAAATGTTAACCACTGAAACAACGGCATTCACCGGCAATACCCTGCCCGAATGTCTGATCGGCCATCTGCTCGACCCGCAACTGGTCGAGGTCGAAGCGGCTGCACAAAACCGTGCCTTGGCGGCCGCCAGCCTGAACTTCACCATGCAGCAACAGACACAGACCAACTGGTGCTGGGCTGCGGCTTCCGCCTCGGTCGGCAATTACTACGGCACCGGGTCCTGGACCCAATGCGCCGTTGCCAGCGCCGCGCTGGATCGCAATTGCTGCAATCAACCGGGGCCGTGCAACGTGTATGGCTATCTCGATGTTGCGCTGAAGATCACCCGCAGTTTCAACGGCATGAATTCGGGCTCGCTACAGATGTCGGCCATCCAGAACCAGATCAACATGGGCCGCCCGATCGGCCTGCGTTGCGCCTGGTACGGCGGCGGTGCGCACTTTCTGGCGATCTACGGCACCAACGGCAATTACGTGCTGGTTGCGGATTCGATCTACGGCTATTCGACCCGCGCGCTGAATTCCTTCCCCGGCTCCTACAACGGTGGCGGCAACTGGACCCACACTTACTTCACGGCGAAAAACCAGGGGGCGGCATCATGAAACTGACTTATCCAAAAGCGCCTTCCAACGGCGTACAGACCTTGCGCCCGGCCCTGCAGGCCGCATTGCTGACCCAGGGCTTCGGCGTCAATCGCCAGTTCGCCAGTACTGCGCCTGCCGGAATCAGCCTCAGCGAGGCCTATCGCGGCTACTCGCTCAGTCTGGACGACCTGAGCCAGGGCAAAGGCCTGAAAAACGCCCGAGTAGGCGACTGGCATTACCTGGTGTTTTCCGGCGGGGTATCGATTGCCGATGCGCAATTGGCCGAAGTACGCGGTCACGTCGAGTTCGCCTCGTTGAACCACGGCAACCTGGCGAGCGCCACGGTCGATGCGCTGAAACTGGCGGAGCAATCGCCGCAACTGAAAGGCAAAACCGTTGAGCTGCGGATGCTGTTTGTGTCGGCGCTGCACCTTGTGGCGATCTGGCTGCACGCGGCGGGTGAAGACGTGCTGATCCCGATCGAGCCAACCCCCAAGGAACTGGCACTGACCGGGCTGTACAGCGAGGCCGCCCTGTTCGCACAGCTCAAACCGGCAGCCGATCAGGCCAAGCGGCGTTTTGATGCCGACACCACTGGCCTGCTGGGCAGTTGATAAACGCTGGCAATAAAAAACCCGGACCATGTCCGGGTTTTTCTTTGCCTGCCTGAAACGGCTTATTCCGCCGCTGGCGCTGCCGGCTTGCGGCGTTTCAGCGGGGCCATGCCATCGCTGCTCACCAGAGCGTCCGGCTTCGGACGGTTGGCGCTCTTGCGCTTGGTCGGGGTCTTGGCGGCGGTTTTCTTCTTGTCGCCCTTGGCATCGGTCTTTTTCTTCTTCACGCCGACAGCCTTGCCCGAGGCCTTGACCTTTTTCGGTCCGCCGTAGGTGCCTTTGACTTCCTTGATGGTGCGGCGCTCGAAGCTCTGCTTCAGATAACGCTCGATGCTCGACATCAGGTTCCAGTCGCCGTGGCAGATCAGCGAGATCGCCAGACCGTCGTTGCCGGCACGGCCGGTACGACCGATGCGGTGCACGTATTCGTCGCCGCTGCGCGGCATGTCGAAGTTGATCACCAGATCCAGGCCGTCAACGTCCAGACCACGGGCCGCCACGTCGGTGGCCACCAGGATCTTCACGCCGCCCTGCTTCAGACGGTCGATCGCCAGCTTGCGATCCTTCTGGTCTTTCTCGCCGTGCAGCACGAACGCCTTGTATTCCTGGGCGACGAGGCGACCGTAGATGCGGTCGGCCATGGCCCGGGTATTGGTGAAAACGATGGCCTTCTGATAGGTCTCGTTGGCCAGCAGCCAGTTGACGATCTGTTCTTTGTGCTGGTTGTGGTCGGCGGTGATGATCTGCTGACGGGTGGTGTCGTTCAGTTGGCTGACCGCATTGAGCTGCAGGTGCTCAGGGTTGTTCAGCACCTTGGCGATCATCTCGCGCAGGCCGGAACCACCAGTGGTGGCGGAAAACAGCATGGTCTGCTGACGGTTCGGGCATTCGTCGACCAGACGCTGCACGTCTTCGGCGAAACCCATGTCGAGCATGCGGTCGGCTTCGTCGAGCACCAGCACTTCGACTTCTTTCAGGTCGAGGTTGCCGGCGTTCAGTTGCTCGATCATCCGGCCCGGGGTGCCGATCAGGATGTCCGGCACCTTGCGCAGCATGGCGGCCTGGACCTTGAAGTCTTCACCGCCGGTGATCAGGCCGGATTTGATGAAAGTGAACTGCGAAAAGCGCTCGACTTCCTTCAGGGTCTGCTGGGCCAGCTCGCGGGTCGGCAGCAGGATCAGGGTCTTGATGCTGACGCGAACCTTGGCCGGGCCGATCAGGCGGTTGAGGATCGGCAGGACGAAAGCGGCGGTCTTGCCGCTACCGGTTTGCGCCGTCACCCGCAGGTCACGCCCTTGAAGCGCCAGCGGAATGGCCGCGGCTTGCACAGGCGTTGGCTCGACAAATTTCAGCTCGGCCACGGCTTTGAGCAGGCGTTCGTGCAGGGCGAATTGGGAAAACACGGGTGCTACCTCGAAGATATGCAAAAAATCAGCTGCATAGGTTACCGGTTTCGAGCGCTCAGGCCGAGTTTCTTTGTGAAATCCGCCGTAATCAGTGGCTTTTTTGTTGCTCGATTTGTCTCCAACGGTAATACACAGCGTCTTAAATGCTCTAATCGCCCGTCGCGTCTTACAGAAGAATCGTTTCACTCATGGATTTCAAACAGCTCTGGCTCAATGCCCAAGACCTCTGGGGTGCCCTCGAACAGCACCCGCTCCTGCACGCCGGCCTGGCACTGCTCCTGTTATTGGTGATCGCGCTGGTACTCGGACGAGTGGCGCGTTATCTGATCCTGCATGCCAGCCGCATGCTCGGTCGCCAGCCCGCGTTGCACTGGATCAACGACTTTCGCCATAACAAGGTGTTTCAGCGTCTGGCGCAGATGACGCCATCGCTGGTGATCCAGTTCGGCCTGCACCTGGTGCCGGAACTGAGCAAGACCGCCACGGTGTTCCTCGGCAACGTGGCGCTGGCGTTCACCATTCTGTTCCTGTTGCTGTCGGTCAGCGCCCTGCTCAATGCGCTGCTGGACATCTACGCCCGCACCGAACACGCCCGCACCCGCTCGATCAAGGGGTATGTGCAACTGGCGAAAATGGTCCTGTACGTGTTCGGCGCGATCATCATCGTCGCCACCCTGATCGACCGTTCGCCGCTGTTGCTGCTGTCCGGTCTCGGTGCGATGTCGGCGGTGATCCTGTTGGTCTACAAGGACACCCTGCTGTCGTTCGTCGCCAGCGTGCAACTGACCAGCAACGACATGCTGCGGGTCGGCGACTGGATCGAAATGCCGCAAGTCGGCGCCGATGGCGACGTGGTCGACATCACTTTGCACACGGTCAAGGTGCAGAATTTCGACAAGACCATCGTTTCCATCCCGACCTGGCGCCTGATGTCCGAGTCGTTCAGAAACTGGCGCGGCATGCAGCAGTCCGGCGGGCGACGGATCAAGCGCAGCCTGTTCATCGACGCCAGCGGTGTGCGCTTCATCCGCGACGATGAAGAAGAAAAACTCTCCCAGGTGCATCTGCTGACCGCCTACATGGGCCGCAAGAAAGCCGAGCTCAAGGCCTGGAACGAAGCCCAGGGCAACGTCGCGGCGATGTCGGCCAACCGCCGGCGCATGACCAACATCGGCACCTTCCGCGCCTATGCCTTGGCTTACCTGAAGAGCCATCCGGAAATCCAGCCGAACATGACCTGCATGGTCCGCCAGATGCAAACCACCGCCCAGGGCATTCCGCTGGAAATCTACTGCTTTACCACCACCACGGTGTGGGCCGATTACGAGCGGATCCAGGGGGATATTTTCGATTACCTGCTGGCGGTGCTGCCGGAGTTCGGGCTGAGCCTGTATCAGCAGCCCAGTGGTGGGGATTTGCGGTCGGGGTTATTGCCGGCAGTCCTTGGCGCGAGCCACATTCCAGAAGCCGAAAAACATCTGATGTAGCGCTTTCTTCAAATGCAAAAAAAGACGCAACCTTGGTTGCGTCTTTTTTTTCCCGCCGATTTATCAGGCCTGCCGCTGCGGTGCCTTGTGCACCATGGTGTAGGCGTAGTCGACGCCCATGCCGTATGCGCCGCTGTGTTCCAGCACCAGGTCCATCACTGCCTGATACGTGTCTTTGTGCGCCCAGTCACGCTGGTACTCGAGCAGCACTTGCTGCCAGGTCACCGGTACTGCGCCGGCCTGAATCATCCGCTGTACCGACATGTCGTGGGCTTCTTTGGTAGTGCCGCCGGACGCGTCAGTGACGATGTACACCTCGTAGCCTTCAGCCAGGGCTTCCAGGGCCGGGAAGGTCAGGCAGACCTCGGTCCACAGTGCGGCGATGATCAGTTTCTTGCGACCGGTGGCCTTCACCGCGTCAACCAGCGCCTTGTCTTCCCAGGAGTTCATCGAGGTGCGCTCGATCGGCTTCTGCTCCGGGTGCACCGCCAGCAGTTCCGGCCAGATGTAGCCGCTGAAGCTTTCGGTTTCGACCGAGGTGTAGATGGTCGGCACGTTGAAGATCTTGGCTGCCTTGGCCAGGCCAACGGTGTTGTTCTTCAGGGTCTGACGGTCGATCGACTGTACGCCGAAAGCCATTTGTGGCTGGTGGTCGATCAGGATCAGGGCGGAGTTGGTTGGGTTCAGCAGTTCACGGATAGACATGGCGCGTTCCTTTTGATGTCGATTCAAAGTTTCGATTAGGTATTGGTGAGTCGAGGCGCTTTGCCGTCTGCGGCGTTGTTGTCTCGGCTTGGATGTCACTTTAGGGGCTGGCCGATAAAGGGACAATTCCCTAAAATCGAGAATCATTGATTCTAAAACAGGGACAATCATGGATCGCATCGAATGCATGCGCGCCTTCGTGGTGACGGTCGGCGAGAACGGCTTCGCGGCCGCCGCCCGTGCCATGGACGTGCCACGCTCGAAAGTCAGCAAACAGATTCAGGCGCTGGAAGAAGCCATCGGCGTGCAACTGCTGCAACGCACCACCCGCAGCCTGCACCTGACCGAGGCCGGAGCGGAGTATTTCGAAGCGGCGCGGGAAGTGATTGCGGCGCTGGACGAGGCCGAGCAGCGAGCTCGGGACGGAGTTGGCGAATTGCGCGGGGTGTTGCGGGTGAACGCACCGATGTCGTTCGGCCTGCGGCGGCTGGGCAAACTGATTCCGCTGTTCCACGAGCAGCACCCGAACATCGAGCTGCAACTGGTGCTCAGCGACCAGCAGGTCGATCCGGTGCGCAGCGGCTTCGACGTGACCATCCGCATCGCCAGCCTGCCCGACTCGACCATGATCGCCCGGCAACTGGCGCCGGCGCCGCGGATCATGGTCGCGTCTCCCGCTTATCTCGAACGCGCGGGCACGCCGCAGTCGCCGCAGGATCTGCGCTCACATCAATGCTTGAACTACGGCTATCTGCAGAGCGGGGTCAGCCTGCAACTGTGCAACGGCAAGGAGACCCAGCGAGTCAACGTCACCGGGCCGTTGCACGCCAACAACGGCGACCTGCTGGCGCAAGCGGCCGAGGCCGGGATGGGCATTGCGCTGCTGCCGGACTTCATCGTCGAAGAGGCACTGGCGGCCGGGCGGCTGGTGCCGGTGCTGTGCGAATGGCAGGCGCCGGCGATCACCATCAACGCGGTGTACTCGTCAGCGCGACGAGTGCCGCAGAAGACTCGGGCGTTTATCGCGTTTCTGGTGGAGCAATTGGCGCCGACTGGCGAATCCCCAAGCGGCTGATCCACACCGCCGCCAGAATCACGCTGCCACCGAGGAACAACCGCCCGAGTTCTTCATGCTGATTCCAGATCAGCAGGTTCAGCAGCAGCCCCACCGGCACGTGCAGGTTGTTCATCACCGCCAGGGTGCCGCCGTTGACCAGGCACGCACCCTTGTTCCACCAGTACAAACCGAGTGCGGTGGAGACCAGGCCGAGGAACACCAGCACGCCCCATTGCAGCGGCGCTTCCGGCAGGAAGTTGGATTTACCGAACAGCAGGAACGCCGGCAGCGCCACCGCGAGTGCGCCGAGGTAGAAGAAACCGAAACGACGGTAATGCGGCAGATCGCTCGGGTGCTTCGCCACCAGATGCTTGTACAGCACTTGCCCGGCGGCGTAGGTGAAGTTGGCCAGTTGCAGCAGCAGAAAGCCCATGAAGAAGTCCGGGTTGATCCGGTCGTAGCGAATCACCGCCGCGCCGGCGACCGCCACCAGTGCGGCGATCAGCGCCCACGGATTGAAGCGTCGGTTGAGCGCATCTTCGATCAGCGTCACGTGCAACGGCGTGAGAATGGTGAACAGCAAAACTTCCGGCACCGTCAGCACCCGGAAGCTCAAGTACAGGCAGACGTAAGTCACGCCGAACTGCAACGCGCCGATCAGCAACATGCCGCGCATGAACGCCGGCTCCACCGAGCGCCAGCGGGTCAGCGGAATGAACACCAGCCCGGCCAGTACCACACGCACCAGCACCGCGAAGTAGCTGTCGACATGACCGGCCAGGTATTCGCCGATCAGACTGAAGGAAAACGCCTGGATCAGCGTGACAAAAAGTAGATAGCCCATGCTCGCCTCGATTTCGAATGGCGGCGACGATAGCGGTTTTTGCCGGCCATCGCTAAATCCCGGGCAAAAAAAAGCCCGATCTCGCTAAAGCGTTCAATCGGGCTACAGCACTCAGGAGCAACAAGTGCAAAGGGAGGTTCGATGCGCGTAGAGCCTTGAAGGGGTTGCGCCAGGTCACTAGAACAATCGGCGATTATCTGGCGATTAACATATCAGGCGACCTGGGACAGTTTGGCGTTGGCCTGGTTGAGGCCTTTCTCCTGGAAGTCGCCGCCCAGGTTCATGCCTTCGGCGTGGATGAAGGTCACGTCATTAATGCCGATGAAGCCCATCACCTGACGCAGGTACGGTTCCTGATGATCCGCCGGGCCGCCGGCGTAGATGCCGCCGCGAGCGGTCAGCACGTAGGCACGCTTGCCGCTGAGCAGGCCTTGCGGGCCGGTTTCGGTGTACTTGAAGGTCACGCCGGCACGCAAGACGTGGTCGAGCCAGGCTTTCAGGGTGCTCGGGATGGCGAAGTTGTACATCGGCGCAGCCATCACCAGCACGTCGGCGGCCAGCAATTCATCGGTCAATTCGTTGGAACGGTCCAGCGAGGCCTGCTCGCTGTCGTTGCGCTGCTCGGCGGACTTCATCCAGCCGCCCAGCAGGTTGATGTCCAGGTGCGGCACCGGGTTCACGGCGAGGTCACGTACGGTGATCTGATCGGCCGGATGCGCCGCTTTCCATTGACCGATAAAGGTCTGGGTCAGTTGACGGGAAACCGAGTCTTGCTGGCGGGCGCTGCTTTCGATGATCAGAACGCGGGACATGTTGTGTAGCCTCCATCCGAGAATGTTGTAAGTCGATGGAGTGAAGGTTAAACAGTGTCGTATCGATGAAAAAGCGCAAATAATTGCTGCAAAGCATCGAAAAATTCGTTTAGATGCAAGCCTTAGCCTGTGGAAGCCCGCTCCCACAGGCCCATGACGCTATTTCGGGGTGCAGCTCAGCTTGATGCGCAGCTTGATGATGGTCCGGGTGAACTTGGCCGTGGCGTTCTTATGCTTACCCGCAGCCACTTCGATGTTGCGGGTACGCGGCGCTTCCGGGCCGTTGGTGAACACCACCTTACAGGTCGCGTCGACGTCGCCGTAGTTGTTGACCTGGATGGAGCCGATGTCGTTATCGGTGTCAAACGCGTTGTAGTCGATCTTCAGGCCGTTGAGATCTTTCTCCACATCGATCGGGTACGCGAACGCAGTCAGCGGAAGCAGCGCCAGCAACACACAACAGAATTTTTTCATTCGGCAGTCTCCATGAGGGACCGCCAGCTTAGGACAAGAGGAGCTATTGATGAAAGCGCCCCGCGTGACCCTTGATCAATGGCGAACGTTGCAGGCCGTGGTCGACCACGGCGGATTCGCCCAGGCCGCCGAGGCCCTGCACCGCTCGCAATCGTCGGTGAGCTACACCGTCGCCCGCATGCAGGATCAGCTCGGCGTGCCGTTGTTGCGCATCGACGGGCGCAAGGCTGTGCTGACTGAAGCCGGCGGCGTGCTGCTGCGCCGCTCGCGACAGCTGGTGAAACAGGCCAGCCAGCTGGAAGACCTTGCCCATCACATGGAGCAGGGTTGGGAAGCCGAAGTGCGGTTGGTGGTGGACGCCGCCTACCCCAGCGCCCGTATCGTGCGCGCATTGACCGCTTTCATGCCGCAGAGCCGTGGCTGCCGGGTGCGTCTGCGTGAGGAAGTGCTGTCGGGCGTCGAAGAAGTGCTGCTTGAAGGTGTGGCCGATCTGGCCATCACCGGCCTGAGCATTCCCGGTTACCTCGGCGCGGAATTGAGCGATGTCGAATTTGTCGCCGTCGCCCATCCTGACCATGCGCTGCACCGGCTCAACCGCGAGCTGAGCTTTCAGGACCTGGAAACCCAGATGCAAGTGGTGATCCGCGACTCCGGCCGCCAGCAACCCCGGGACGTCGGCTGGCTCGGCGCCGAGCAGCGCTGGACCGTCGGCAGCCTCGCCACGGCCGCGACGTTCGTCAGCAGCGGCCTGGGATTCGCCTGGCTGCCACGCCACATGATCGAGCGGGAACTGAAAGACGGCTCGCTCAAGCTGCTACCGTTGGACAGAGGCGGCAATCGCAACTCCAGTTTCTATCTGTATTCGAACAAGGACAAACCCTTGGGCCCAGCCACGCAAATCCTGATCGAACTGCTGCGCACCTTCGACACCCTGCCGCTGGACGCACCGTTCGCCGCCCCCGAACAAGCCTGACACGGAGTTCACCGATGGCGTATTTCGAGCATGAAGGTTGCAACCTGCACTACGAGGAATATGGCCACGGCGTTCCGTTGCTGCTGGTTCACGGTCTGGGCTCCAGCACCCTGGACTGGGAAATGCAGATCCCGGTACTGGCCGCGCATTACCGGGTGATCGTCCCGGATGTGCGCGGTCACGGTCGCTCCGACAAGCCCCGCGAGCGCTACAGCATCGCCGGCTTCAGCGCCGACATCGTTGCCCTGATCGAACACCTGAAGCTTGGCCCGGTGCACTACGTCGGGCTGTCCATGGGCGGCATGATCGGCTTCCAGTTCGCTGTCGATCAGCCGCGGATGCTCAAGAGCCTGACCATCGTCAACAGTGCCCCCGAGGTCAAGTTGCGCAGCCGCGACGATTACTGGCAGTGGTTCAAGCGCTGGAGCCTGATGCGCCTGCTCAGCCTCGCCACCATCGGCAAGGCCCTTGGCGCCAGGCTGTTCCCCAAACCGGAGCAGGCGGATTTGTGCCAGAAGATGGCAGAGCGCTGGGCAAAAAACGACAAACGTGCTTATCTCGCCAGCTTCGATGCGATTGTTGGCTGGGGGGTTCAGGAACACCTTTCCCGGGTCACCTGTCCAACCCTCGTCGTCAGCGCCGACCGGGACTACACCCCCGTTTCGCTGAAAGAAACCTATGTCAGACTGCTGCCCGATGCGCGGCTGGTGGTGATCGCCGATTCACGCCACGCCACCCCGCTCGACCAGCCCGAACGCTTCAATCAAACGCTGCTGGAGTTCCTCGCCACAGCCGATAATCACCCTCAGGATCACTGACCCATGCTGAAAAAACTCGCCCTCGCCGCCGGCACCGTGCTGTTTGCCGCCAACCTGATGGCTGCCACGCCGGCGAAAGCGCCGCACGTGCTGCTGGACACTACCAACGGCCAGATCGAAATCGAACTGGACCCGGTCAAGGCGCCGATCAGTACCAAGAACTTCCTCGAGTACGTCGACAGCGGTTTCTACAACAACACCATTTTCCACCGCGTGATCCCGGGTTTCATGGCCCAGGGCGGCGGCTTCACCCAGCAGATGCAACAGAAAGACACCAAGACCCCGATCAAGAACGAGGCCAGCAACGGCCTGCATAACGTTCGCGGCACCCTGTCGATGGCCCGTACCTCCAACCCGGACTCGGCCACCAGCCAGTTCTTCATCAACGTGGCCGACAACGCCTTCCTCGATCCGGGCCGTGACGCCGGTTACGCGGTGTTCGCCAAAGTGGTCAAGGGCATGGACGTAGTCGACATCATCGTCAACTCCCAGACCACCACCAAACAGGGCATGCAAAACGTGCCGATCGACCCTGTGATCATCAAGTCGGCCAAGCGCATCGACTAAGCTTTACAGGGCATATCGAGCGGCGCTGGCTGATGTCACGCCGCTCACACTGATAAAAGGAGAGCCCGTGCTCCGGGCGGTTATCTGATGCTCTATCGCCGTTTCGAACAACTGATCGACATATTCCGCGATGCGCCTACGGCATCCCCGCCGGACCGCGTTCTGCCCTTCTACACCTATTACCTGAAGCAGGTCTGGCCGAGTTTCGTCGCCCTGCTGATCGTTGGCCTGTTTGGAGCCCTGATCGAAGTGGCGCTGTTCAGTTATCTGAGCCGCATCATCGACCTCGCCCAGGGCACGCCGAACGTCGACTTCTTCAAGGTGCACGGCGTCGAACTGGCGTGGATGGCGGTGGTAGCGTTACTGCTACGCCCGCTGTTTCTGGCGCTGCACGACATGCTGGTACACCAGACCCTTAGCCCGAGCATGACCAGCCTGATTCGCTGGCAGAACCACAGTTACGTGCTCAAGCAGAGCTTGAACTTCTTCCAGAACGACTTCGCCGGGCGCATCGCCCAGCGCATCATGCAGACCGGCAACTCGCTGCGCGATTCCGCCGTGCAAGCGGTGGACGCGTTGTGGCATGTGCTGATCTACGCGATCAGTTCGCTGGTGCTGTTCGCCGAGGCCGACTGGCGCCTGATGATCCCGTTGCTGACGTGGATCGCCGCCTACATCGGCGCGCTCTATTACTTCGTGCCACGGGTCAAGGACCGTTCGGTGGAAGCCTCCGACGCGCGCTCGAAGCTGATGGGCCGGATTGTCGACGGCTACACCAACATCGCCACCCTGAAGCTGTTCGCCCACACCAACTTCGAGCAGCACTACGCCCGCGAAGCGATCCAGGAACAGACCGAAAAAGCCCAACTGGCCGGCCGCGTGGTCACCAGCATGGACGTGGCCATCACCACCATGAACGGCCTGTTGATCGTCGGCACCACCGCGCTGGCCCTGTGGCTGTGGACGCAATCGCTGATCAGCGTCGGCGCCATCGCCCTGGCCACCGGCCTTGTCATCCGCATCGTCAACATGTCCGGCTGGATCATGTGGGTGGTCACCGGCATTTTCGAAAACATCGGCATGGTCCAGGACGGTCTGCAGACTATCTCGCAACCGGTCAGCGTCACCGACCGGGAGCAAGCCAAACCACTGTCCGTGGCCCGTGGTGAAGTGCGTTTCGAGCACGTGGATTTTCACTACGGCAAGAAGAAAGGCATCATCGGCGACCTCAACCTGACCATCAAACCCGGCGAGAAAATCGGTCTGATCGGCCCGTCCGGCGCCGGCAAATCGACCCTGGTCAACCTGCTGCTGCGTCTCTACGACGTCGAAGGCGGGCGGATCCTGATCGACGGCCAGAACATCGCCGAAGTCGGCCAGGAAAGCCTGCGCGCGCGGATCGGCATGATCACTCAGGACACCTCGCTGCTGCACCGCTCGATCCGCGACAACTTGCTGTACGGCAAGCCCGACGCCACTGACGCCGAACTCTGGGAAGCGGTGCGCAAGGCCCGTGCCGATGAGTTCATTCCGCTGCTGTCGGACGCCGAGGGGCGCACAGGATTCGATGCGCATGTCGGCGAACGCGGGGTGAAACTGTCCGGTGGTCAGCGGCAGCGGATCGCGATCGCGCGGGTGCTGCTCAAGGACGCACCGATCCTGATCATGGACGAAGCGACCTCGGCCCTGGACTCGGAAGTTGAAGCGGCGATTCAGGAAAGCCTGGAAACCCTGATGCAGGGCAAGACCGTGATCGCCATCGCCCACCGCCTCTCGACCATTGCCCGCATGGACCGGCTGGTGGTGCTGGAAAACGGCAAGATCGCCGAAAGCGGCAACCATGCCGAACTGCTGGCCCACGGCGGATTGTATGCGCGGTTGTGGGCGCACCAGACCGGAGGGTTTGTCGGCATCGACTGAACCGCGCTTCTGATCGTTCCCACGCTCTGCGTGGGAACGATCAACGTGAGATAAAACCGCCAGAGCCCTTTAACCACGGGCTCTGGCGGTTTTTTATCGCCTGCTGGAAATCCCCTGAAACCCTGCTGTAATCAGCGAAGGCTCCGGAACGGAGCCTGTCGTAAGTCTGCAGGGACGCACCACTGGATGCAGTCTCGATAGCACGCCTATCAAGGACTCTGTCATGTCTCTGTTCAAACGTTCAGTCACTGAGTTGTTGGGTACGTTCTGGTTGGTGTTGGGCGGGTGCGGCAGTGCGGTCATTGCCGCGTCTTCACCCTTGGGAATCGGAGTGCTGGGGGTCGCCCTGGCGTTTGGTCTGACGGTGCTGACGATGGCGTTTGCCATCGGCCACATCAGCGGCTGTCACCTCAACCCGGCCGTGTCGGTCGGTCTGGTCGTCGGCGGTCGGTTTCCGGCCAAAGAACTGCCTGCCTACGTCATCGCCCAGGTGATCGGCGGGATTCTGGCAGCGGCCCTGCTCTACCACATCGCCAGCGGCAAGGAAGGTTTCGACATCGCCGCAGGCCTTGCCTCCAACGGTTATGGCGAACACTCGCCGGGCAAATACTCGATGGCATCCGGGTTCGTCACCGAGCTGGTGATGACCGCCATGTTCGTGGTGATCATCCTCGGCGCCACCGACAAACGCGCCCCGGCAGGTCTGGCACCGATCGCCATCGGCCTGGCCCTGACGCTGATCCACCTGATCTCTATCCCGGTCACCAACACCTCGGTCAACCCGGCCCGCAGCACGGGCCCGGCGCTAATGGTCGGTGGCTGGGCCATCGCCCAGTTGTGGATGTTCTGGGTCGCGCCGCTGCTCGGTGCGGTGGTCGGCGGCGTGCTCTATCGCTGGCTGGGCAAGGAAGACAGCTGAAGGAGCCGGCGAGGATCAGGCTTGCCGATACGGCAAGGCGCTCCTCGCCTCTTCGGCATAGGCCAGTACACCGGCGCGCTCCTGGTGCAGGAAGTCTTTGACCGCGGCTTTCAAACCGGGATGGCGCAGGTAATGCCAGGAATGGGTGATCACCGGTTCGAAACCGCGAATCAGTTTGTGCTCACCCTGGGCACCGGCATCGAAACGTTTAAATCCATTGGCAATCGCATAGTCCATGCCCTGATAGAAACAGGTCTCGAAGTGCAGCCGGTCGAACTCGGCCAGGCATCCCCAATAGCGTCCGTAAAAACTGTCGCCGCCCACCAGGCTGAACGCCATCGCCACCGGCCGTGAGCCCTGTCGGGCCAGGACCACGCGAATCGATTCCGGCATGCGCTCGGCCAGCAGGCTGAAGAATTCCCGGGTCAGGTACGGCGCCTGCCGGCGTACCGCGTAAGTATTGGCGTAACAGGCGTAGACGAAATCCCACTGCGCCTCGTCCAGCTCGCGGCCTTCCAGCCATTCGAACTCGAAGCCCTGCCCCGCCACTTGTTCGCGCTCCTTGCGCATCTGCTTGCGCTTGCGCGAGGCGAGCACGTCGAGGAAATCCTGAAAGTCGCGGTAGCCGCGATTCTGCCAGTGGTACTGACAGCCGATGCGTTGCAGCCAGCCCGGCTGCTCGGCCATGGCGGCATCGGTGAACGCGTCGGTGAAGTTGATGTGAGCACTGGAGAGCTCTTCGACTTCCAGATACCCCGGCAGGCTCTTGAGCAGTTCGAATCCGTCCTCGACATTCGCTGCCAGCAACCGTGGACCACTGACAGGGCTGAAGGGCACCGCGCTCAAGAATTTGGGGTAGTAATCGATGCCGGCCCGGGCGCAGGCATCGGCCCAGCCGTGGTCGAACACGTATTCGCCGTAGGAATGCCATTTGCGATAACCGGGCAACGCCGCGATCACCCGCCCCGCTTCGACGTGCAGCAAATGCTCCGCTTGCCAACCGGTGTGCGGGCCGACGCTGCCGCTGTCCTCCAGCGCAGAAAGAAACGCATGGCGCAGAAACGGCTGGTTTTGCGGGACCAGAACATCCCAGTCGGACGCTGGAATTTCCGACAGTTTGTGCAGACGTTGCAGCGGCATTTTCCTCTCCACTTTCGGGCGTGAACGCCCGGCGAGTATCGCTGATCGGCCGGGCGTTGCCCACGTCAGATTGCGCGACAGCGCTCTGGATCAATAGTTCACGGCCATTTTGTATCGTCATCAACCTGCCATCATCGTGCCACTGCTCTGTCATAAACCATCGCGATACTGGCGCCTGTTTTTAGAGCGCCGGGTTCTACCCCGGACACTGTTTTCCGACCGTCAAACCGTCGGTTGTGCCCAGGATGGTTCAGCCATCCCCTTTTCATCTTCGGAGATTGCTATGCGTCTTGCTTCCACGAAAACTGCGGCGGCCCTGTGCGGTGGCCTGTTGCTGGCCATGAGTGTACCGGCCAGTGCCGCAGTCGACGCCAAACTGCTCGACATGCTCAAGGCTAACGGTTCGATTTCCCAGGCGCAGTACGTTGAACTGCAAACTGAACTGGCCAAGGATCAGAAGGCCCAGCAAATCGCGCAGCAGGCGCAGCAAGAGACCAACGAGCAAATCGCGGCGACCGCGAAGAAAACCAACGAGCTCAGCAGTTTCGACCAGAAACTGGCCTGGGCCGCCAAGACCCAGTTCAAGGGCGACGTGCGTATCCGTCAGGAAACCATCAAGATCGATGGCGAGCCGAATAACGGCGGCCGCGACAAGGATCGCCAGCGCATCCGTGCCCGTCTGGGTGCCTACACCGAGATCAACCCGCAAGTCGACACCGGCATCCGCATCGCCACCGGCGGCGGCGACGACGCCCGTTCGACCAACCAGGACCAGGACAACTACTTCGACAAGAAGCAGATCTGGCTCGACCTGGGCTACATCGACTACCACCCGGATCAGATCAAGAACCTGCACATCATCGGCGGCAAGATGCTGCAACCGTGGGTGAGCATGGGCGACGTGATCTGGGACAGCGACATCAACCCGGAAGGTCTGGCCGTTACCTACAAGTATCCATTGGGCAGCAGCGTCGAGCTGTTCGGCAGCCTGGGTAACTACAATCTCAAGGACAACGTGGACGGCGACGGCGTGCAATTCCGTCATGACCTGCGTCTGACCGCCGGTCAGTTGGGCAGCCGCTTCGCCATCACCGACAACCTGAAACTGACCCTGGGCGGCAGCGTCTACGCCTACCAGAACGACGAAGACAGCCGTTGCACCGGCACCTCCACGCCGTGCGCCCTGGCCGTCAACGGCAACTCGGCGAACAACGAATTCCGTCTGTATGAAGGCTTCAGCCAGGTAGACATCGGCGGCCTGCCAATGCCGCTTTCGTTCTATGGCCAGTACGTGAAGAACAACGATGCAGTGACCGATCAGGACACCGCGTGGCTGGTCGGTGCCAAATCGAAAGTCTTCGGCCTGAACCTCGACTACAACTATCGTGACGTGCAGCGTAACGCTGTGGTCGGCGCCTTCACCGATTCGGACTTCGCCAACGGCACCACCGGTTCCCGTGGCCACAAGTTCAAGGTCGGTTACGACATCGACAAGAACTTCGCCATTGGCGCGACTTACTTCCTGACCAAGGCCGACTTCTCCAGCCGTACCCAGCGTGATGCAGACACCAACACCCTGCAGCTGGATGCGGAAGCGAAGTTCTAAAAAATCAGCGACAAGCTGCAAGTTTCAAGCTGCAAGTGAATGCCTCACTTGCAGCTTGAAGCAGCTTTTGTTCAACAGACTGGCGCGGCCGCAGCGATCCNATCATCCGTTCGCTGCGGCCGCGCCAGTCTGTGTTTTCAGGATCGATCCTTGCGCCGCAGCTCTGCCAGCTGCTCGGCCAAGGCGTCCACGCCCTCTTCAGGCTTTTGCGGTATCGCTCGCAAAGTCGCCTGCATCAAACGCATCTGGCGAATGAATCGCCGGCAATTGCGGCAGAACATCAGGTGATGACGCACCATCAGTTTCTCGCGAAAGCTCAACTGGCCATCAAGATAATCGCTGGATCGCGCCACTTGCTCCTTGCAGGTCAACATTCTCCCGTCTCCTCAAAATGC
Organism: Pseudomonas sp. 22085; assembly: GCF_052045815.1. Lineage (NCBI taxonomy): Bacteria > Pseudomonadati > Pseudomonadota > Gammaproteobacteria > Pseudomonadales > Pseudomonadaceae > Pseudomonas > Pseudomonas sp. 22085. Next base: position 41,461 of record NZ_JBQEQA010000006.1, read on the forward strand.
TCCACGGTCGCAAAGACCTTCAAACGCGCCCGATGCAGCAGCACGCGGACATTGGAGAGCGAGATCTCCAGAAGATTACAGATCTCCTCCAGCTCCAGGCCCTGGCGCTCGCGCAGCGTGAGCACACTGCTCTGAAGTTCGGAGAGACTGAGCAACGTATGCTCCAGGCATTCACGCAGCTCGCCTTCGGTCAGCAATGCCTCGGGGGTGTCCTGGTGCCAGGCGAACGGTGCGACCAGCCAGTGGCCGTCGCCGGGAGAAAAACGATCGTCGTCGATGGTGCCGTGGGGGGACGGCAGATCATCCAGCAATACTTCGCGACGATTGAGTTTGTAGCGGCTCTTGGCCGAGTTGGCAGTGATGGTCAGCAGCCAGGTCTTGAGGCTGGAGCGCCCTTCGAAGCGACTGATATGACGCACCACCGACAGCCAGGCATCCTGCACCACTTCTTCGACATGGCGCTGGCCGACAATCGCGTACGCGACCGCGCGCATAGGGCTTTGATAGGTACTGACCAGTTCCTTGAATGCCTTTTGCTCACCGGCGAGCAGGCGCTCAAGCAGTCGGGTGTCGTCTACCGCCATCCATCATTCCCCTTTTTCTGTCTTCGAAAGAATAGCGGCAGGACTATTCGCCTGCCGCCACGTTCGAAAATTACAGCGTTCGCGCCGATTCGGATGTAGGAAACGTCAGCGCGATTAAGAGGAAATGAACTCGCTCTTAACGTTTACGCAGAATCACGCTACCAATCGAGTAACCGGCACCGAACGAACTCAGCACCGCCAGCGAACCGGCCGCCAGATCGTCCTGATATTTGTGGAACGCAATCACGGAACCGGCGGAGCTGGTGTTGGCGTAGGTGTCGAGAATTACCGGGGCTTCTTCTTCGGTGGCTTCGCGGCCCAGCAGCTTGCGCACGATCAGGTGGTTCATGCTCAGGTTGGCCTGGTGCAGCCAGAAGCGTTTTACGTCACCGACATTGAGCTTGTTCTCTTCCAGATGCTCGCCAATCAGTTCGGCCACCATCGGGCAAACATCCTTGAACACCTTGCGGCCTTCCTGCACGAACAGTTTGTCGCGGGCGCCGATGCCCTCTTCCGCTGCGCGGTTGAGGAAGCCGAAGTTGTTGCGGATGTTGTTGGAGAACTTGGTCAGCAGTTTGGTGCTGACCACGTCGAACTGGTGCTTGGAGGTTGCCAGATCGGCGCGCTCGATAATTACGGCGGTGGCCGCGTCACCGAAGATGAAGTGGCTGTCGCGGTCACGGAAGTTCAGGTGGCCGGTGCAGACTTCCGGGTTGACCATCAGGATTGCCCGGGCCTGGCCCAGTTGCACGGTGTTGGCGGCTTGCTGGATGCCGAAGGTGGCCGACGAGCAGGCAACGTTCATGTCGAAACCGAAACCCTGGATGCCCAGCGCTTCCTGGACTTCGATGGCGATGGCCGGGTAGGCGCGCTGCAGGTTGGAGCAGGCGACGATCACGCCATCGATGTCGGCGGCAGTCTTGCCGGCACGTTGCAGGGCTTGCTCGGCAGCGCCGATGGCCATCTGGCAAAGCACCGACCATTCGTCGTTGGAACGCTCCGGCAGGCGTGGCGCCATGCGCGCAGGGTCGAGGATGCCATCCTTGTCCATGACAAAGCGGCTCTTGATGCCGGAAGCTTTTTCGATGAACGCGGCGCTGGACTCGGTCAGGGCCTGGACTTCGCCGCTGGCGATGGCTTCGGCGTTGTCCGCATTGAACTGGGCGACGTAGGTATTGAAGGACTGCACCAGCTCTTCGTTGGAGATGCTGTTGGCCGGGGTGTACAGGCCGGTGCCGCTGATGACGACGTTATGCATGGTCGTTTCTCTAATCTGTTCAGGCAGAAAGTGCTGGCACCGACGTGCCAACACGCAAAGGGTCCATTCCCGTATCAAGGGACGCAAAAACCAGGCATCGCTTTATTCCGCTGCGCGGCCCGGCAAAGGCTCTGGGACGCGAAAACGGCATTTATGGTGGCGAAGTTTGCCATAAACCCAAGGTTTTGGCCCCATTCTCAAGTTTGCTGATCGTTCCCACGCTCCGCGTGGGAATGCAGCCAGGGACGCTCCGCGTCCCAAAAGCGAACGCAGAGCGTCCGGGGAAGCGCTACCACGCAGAGCGTGGGAGCGATCAGGCACTCGCTAGGGTTCGACCTGCGTCCATTGTTTGTTCAGCCGCTTGTCGGAGATCGGCACTTTCGTCCCCAACTGCTGGGCGAACAGCGAAACCCGATACTCCTCCAGCCACCAGCGATACAGCTCGAGTTGCGGATCGCGTTTGCCTTCCTGAGCATGTTTGGCGGCGCGGGTCTGGTATTGCGTCCAGAGCCCGGCGAGTTCGCCGCTCCAGACCCGATCCTTCTGCACCTGCGCGCCCAGCTTCTCGAAACGCTGCTCGAGCGCTTTCAGATAGCGCGGTAACTCCTTGAGCCAGAGCATCGGCGTTTCGCGGACGAAGCCCGGATACACCAGATGGCTGAGCTGCTGCTTGATGTCGTTGAGCGCCACGGCCTGAGCCAGATCGATCTTGCCCTTGAAGCGTTTTTGCAGACCGTGCCAGAGCTTGAGGATTTCCAGCGTCAGGCGTGCCACGCGCTCGGCGTGTTCGGTCCAGCTTCCGCGCTTGCGCTCGGCCAGCGCCGCCAGACCTGCGCCGTCACGCGGCAACGGGTCTTCGCCCTCGAGAATGCAGCTGTCGAGGCTGGCCAGCAGAATGTCTTCGACCAGCGCATCGACACGACCCAGTTCGCGATACAACAACCCCAGTTCGGTCAGGCCCGGCAACTTGCCGCGCAGGAATTTGGCCGGTTCCGCCAGTTGATGCATCAGCAGGCGTTGCAAGGCGCGGCGGTGTTGGAACTCGGCTTCGGCCGGGGTCGAGAAACGACCTTCCTTGACCGTGCCGCCCTCTTCCACCAGCGCCGGATAGACCGTCATCGACAGCCCGGCGATCTTCTGCTGAGTCTTTTCCGCCACCGGCGCGAAGACCTTGGCCTCCACCGGTTGCTGGCTCTTCGCACTTTGCGGCACGGCCAACGCAGCCTGGCTGGCTTCGGCGAAACGCGCGGTCAGCTCGGCCAGATCCCGGCCTTCGCCGAGGAACTTGCCTTGGCCGTCGACGATTTCCAGGTTCATCCGCAGGTGGCTTTCAACCTGCTGCGCCGCTTCGGCCCAAGCCTCATCGCTGACCCGCGCACCGGTCATGCGCAGCAGCTCGCGGCCCAGCGCTTGCGGCAACGAACCTTCGGCAAAGGTCATGCGTTGCAGCGCGGCCTTGATGAAGTCCGGCACCGGCACGAAGTTTTTGCGCAATGCCTTGGGCAGGTTGCGCACCAGCGCAATGCATTTGGCTTCGATCAGCCCCGGCACCAGCCACTCCAGGCGCTCCGGCGGCAGCATCGGCAGCAACGGCGCCGGCACACGCAGGGTCACACCGTCGCGCGGGTGATTCGGTTCGAAGTGATAACTCAGAGCCAGTTCCAGATCGCCGATGTGCAGCGTGTCCGGATAATGCTGGGCGGTGACTTCGCTGGCTTCGCGGGCCAGCACGTCTTCCTCGCGCATGATCAGCAGTTGCGGATCTTTCTGGCTGTTGACCCGATACCAGCTATCGAACGTCGCGGTCTGGTGAATCTCCGCCGGCAGTCGCGCGTCATAGAACCCGAAGAGGGTTTCCTCGTCGGCCAGAATGTCCCGACGCCGGGCCTTGGCTTCCAGTTCGTCGAGCTGTTCGAGCAATTGCTTGTTGGCGGTCAGGCACTTGGCCCGGGACTGAATCTCGCCCCGCACCAGACCTTCGCGGATGAACAGCTCCCGCGAAACCACAGGATCCACCGGGCCGTAATGCACTGGCCGGCGACCGACCACGATCAGGCCGAACAGGGTGATCTGCTCGAACGCCACGACCTGGCCGCGCTTCTTCTCCCAGTGCGGTTCGAAGTGGTTCTTCTTGATCAGGTGCCCGGCCAGCGGCTCGATCCAGTCGGCGTCGATCTTCGCCACCATCCGCGCGTAGAGCTTGGTGGTTTCCACCAGTTCGGCGGTCATCACCCACTGCGGGCGCTTCTTGCCGATGCCCGACGACGGGTGAATCCAGAACCGCCGCTGACGGGCGCCAAGATAGTCGCCGTCCTCGGTTTTCTGGCCGATCTGGCTGAGCAGGCCGACCAGCACCGCTTTGTGCAGCTTCGGATAATCCGCTGGCTCTTTGTTCAGGCTCAGCTGCAAGTCGCGACAGATCAGGCTCAACTGACGGTGGGAATCACGCCACTCGCGCAGGCGCAGATAATTGAGGAAATTCTTCCGGCACCAGTTGCGCAGCGGACTGGCGGTCAACGCTTGGCGCTGTTCTTCGAAGCCACGCCACAGATTGACCAGCCCGGCGAAGTCCGAATCGGCGTCCTTCCACTGCGCGTGGGCCTGATCAGCGGCTTGCTGACGCTCCGGCGGACGCTCGCGCGGGTCCTGAATCGACATGGCACTGGCGACGATCAGCACTTCCTGCAAGCTGCCGAGCTTGGCTGCTTCCAGCAGCATGCGGCCCATGCGCGGATCCACCGGCAGGCGCGCCAACTGGCGGCCGAGCGGGGTCAGCTGACTGTTGCGATCCACCGCCGAGAGTTCTTGCAGCAGGTTGAAACCATCGCTGATCGCCTTGCCGTCCGGCGGCTCGATGAACGGGAAATCGGTGATCTCGCCGAGGCGCAGATGGAGCATCTGCAGGATGACCGCAGCGAGGTTGGTACGCAGGATTTCCGGATCGGTAAATTCCGGGCGACCGAGGAAATCCTCTTCGCTGTACAAGCGCACGCAGATACCCGGCTCGACCCGGCCGCAGCGACCTTTACGCTGGTTGGCGCTGGCCTGGGAAATCGCTTCGATCGGCAGCCGCTGAACCTTGGCGCGGTAGCTGTAGCGACTGATGCGCGCGGTGCCGCTGTCGATCACGTAACGGATGCCCGGCACGGTCAGCGAGGTTTCGGCGACGTTGGTTGCCAGCACCACGCGACGGCCCGGATGCGACTGGAAGATCCGCTGCTGCTCGGCCGGCGACAGGCGCGCGTACAACGGCAGGATTTCGGTGTGTTTGAGCTGGGCCTTGCGCAGCATGTCGGCGGCGTCGCGGATCTCACGCTCGCCGGGCAGGAACACCAGCACATCGCCGGGGCTGCGACGTTCGCTGCGCTCGTAAGCGGCGATTTCGTCGAGGGTGGCGAGGATCGCCTGATCCACAGTCAGGTCGTCTTCGACACGGTTGCCCTCTTCGTCCTGCTCAAGCGTCAGCGGGCGATACCAGGTGTCCACCGGGAAAGTACGGCCAGACACTTCGACAATCGGCGCATCGTCGAAATGCCTGGAGAAACGCTCCAGATCGATGGTCGCCGAGGTGATGATGACTTTCAGATCCGGACGACGCGGCAGCAGGGTTTTCAGGTAACCGAGCAGGAAGTCGATGTTGAGGCTGCGTTCGTGGGCTTCGTCGACGATGATCGTGTCGTAGCGTTCGAGGTAGCGATCGTTCTGGGTTTCCGCCAGCAGGATGCCGTCGGTCATCAGTTTGATCAAGGTGTTGGAATCACTCTGGTCTTCGAAGCGCACCTGATAGCCGACCAGCGCGCCCAGCGGCGTACCGAGTTCTTCGGCGACCCGGCTGGCCACACTGCGCGCGGCAATTCGCCGAGGCTGGGTGTGGCCGATCAGACCATGCTGGCCGCGACCGATCTCCAGACAGATTTTCGGCAACTGGGTGGTTTTACCCGAGCCGGTTTCGCCGGCGATGATCAGCACCTGATGCTTTTCCAGGGCCTTCTTGATTTCGTCACGCTTGGCCGCAATCGGCAGGCTGTCGTCGTAACGGATCACCGGCAGGCTGGCCTTGCGCGCCAGCACCTGATCGCAGGACGCCTGCATCCGCGCCACCCACTGGACCAGTTTGGCTTCGTCGGGTTTCTTGCGCAGCTCAAGCAACTGCCGCCGCAGCCGGTGGCGGTCGGCGAGCATGGCGTGATCGAGGTTTTTCAGCAGTTTGTCGATGGAGGGCGATTCGTCGGTCATCGGGTACGCAATTCGGTCGTCTAGTGGCGCAAGGACGCGATTGTCGCAGATTTACGCCTGACTGTGATCGTTCCCATGCTCTGCGTGGGAATGCAGCCAAGGACGCTCCGCGTCCCAAAAGCGGACGCGGAGCGTCCGGTGAGGCATTCCCACGCAGAGCATGGGAACGATCATTAACGGGTTATTCGTTATCCAGGCCCTTGCGCCGATACGGGAAAACATCAATCACTTTCCCCGCCCGAATCGCCTCCTGTAGCCCCTTCCAGTAATCGGCGTTATACAACTCGCCATGCAACTGATCGAACAATTTGCGCTGCGCCGCATCGGCAAACAGGAACGGCGGAAACTCCTCGGGGAACACATCCAGCGGACCGATCGAGTACCACGGTTCGGAGGCCATTTCGTCCTCCGGCGTGCGCGGTGCCGGTATGTGGCGGAAATTCGCTTCGGTGAGGAAGCAGATCTCGTCATAGTCGTAGAACACCACCCGGCCATGGCGGGTGACGCCGAAGTTCTTCAGCAGCATGTCGCCGGGAAAGATGTTGGCCGCCGCCAGTTGCTTGATCGCCAGGCCGTAATCCTCCAGTGCTTCGCGCACCTGGGCTTCGTTGGCGTTATCCAGATAGAGATTGAGCGGGGTCATCCGGCGCTCGGTCCAGCAGTGGCGGATCAGCACGGTTTCACCTTCCAGCGACACCGTGGACGGCGCAACCTCCAGCAGTTCCGCCAGGCACGCCGGCTCGAACTTGCTCAGGGGAAAACGAAAGTCGGCGAATTCCTGGGTATCGGCCATGCGCCCGACCCGATCGACGCTTTTCACCAATCGGTACTTCTCGATCACCGTGGCACGGTCAACGTTTTTCGACGGCGAGAAACGGTCCTTGATGATCTTGAACACGGTGTTGAAGCCCGGCAGCGTGAACACGCTCATGACCATGCCGCGCACGCCCGGCGCCATGATGAACTGGTCATCGGTGTTGGCCAGGTGATTGATCAGGGCGCGGTAGAACTCGGACTTGCCGTGCTTGTAGAAACCGATCGAGGTGTACAGCTCGGCGATGTGCTTGCCCGGCAGGATGCGCTTGAGGAAGCCGATAAACTCCGCCGGCACCGGCACATCCACCATGAAATACGAACGGGTGAAGGAGAAGATGATCGACACCTCCGCTTCGTCGGTGATCAACGCGTCGATCTGAATCCCCCGCCCTTCGCGGTGCAGCAGCGGAATCACCAGCGGCCATTGATCGTCACTGGTGTAGATGCGCCCGACCAGGTACGCCCCCTTGTTACGGTAGAGCACCGAGGAAAACAGCTCGACACTCAGCTCCGGATCCTTGCACACCCAGTCCGGCAGGTTCTCGCGCAGTTGCGCTTCCAGGCGCTGCAAGTCGCCGGGCAAATCGGCGTAGGCCTCGCTGAAGCGATAATCGGCAAAGATGCTCGCGAGCATGCTCGAGATCTGTCCATGGGGCTTGTAGGTGCGGGTCTGTGCGGCCCGCGCGCGGCGCAGGCTCGGGCGCGTGGTGTGGATGAACATGCAGCCGTCGCTGATCAGGTCGTGGCTGAACAGGCCGCAGAAAATCGAGTTGTACCAGGTCTCGGACAGTTCATCGTCGAAGCGCAGGTCGATGATGCTGATGTAGGCACTTTTCACCAGCGGCCAGCAGGTGACGTCCATCAAGGTGTCCGGCTCGAAATACTCGCGCAGGCGGGCGACGGTTTCACCGACCTTTTCTTCGTAGAGGTTGATCCGGGCCGCCGACGCGGTTTGCGTGTCCTGCCAGCGGGCCTGCTCGAAGCGCTCCCGGGCGCCGTCGGTGATCCGCCGGAAATGCTCGCGGTAATCGTCAAAGCCATCGAGGATCAGGCGGGCGATGTCGGTGGCTGGCCATTGCTGCGGCATGGATGAGACCTCTGCGGGAATTGGAGAATCTGTGCTCGAAGGCCTGAGCTTAGCCACGGAAGCGGCTGCAGGAGAAGAGCAATTTCGGCCAGATCCTCTTGCGGGTTGTACAACGACACAGTTTTTATCAAAGTTTTTTTAATCGACCGTTCGGTCAGTAAACGCCCCTTGGGGTTCTCCCCGCCACTGGGCGTCAGCCCGCGATTTGTCGGGGTTTCGGATCCAATTCAACGGCGACATCTCTAGCTCGCACTTTTGCCCGGCTTGTTCATCCCTGTCCTTTCCATCTGCCAATAGCCAATGATTGGTCTTACCAAGATAGTGGCACTTTGATATACAGCCCGCCATCACCCGCCTCACAACAAGATCCTCGGCCCACGAGGACGACCTCTCTCCCCCAAAGCCCAAGGAGCACATTGATGTCTATCCGGAATCTGCGCATCGGTTTGCGCGCCAGTTTGTGTTTTGCCGTTCTGGCCAGTCTGCTGGTAGTGGTCGGCCTGTTCGGTCTGGGCCAGATGAAAACCCTGCGCGAGAGCGCGGCGGTGATCGAGGAATCGTGGATGCCCAGCATCGAAAGCATCCATGACGCGGCGGCGAACATCGCCAGCATCCGTCTTGAGTCCCTGCGCCTGATCACCAGCACCCAGGCTGCCGTGCGCGAACGCAGCAAAGGCCTTCTCACGGCGCAACGCCAGGAATTGCTCAAGCGCCTCGACGACCACAAAGGCCTGATTGCCAGTGATCAAGAGCGGGCGATGCTGGAAGGCCTGAGCGCAGACACCGCCAAGTACCTGAGCATCCTCGACCAGATCATCAAACAGATCGACGCTGGACAAAACGATCAGGCCTACGCGCGCCTCACCAATGAACTGGCGCCCCAGGGCACGGTGCTCGACAAGACTCTGGAGCAAATGATCACGCTCAACCAACAAGGCGCGGATACCGCCGCCAAGTCCGCGGCGGCGATGTACCAGCAGGCGCTGTGGATCGTCGCCACAATCATCGTCGTCGCGCTGATTGCCACGTTGCTGCTGGCCTGGTTGCTGACCCGCAGCATCACCGCGCCGATCAATCAGGCGCTGAACGTGGCACGACGGATTGCTTCGGGAGACCTCAGTGGTCGTATCGAAAGCGCGGGGCGCGATGAAGCGGCGCAGTTGCTCACGGCTCTGGCCGAGATGCAGGGCAATCTGCGCTCGACCATTCGCGGCATCAGCGAGTCGGCCCAGCAACTGGCCTCCGCTGCCGAGGAAATGAGTTCGGTGATGGAACAGAGCACCCGCGGCCTGCAACAGCAGAATGACCAGATCGAACAGGCTGCCACGGCGGTCACCGAGATGAGCACGGCGGTCGATGAAGTGGCCGCCAATGCGGTGTCCAGTGCCGAAGCGTCCGAAGCCTCGAACGAGGACAGCAAGCACGGGCATGTACAGGTCAGCGAGACCATCAGTTCGATTCAGGAACTGGTCAGCGCCGTGCTCGGCGCCTCCGAACAGGCCGAGGGCCTGGCGACTCAGGCCCAGGACATCAGCAAGGTGCTGGAGGTGATTCGCGGCATCGCCGGGCAGACCAATCTGCTCGCGCTTAACGCGGCCATTGAGGCCGCGCGGGCCGGCGAGGCCGGACGAGGGTTTGCGGTGGTCGCCGATGAAGTCCGCTCGCTGGCCCAGCGCACGCAGAACTCTACCGAAGAAATCGAGCTGATGATCAGCAGCATCCAGCAAGGCACCGGTGCCACTGTCGGGGCTTTGCAAAGCAGTGCCGAACAGGCGAGCCACACACTGCGTCGGGCGAACAGCGCCGGTCAGGCGTTGGAGAAAATCACCGCGTCGATCTCGCAGATCAACCAGCGCAACCTGGTGATCGCCAGCGCCGCCGAGCAGCAGGCGCTGGTGGCGCGGGAAGTCGATCAGAATCTGGTGACCATCCGCGACCTGTCGACCCAGACTGCTGCCGGCGCCACCCAGACGTCTGCCGCCAGTCAGGAACTGTCGCGGCTGGCCGTCGACCTGAACGCTCTGGTGACGCGCTTCGTGATCTGATCAGAAGATTAAATGCCCGATTAGCGGTTGCCATCGCCGGGGCCCTCGGCAACACTCTCGTCCCGATGAAGGAAGGAGTGGCCCGTGAGCCCTGTCGATATATTCCGCATGCTGTCGCTGGCCGCCATCTGGGGCGCGAGCTTCCTGTTCATGCGCATCATCGCTCCGGCGATCGGTACGATTCCCACCGGATTTTTCCGTGTTTCGATTGCCGCCGTCGGCCTGCTGGTGATCCTCGGGCTGATGCGTATCAGCTGGGATTTCAAAGGCAAGCTCAAGACCGTGATGCTGCTGGGCGTGATCAACTCCGGCGTGCCGGCGACGCTGTACTCCGTCGCCGCTCAGGTGCTGCCCGCCGGTTATTCGGCAATCTTCAACGCCACCACCCCGTTGATGGGCGTGTTGATCGGCGGTTTGTTCTTCAGTGAAAAACTCACGCTGGCCAAACTGGCCGGGGTGTTCCTCGGCCTGCTCGGGGTGGGCGTGCTGACTCGCGCCGGGCCGGTCGCCTTCGATCTGCAGCTGCTGATGGGTGCGGTTGCCTGTCTGCTCGCAACCACCTGCTACGGCTTCGCCGGGTTCCTCGCCCGACGCTGGCTGGATCAGGCCGGCGGGCTCGACAGCCGTCTGTCGGCGCTGGGCAGCATGCTCGGAGCGACCCTGTTTCTGTTGCCGCTTTTCGGGTACAGCGTCATCACTGCGCCGCCGGTGAGCTGGGGTGGCTGGAATGTCTGGCTGTCGCTGTTGGGCCTGGGTCTGGGCTGCACCGCGTTTGCGTACATCATTTACTTCCGCCTGCTGAGCTCCATCGGGCCGGTGAAGTCGATGACCGTGACCTTCATGATTCCGCCGTTCGGCGTGTTGTGGGGAGCGCTGTTTCTCGATGAGCCGCTGTCGATGGCCCACGTGTATGGCGGGGTGTTGATCGCCATTGCGCTGTGGCTGGTGTTGAAACCGGCAGAAATCGCCACTCGCTGATTTGCAGATGCACGAAGGCCCGGGAGTTTCCTCCCGGGCCTTTTTCATGCGCGGCGGTCTACGCCGACTTACGGAACACAAACACCAGACCGACGATGATCAACAGCATCCCCAGCACGCTCAACGCCGCCAGGCGATTGCCGAAGATCAGGTAGTCCATCACCGCCGTCACGGCCGGCACCAGATAGAACAAACTGGTGACATTTACCAGATTGCCCCGCGCGATCAGTCGATACAGCAGCAACGTCGCCAGCACGGAAACCACCAGCCCCATCCACAACACCGGCACGATGAAACCGGCGCTGTGCTCGAAGTGAAACGGCTGGAACGGCACGAAAATCCCGCACAGCAGCAGACCGGCCAGGTACTGCACCGGCAGCGTGCCGAGGGGATTGTCGGTGATGCGTTTTTGCATGATCGAGCCGAAGGTCATGCTCGCCAGCGCCAGCAGCCCGAACAACATCCCCGCCAGCGACATCCCGGCCAGACCGATGCCCTGATAAACCACCATGATCAGACCGGCCAATCCCAACGCCAGACCAAAGATCCGGCTCGCCGAGCGCTGCCGCTCCATGATCACCACCGTAAGGATCGGCTGCACGCCCATGATGGTCGCCATCACTCCGGGGGTGACCTTCAGGTCCAGCGCCAGCAGATAAAAGATCTGATAAGCCCCCAACAGCACCACGCCGGTGGCCATCGCATACAGCATCGGCTTGCCGCCCTTGGGCAACTTCAACTTGAGCAACGGCACCAGCAGCGCCAGCCCGCACAGGGCAATCACAAAACGGATCAGCAAAAAGGCAAAGGGCGAAGCGTGGGCCAGCCCCCACTTGGAGAAGATCGCCCCGCTGCTCCACAGCAGAACGAACAGGCTTGTGGACGCCGCCGCGAGCGCGGACTTTTTCGAAAGGACAAACATGAATACCACCTGTAGTCAGGCAAATAGCCAACTCAGCCGAAGCTGAAATTCAGTAGTTTTTTTCAGGCGGGCACAGGGGTCAGCAGGAAACGCTGATCAGCCCGAAACACCAACGCCCGGCGGTGATACGACTGCGCACACCGGCGTGCTACTGACAGGTGGAGGGTAATGACTGATCTGCACAGGCTGCTGATTCCCGCACGGCACGACGCCAGCGTTGACCGCTGAATCGACTACCGCGTTGATGAGGGATGCAGGCATCTGGGCTGATCTTTTTTGAAGGGTTGAAAGGTGAGTCGTGGGACCCACGAGCGCCGACTATAACCAGCCCGCGACATGGATTGCAATGAATTGGACAAAGGGCCAGTAGCGACAGGCAGGAGGCAGGCGCATAGGCTCGTTTGCAATTGCAACGACCATTGATGGGGGACATGGAATGCGCGAGATCATATGCCAAGGGAACGTAATCATCTGCGGTATCAGTTGTACAAATCGCAAGCCAGGAAGCTTGCCCGCCTTGCCACGACTCAACTCCAGATTGACCTGGAGATGGCTGGTCCCACAACGCTTGACCTTTCGAAAGTACGTTTCGAACCCATCGACTCGTTGGCGCTGAGTGCTTTTGAGTGTTGGGAGAGCCCGCATTTTTCATGGGAAGAAGTCATTGGATGGAAAGCGCGCGAACCTCTCGCTCTCGACATCGCAATCTGGTTTGAATCTGAACTGTGCGGACTTTGCTTTGCCAACCCGAATAAAAGTCGACAACGCATCCGAATCGTACGACTGGAGGGGCGGCCAAGAGAAACACATCCATTGAAGAACCGTGTTGCACCGCTATCCGTTCTGGCAATTGAGCAATACGCCCGCATCATTGGCAGTAGCTTGATCGAGGCTCAAGAACCATTCCAGGGAGCACTACCAATTTACTAACAGCTCGGCTTCGGTTTGGATAACGAGGGTCGCCTTGTCAAAACAGTAGGGAGCCTAGTATTGTGAAAAACGCTCAAATATTGATCAACCAAGGTGGGAATATGCGCAAAGAAATAAAAAAGTCCCCCAGAAAGAAAAAAGTGCATGCAATAAGGGGTGAATCTGATCCAACGGTTCTGACAGCCAGTCAACGACGGCTCTTACAGATCATTGCTACCGGCACCGCTATCGATGAACCAAGCTTACTTGCTGGCCGTCCCTGATTCCGAAAACAAAAAAACCGCTCAAACGAGCGGTTTTTTATGCTTTTAAATCCAGCCTCAACCAAATAGCCAATACCCCAGCAACGTCAACACCACCACCGCCAGCACCGGCCGCATTACGCGGTAGGTCTTTGGATTGCGGCGTTTCCACTGTTTGACCGCACCACTGAACTTGTCGCTGAAACTCTTGCTCCACGCATAAGCCTGGTTGATCCCGCCAACACGTTCGTCGTCGAGGTTCTGCGGTGCCGTGGCGCGGCCCAGCCAGGCGCTGATGAAGCGGTTGATGCGGGTCATCAGGCGGTTGCTCAACGGCCGCTCGATGTCGCAGAACAGGATGACGCGGGTTTGTTCGGTTTCGTTTTTAACCCAGTGCACGTAAGTCTCGTCGAACATCACGTCTTCACCGTCGCGCCAGGCGTAGACCTGACCGTCGACGAAAATCCGGCAGTCGTCGGAGTTCGGCGTCGAAAGGCCCAGGTGATAACGCAGGGAACCGGCGAACGGATCGCGGTGCGGGTTCAAATGACTGCCACCCGGCAACAGCGCGAACATCGCGCCTTTGACGTTGGGAATGGCACTGACCAACGCCACGGTTTTCGGGCATAGGGTTTCGGCCGAAGGCAGCGGTTTGTCGTACCACTTGAGGTAGAAACGCTTCCAGCCTTTCTTGAAGAACGAGCCGAAACCGGCGTCATTGTTCTTCTCGGCCGCGCGGATGTAGCCCTCGTCGAACAGATGCATGGCTTCGTCGCGAATGGTTTCCCAGTTATCGCGCAACACGTCCAGTTCAGGGAATTTGCTGCGATCCAGATACGGTTTGGATGGCACGCCCGAGAACAAGTACATCAAGGCGTTGTACGGGGCAAATAGCGCCGAATGGTTGACGAACTGCCGCAGCACCGGCAAACGCGCCTTGCCGCGCAAATGCACGTAGAGGATGCTGCCCACAAACAGCAGCAACACCGACACCTTGGCGGCTAACGAAAAGGTCATCAACAACTCCTTGAAATAAGACAACGCCACGCCACGTCATTTGCCCGAGATGGCGGCCGGCCATGATAAACACTACCGGCTCCGGGAAAAACCCGCCCGACTCAAGATTCAGTGTTAAGAATTGCGCAACAAAGCACTTATTAACATAACGATCCTGAACCCTGGCTGACCTGAATCAACGCGCCCCTTACTGCTGGTTCTCCTGATCGGTGAACAGATCACTGAAAAGCATGCTCGACAGATAACGCTCACCGGAGTCGGGCAGCACCACCACAATGGTCTTGCCCTGCATTTCCGGGGTCTCCGCCAGACGCACCGCCACCGACATGGCCGCACCGCAGGAAATGCCGCACAGGATCCCTTCTTCCTGCATCAGGCGCAGCGCCATGGCCTTGGACTCGTCATCCGTCACCAGCTCGACCCGGTCAACCATCGACAGATCAAGGTTCTTCGGCACGAAACCGGCACCGATGCCCTGAATCTTGTGCGGGCTCGGCTTGATCTCTTCGCCGGCCAGCGCCTGGGTAATCACCGGCGAAGACACCGGCTCCACCGCCACCGACAGAATCGGTTTGCCTGCGGTATTCTTGATATACCGCGACACGCCAGTGATGGTTCCTCCAGTGCCGACGCCCGCTACCAGCACATCGACTGCACCGTCGGTGTCGTTCCAGATTTCCGGACCGGTGGTTTTTTCGTGAATGGCCGGGTTGGCCGGGTTATCGAACTGGGCCGGCATAAAATATTTGCCGGCATCGCTGGCGACGATCTCCGCGGCCTTTTCGATCGCGCCCTTCATGCCTTTGGCTGGCTCGGTCAACACCAGTTCCGCACCCAGCGCCTTGAGCACCTTGCGCCGTTCGATGCTCATCGAGGCCGGCATGGTCAGCAGCAATTTGTAACCGCGAGCGGCCGCCACGAAGGCCAGGCCGATGCCGGTGTTACCGGAGGTCGGCTCGACGATGGTCATGCCCGGCTTGAGTTTGCCGCTGCTTTCGGCGTCCCAGATCATGTTGGCACCGATCCGGCACTTGACCGAGTAGCCCGGGTTGCGACCTTCGATCTTGGCCAGAATGGTCACGCCACGGGGCGCGATGCGGTTGATCTGCACCAGCGGCGTGTTGCCGATGGAATGGGCATTGTCAGCAAAAATACGGCTCATGGCTGGGTCCTTGTGCAGCGTTGAATTCAGCTCTCCAAGGTAAGCCTGTTGCCTTTGTCAGTCCAGTTCGGTCGAACGTCTGCGGCAGGCGGCAGTCAACCGCCTTATACCGTTCGGGATCTATTGCCATGAAGCGTCGCTACCGCTGGCCGTTGTGGACTCTTGCCACCACCGTTGTTCTGCTGATCGCCCTGCACATCGCCCTGCCCTATCTGGTGCGCGACTATCTGAATGACAAACTGGCCAACATGGGCGATTACCGCGGCCAGATCACCGACGTGGACCTGGCGCTCTGGCGCGGGGCCTACAAGATCAATGGCCTGAAAATCGTCAAGGCCGACGGCAAGGTGCCGGTGCCATTCGTCGATGCGCCGGTTATCGACCTGTCTGTCAGTTGGCACTCGCTTTGGTACGACCATGCTGTCGTGGCACAGGTTAAATTCTTTAAACCTCAGGTTAACTTCGTCGATGGTGGTGCCAACAAGCAGAACTCCCAGACCGGTCAGGGCACCGACTGGCGTGAGCAACTGGGCAAACTGTTGCCTATCACGCTCGACGAAGTGCAGATCAGCGATGGGCGGATCAGCTTTCGCAACTTCAACTCCAAACCACCGGTAAACATGAATGCAACCAACGTCGACGCCAGCATTTACAACCTGACCAACGTGGTCGACAAGGAGGGCAAACGCGACGCTCGCTTCGAAGGCAAGGCCCTGCTGCTGGGGCATGCCCCGCTGGAAACCACAGCCACCTTCGACCCCTTGAGCGATTTCGAAGACTTCGAATTTCGCCTGCGGGCCCGCGACATCGAACTCAAGCGCATGAACGACTTCGCCTCGGCCTACGGCAAATTCGACTTCAACGCCGGCCACGGCGACGTGGTCATCGAAGCCGCCGCCAACAAGGGCCAGCTCAAGGGCTACATCAAACCGCTGCTGCGCGACGTGGACGTGTTCAACTGGCAGCAAGATGTCGAGAACAAGAACAAGGGGATCTTCCGCTCGATCTGGGAAGCACTGGTCGGCGGCACGGAAACCGTGCTGAAAAACCAGGGCAAGAACCAGTTTGCCACCCGAGTCGAACTCAGCGGCAGCGTGCACCAGCAAGATATCAACGCGTTCGAAGCGTTTTTGCAGATTTTGCGCAATGGGTTCATCCAGGCCTTCAATGCCCGGTATGAACGGCCGAAGCCGGATGCGGGCTAAGTTTTTCGGTTGACGATGTAGTGCCCGGTATCCTCTGCCGCGATCAGTGCAGGCTTCTCCTGCAACGAATCCCAACCCAGACAGGCCAGGGCCAATGATCGCGGCACCGCTTCCCGACCATTACTGTAGCGACTGATGCTGCGGGCGCTGACACCCAGCGCTTCGGCCGCCTCATTCAACGGTAGACCGGTGCGAGCGCGCCAATCCATGAAAATCCGTGTGTTTTCGTCGGGCGCATTTTGCGCGAGCGCGTCCCGGTACAAGGTATCGGCACCAATCTGGATATCCGGCTCCAGCCACTCCACGCTCCAGCCGTCGTCACCCAACTCAGCGCTTGCGAACACTTCAGCGTCCAGTAGCGGAGCGAGCCCCGGATAGGTTTGCAGATCGCGGCTCAAGTCCAGGTTCAGCCGTTGGCCATCAATAAAGGTCAACGACAGACAAGCATCGCCAATAGCCTGCACCGCCGCCAATCTAGGCCGCTTCATGGGTAACATCGTTTCCAGTCCTCCAGCAATTGCGTCTGATGGGCCGAAACCCACGCCAACGCTTCCTTGACGATCAGTGGCGGTGCCTTGCCCATCATGACCTCGACGGTTTCCAGGCTCAGCATCACATCCACTCCGCCACCGGTCAGGTGAACATGGGGTGGCGGGTGATCCGTCTCGCGCAACTGAATGCGGTATTTATCGCGAAATCGGTATTTGGTAGTCATGCCCGAAGGCTATCGCCAAATCGGCGATACCTGAATACTGGCCTCGTGCCGAAACTGAGTCAACATGTGACGCCCCATTCAGAGACTGAATAAGCCGTCTGCGTTCACAGTCGACCGGGCCGCGCGTTATAGTCGGGCATCCGATTATTTCGCCCCCGCCCTGCCCGTTCAGGTCGGCGTTACCGTTCGAGGATTAGCAGATGAAGTTCGAAGGCACCCAGGCCTACGTCGCCACCGATGACCTGAAGCTGGCGGTCAACGCCGCCATCACCCTGGAGCGGCCGCTGCTGGTCAAGGGCGAACCGGGCACCGGCAAGACCATGCTCGCCGAGCAACTGGCCGAATCGTTCGGCGCCAAATTGATCACCTGGCACATCAAGTCCACCACCAAGGCCCATCAGGGCCTGTACGAGTACGATGCGGTCAGCCGTCTGCGCGACTCGCAACTGGGCAATGAAAAAGTCCACGACGTGCGCAACTACCTGAAGAAGGGCAAGCTCTGGGAAGCGTTCGAGTCCGAAGAGCGGGTCATTCTGCTGATCGACGAAATCGACAAGGCCGACATCGAGTTTCCCAACGATCTGCTGCAAGAACTCGACAAGATGGAGTTCTACGTTTACGAGATCGACGAGACCATCAAGGCCAAAAAGCGTCCGATCATCATCATTACTTCCAACAACGAGAAAGAGCTGCCGGACGCCTTCCTGCGCCGCTGCTTCTTCCACTACATCGCCTTCCCCGACCGCACCACCCTGCAGAAAATCGTCGACGTGCACTACCCGGACATCAAGAAGGATCTGGTCAGCGAAGCGCTGGACGTGTTCTTCGACGTGCGCAAGGTGCCGGGCCTGAAGAAGAAGCCTTCGACCTCGGAACTGGTGGACTGGCTGAAGCTGCTGATGGCCGACAACATCGGCGAAGCGGTGCTGCGCGAACGCGATCCGACCAAAGCCATCCCGCCGCTGGCCGGTGCGCTGGTGAAGAACGAACAGGACGTGCAACTGCTTGAGCGCCTGGCGTTCATGAGCCGTCGCGGCACCCGCTAAGAGGCTGACGCCATGTTGCTCAACCTGTTCAATGAAATGCGTGCAGCCAAGGTGCCGGTGTCGGTGCGCGAGCTGCTCGACCTGATCAACGCGCTGAAACAGCGCGTGACCTTCGCCGACATGGACGAGTTCTACTACTTGTCCCGGGCGATTCTGGTGAAGGACGAACGGCATTTCGACAAGTTCGATCGTGCGTTCGGCGCCTACTTCAACGGCCTGGAAAAACTCGACGACCACTTGCAGGCGCTGATCCCCGAAGACTGGCTGCGCAAGGAATTCGAGCGCTCGCTGACCGATGAGGAACGCGCGCAGATCCAGTCCCTCGGCGGTCTGGACAAGCTGATCGAAGAGTTCAAGAAACGCCTGGAAGAACAGAAGGAACGCCACGCCGGCGGCAACAAATGGATCGGCACCGGCGGCACCAGCCCGTTCGGCTCCGGCGGTTTCAACCCGGAAGGCATTCGGGTCGGCGATGCCGGCAAACGCCAGGGCAAAGCGGTGAAAGTCTGGGATCAGCGCGAGTACAAGAACCTCGACGACTCCGTGGAACTGGGCACCCGCAACATCAAGGTCGCCCTGCGCCGCCTGCGCAAATTCGCGCGTCAGGGCGCGGCGGAAGAACTGGACATCGACGGCACCATCGACCACACCGCCAAGGACGCCGGCCTGCTGAACATCCAGATGCGCCCGGAACGGCGCAACACGGTGAAGCTGTTGCTGCTGTTCGACATCGGCGGCTCGATGGACGCCCACGTGAAGATCTGCGAGGAGCTGTTCTCGGCCTGCAAGACCGAGTTCAAGCATCTGGAGTACTTCTATTTCCACAACTTCATTTATGAGTCGGTGTGGAAGAACAACATGCGCCGCACCTCCGAGCGCACCTCGACCCAGGACCTGCTGCACAAGTACGGCGCCGACTACAAAGTGATCTTCATCGGTGACGCCGCCATGGCGCCTTATGAAATCACCCAGGCCGGCGGCAGCGTCGAGCACTGGAACGAAGAGCCGGGTTACGTGTGGATGCAGCGCTTCATGGAGAAATACAAGAAGCTCATCTGGATCAATCCGTACCCGAAAGATACGTGGGGCTACACCTCGTCGACGAATATCGTGCGGGATTTGATCGAGGACCAGATGTATCCGTTGACCCTGCGCGGGCTGGAAGAAGGGATGCGGTTTCTGTCCAAGTAATTCGTTGTCTGGACTGACGCCATCGCTGGCAAGCCAGCTCCCACAGGGATCGAGGTGAACACAAATCTTGTGAGCACCGCCGAACACTGTGGGAGCTGGCTTGCCAGCGATGCTTTTAGCGTTGTTTGAACTGGCGCAGATATTCGACGTGTTCCCGGTGTGCGACGTCCTGTACCACCGGGCGCAACCTGACCTTCGCCCCCGGCAGACACTGTGCCAGGCGGGCCAGCGCCAACGGTGTCAATGCGCCCAATCGTGGATAGCCGCCAATGGTCTGCCGATCATTGAGCAATACGATCGGCTGCCCGTCCGGCGGCACCTGCACCGCGCCCAGCGGAATGCCCTCGGAAATCATTGGTTTACCCTGATACTGCAACGCCGTCCCCAGCAACCGAATGCCCATGCGATCAGCACGACTGTCCAGCGTCCAGGCACTGTTGAATGCATCGAACAGGCTCTGCCCGCTGAACTGACCGATCTGCGCGCCGAGCACCAGATCGAGCGGCGCGTCGAGGTGCAGATCCGGTCGATGCTCCGCCGGCACCTCGCGCACCAACAGGGTTTCACCCTGATAACTCAGCGAAGCGCCCTTGGCCAGCGGCAGGCCAAAACCATCGAGCCCGCCGAGTTCTTCGCGCACGACCGTGGCACTGCTGCCCAACACTTGCGGCGCACTGAAACCGCCGGGCGCCGCCAGATAGGCCCGCGCGCCCAGCAACGGCTGGGTGAACTTCAAGGTCTGCCCTTTGCGCAGCTTGAAACTGCGCCACGGCGCCAATGCCTCGCCATCGATCTGCGCGCCAAGATCGGCGCCGGCCAATGCCAGCAAGCAATCTTCTTCAGCCACCACCGTAAACCCGCCGAGGGTAATTTCGATTACCGGCAAGTCCAGGCCATTGCCCAGCAGCCAGTTTGCCCAGGCCATCGACCGCCAGTCCGCCGCGCCGCCCTGGGTCACGCCCAGATGGCGCACGCCAAACCGTCCGGCATCCTGCAACAGGCACAACGGCGTACTCGCTTCAATCGTCAGTCGGCTCATGCGAGGGCCTCCAGAGGCGTGTCGTCACCGCCGAGGCGGATGAATTCGGCATGGCTCACCGCTTCGAAACGCACGGTATCGCCGGGCTGCATGAGGCTGTAGCCATCGCGTTCACGGTCGAACAGTTTTGCCGGCGTGCGACCGATCAGATTCCAGCCACCGGGAGAGACCACCGGATACGCCGCTGTCTGCCGTTCGGCGATGCCGACGCTGCCGGCGGCGACTTTCTTGCGTGGGGTATTCAGACGCGGTGCCGCGAGGACTTCTTCCACCAGGCCCATGAAGGCAAACCCCGGTGCGAATCCGAGCGCGA
Source organism: Pseudomonas sp. 22085 (assembly GCF_052045815.1). NCBI lineage: Bacteria > Pseudomonadati > Pseudomonadota > Gammaproteobacteria > Pseudomonadales > Pseudomonadaceae > Pseudomonas > Pseudomonas sp. 22085. Next base: position 62,247 of record NZ_JBQEQA010000006.1, read on the forward strand.
ACACCTGATATTCACGGGCACTGTGGCGGCGGATCACCTCCTCTACTGCCAAGCCGCTGCGTTGAGACAGCAAACTCAATTCCGGGCCGACGCTCAGGTCGTACCACACCGGCAGCACATGACACTGGCCGCCGGTGCGCGCATTCGGCGACAGGTCGATCAGCGCTTCGGCGATCAATTCCCGGGCCTGACTCGGACTCAATTCGGTCAGGTCGTAATGCACCATCAACGTGGTGTACGACGGCACCAGATCGATCAGATGCCCGGCGAACACCGCGCGCAGCCGCTCGCTGGCGGCGAGCATCCACGGCATGTTGGCTTCGGCGATTTCATCGAACAGGCGCAGCATCAGGCAATCCAGCGCCACCACTTCCACCCGCGGATTCATGGTGCGCTCTGCTCGTTCAAGGCCTGACGAATGCGCTGCACGGCCGCCACTGAACTGGCGTTGTCGCCGTGCACGCACAAAGTGTTGGCTTGCAGGTGCAGCGCGCTGCCGTCACTGGCGGTGAGGTTGTCGCCACGGGCGATGGTCAGCGCTTGCCCGATGATGGTTTCGCAATCGTGGTGCACCGCGCCCGGCAGTTGTCGCGAGACCAGTCGGCCGGCGCTGTCGTAGGCGCGGTCGGCGAAGGCTTCGAACCACAGCGTCACACCGTATTCGTCACCGAGTTGCTGGGCTGCCGTGTTGTCGCGGGTGGCCATCAGCATCAACGGCAAGCTGCGATCGTAAGCCGCGATGGCCTGAATCACCGCGCGCAACTGCGCCGGGTTCGCCATCATGTCGTTGTACATCGCGCCGTGGGGTTTGACGTAACTGACTTTGCCACCCTGGGCACGGCAAATGCCGTCGAGGGCGCCGATCTGGTAATGCAGGATGTCTTGCAGTTCCTGGGCGGTGTACGCCATGGAGCGCCGGCCGAACCCCACCAGATCCTGATAGGCCGGATGCGCGCCGATCTGCACGCCGTGGCTCAGGGCCAGGCTGACGGTCTTGCGCATGATGCCCGGGTCGCCGGCGTGAAAACCGCAGGCAATGTTGGCGCAATCGATGAAAGGCATGACTTCCGCGTCCAGACCCATGGTCCAGCTGCCGAAGCTCTCGCCGATGTCACAGTTCAATAGCAGGCGGCTCACGGTGAACACTCCTGTAGCTGTTATCTTTTTGTGCTGTAGGACAGTTGTCGCAGGTTATCAGTTACTGCGCGTCCAGTTGCTTGCCACGGGTTTCCGGCAGGCTCAACGCCGCGAGAATGACCACGCCGTAGGACACCGCCGCAAAGGCACCGATACCTACGCTCAGTGGCACTTTCTGGCTCAGCAGGCCGATCAGCAGCGGGAACAACGCCGCCAGCGCCCGGCCGATGTTGTAGCAGAAGCCCTGCCCCGAACCGCGAATCCGCGTAGGGAACAACTCAGTCAGAAACGCGCCCATGCCACTGAAAATCCCAGAGGCGAAGAAGCCCAGCGGGAAACCCAGCCACAGCATCACGCCGTTGCTGACCGGCAATTGGGTGTAGAGCAGAACGATGGTGAACGAGCCGACCGCGAACAGGATGAAGTTCTTCTTGCGGCCCAGCAGGTCGGTCAAATAGGCGCTGATCACATAACCGGCGTAGGAACCGATGATCACCATCGCCAGATAACCGCCGGTGCCGAGTACGCTCAAACCGCGTTCGTTCTTCAGAAAAGTCGGCAGCCAGGAGGTAATCGCGTAATAACCGCCGAGGGCGCCGGTGGTCAGCAAAGAGGCGCGAATCGTGGTGAAGAGCATGCCGGGGGCGAAGATCTCGTAGAACTTCGACGGGCTTTCCGGGGTTTGTTTGGCTTTGGCTTCACGATAAATCTCCGGGTCCTTCACCAGACGGCGGACGAAAATCACGAACACCGCCGGCACGATGCCGAGGATGAACAGTGCGCGCCAGGCATCTTCCGGTGGCAGCACCGAGAACAGCAGCGCATAGAGAATTGCCGTCAGCCCCCAACCCAGCGCCCAGCCGGATTGCACCATGCCCACCGCCTTGCCGCGGTCCTTGGCGCGGATCACTTCACCGATCAGCACGGCGCCGGCGGTCCATTCACCACCGAAACCGAAGCCCATCAGTGTGCGGGCGATCAGCAGCTGTTCGTAGTTTTGAGCTAAGCCGCAGAGGAAAGTGAAGAAGGCAAACCACAGAACCGTCAGTTGCAGGGTGCGCACGCGGCCGATGCGGTCGGAGAGAATTCCCGCCACCCAACCGCCGATGGCCGAAGCGATCAGGGTGCTGGTGTGGATCAGGCCGGCTTCGCCAGTGGTGATGCCCCACATCGCGATCAGGGTCGGCACCACGAAGCTGAGCATCTGGGTGTCCATGCCGTCCAGACCGTAGCCGATCTTGCAGCTCCAGAAGGTCCGGCGCTCCTGCTGATTGATGTTGCGATACCAGTCGAACGGGCCGGGACGGGCCGCAGTCTTGGGGAGGTCGAGGGTGTCGGGCGCACTCATGGCATGTCTCCGCAGGCTTTTATTGGTCTTGTTCGAAGCTCCGACGACGCCTATCGTGGGAACCGGATGCGTCGATTCTTGGGTGCGTCACCCGGTCGCGTCCAACGAATAAAAACCCGCCCAAGACATAAGAAAAATTTGTTGCCATGAACCTGAAGTTTCTCGAAACCTTCGTCTGGGTCGCCCGGCTGAAAAGTTTTCGCCTGACCGCCGACAAGCTGTTCACCACCCAGGCCTCGATCTCCAGCCGGATCGCGGTGCTCGAAGGCGAGCTCGGGGTGAAGCTGTTCCTGCGTGATTCACGCGGCGTCAGCCTGACGCCCGAAGGTTTGAAAGTGCTGGACTATGCCGAGCAGATGCTCGACACGATGCAGGCGCTGAAGCAGTCGATCGAGACCCGATCGAGCAAGGTCGGCCGGGTACGGATCGGGGTGATGGATACGGTGATCCACACCTGGCTCAGCCCGCTGGTGGCGCAGATGACTGATCTGTACCCACGGGTGGAAATCGAGCTGGTGGCGGATACCTCGCTGAACCTCTGCGATCAGCTGCAAAAAGGCTTTCTCGATCTGATCCTGCAAACCGATCTGGTGCGCCAGGAAAGCGTGCGCAGCCTGGAGCTGGCCAGCCACCCCATCGGCTGGATCGTCGCCAGCAACTCGATCTACAACCGCGATTACCAAAGCCTCGCCGACCTGGCCCAGGAACGGATCATCACCTACTCGAAAAACTCCCGGCCGCACCAGGACATCCTGGCGTTGATGCAGGCCCAAGGTGTGTTGGCGCCACGGTTGAACTGTGTGAATTCGGTGTCGGCGATTACCCGGCTGTTACGCGACGGGTTCGGCATTGGCGCGTTGCCGCCGGTGCTGGTGGCCGAGGAGCTGGCGCGGGGCGAACTGACCCTGCTCGACATCGAACAACGCCCGCCGAACCTGCAGGTCGTGGTGTCGTGGCGGGTCGGTGTGGAATGGGTCGAGGAGATTGTGACGCTGTGTCAGCAGGTGCTGGAGGGGTATACACAGAAAGTGGGCGAGAACTACATCGTGCTCGCCCCTTGATCGTTCCCACGCTCTGCGTGGGAATGCAGCCCGGGACGCTCCGCGTCCCTCGCAAGCCGAACGCGGAGCGTCCGTTGAGGCATTCCCACGCAAACGGTTCGACGCCTCGACGTGGGAACGATCTTCATAAGGCTCAGAGCCCGCGCACATCCCGGTCTTCGATCGGCCGGCTCTGGCGCAGGCGCTTGCCGCCCAGCACCACCCAGTCGATCAGACGGAACAGGCACTCCAGGCCGAACGACAGCAGCAACGCGCCGCTCATGCCCCAGATCATCGCCTCAGGCGTCAGCAGGATCTGGTAGCTGTAGCCATTCCAGGTTTCCTTGCGGATGTCCGGATCGGCGGCCAGCACCACCTGCAGGAAGCGGATGTACCACGGGCCCTGCATCGCCTGGAATTGCTTGTCCAGCGCCAGCTGACGGTTGAGCAAAGTGCTCAAGCTGTCGGCATCGCTGCGAAACACCGGATCTTCGCTGGCCCGGTAATGGGCGACCAGCGCCTGGATATCACCCTTGAAGAACTGCTCGGCGGTGCCCTGGAAGCCGCGCAGACCGGTCTGCGCCTCGATCAGGTGCGCTTCGACCCGCTTGGCGTAATCGTTGATGAAGCCCGGCACCTGGACACCGATCAACAGGCCCGCCGCAAACAACACCAGCCGTAGATAACTGAGCAACATGGGGGTGCAATCCTTATTCGGTCGTGCCTTGGCTGACGCATTCGCCGCGTCGCCACAGGCTCCATTGGCCCGGTTCGTAGCGGGTCCAGGTTTCGTTTTCGGTCAAGGGTTCGGTGGCAATCACCGTCACCACGTCGTTGGGCGTGGTTTCGGCCTGGAAGTCGACGATCACATCGACGTCCTTGAGCCGCGCCGGGCCAAACGGTGCACGACGGGTGATCTGCGCCAGTTTGGTCGAGCAATAGCAGAACAGCCAGTCGCCGTCGCTCAGCAGGCAGTTGAACACGCCCTTGCTGCGATATTCGGCGCAGGCCGCGACCAGATCCGGCAGCAGCACTTCTATATCGACCGGTTCCGGAAACGCTGCACGTACGCGGTTGAGCAAATCGCAGAACGCCGCTTCGCTGTCGGTATCGCCGACCGGGCGGTAAAAACTCTTGATCGGGGTGAAATCGGCGAGCTGGCCGTTGTGCGCGAAGCACCAGTTGCGCCCCCACAGTTCGCGGACGAACGGGTGGGTGTTGGACAGACAGACCTTGCCGACGTTGGCCTGACGGATATGACCGATGACCACTTCACTCTTGATCGGATAGCGCTGCACCAGATTGGCGACTTCCGACTCGCTGCTGGCCGCCGGGTCCTGGAACAGGCGCAAGCCGCGCCCTTCGTAGAAGGCAATGCCCCAGCCGTCGCGGTGTGGCCCGGTGCGACCACCGCGCTGCATCAACCCGGTGAAGCTGAACACGATGTCGGTCGGCACGTTGGCACTCATGCCCAGTAATTCACACATGTGCGGACTCTCGTGATTACAGGCGCGGCTCGACCCGCATGCGCTGCGGATTGCTCGGTACCGGCGGGCGACCGTAGCGGTCATCGCCGGCGCCGCCGAACGGTTGATCGGCGTCACGCTCGTCTTCGGCACGGGCGGCTGCGCGAGCCGCTTCGGCCTGTTCCTTGCGAGCGTTCGAAGCGCGCTCGATCGGGAAACGGATCAGCACGAAAATCAGGTACAGGCCGAACGCGATCATGGCATACATGAGCAGTTCGGAAATGGCGCGCCAGGCGTTGTTGCCAACCTTGAACGCCAGATCCAGCGCGGTGATGGCGATGGCCGGGGCGAATTTTTCCTTCACCGGGTCAATGATGGTCGGGCTGAACAGCAACACCGCCATCAGCACACGCAGCGGCTCGCGCAGCCAGCGCCACATCCAGCGGGTCATGCGCATCCACACCAGCAGGCAGCCCACGGCGGCAAAGGCGTAAAGGCCCCAGGCGATCAGATAGTCGTTCTCGGTCATGGTGTCCATGGCAAGGCAGGCAAGTCGGGTAGAGACAGACCATTACTGGTCTGCCTCCCCCTAAGAACCGTACGTGCGCCTTTCAACGCATACGGCTCAAGTCTTTAGAAAGCCCCGGTTGGAGCCGGCTTGTTTACTGTCAATCCACGGCTGTGTAGCTGCTGATGACAAACTGGATGCAATAGTACTCGGTTATCCAAGGTGTCTCCACCGCCTTGGGAGCGGTGGATTACATGATGGTCGTGCCACCCGCTTTCCTTGGTAATCGGCTGCTTGCACAGCGGACATAGACCTTTTTGGCTTTGAAAGAGACTTACGATCTGTTTCCGATACTTCAGCTTTTTAAGCATTCGCACCATTCGCAATTTCTCTCCCATTTCCTCCATGGAGGGATCGAAGGGGTTGTATTCCCCGCTCACCTTTCTATGCCGCTCGATCGCAGTGCTCGCTATTGAGTACAGGGGAGCTATTGCTTTCGTCCCGTCCGTCCTCATCGTCGTGGTGGCGAATACCCAACTTCTGCCTTCATGGGGTTGGAAATAACCCCTTCTAACCCATTCCAGCGATTTATTTGGATGTCGCCTTTTCGCCCAACGCCAAAGAGCATGGAAAACAGAGTTATCCATTCTGCTAAACGCCTTCTTGGCAACCACTGGCTGGTGGTACATCGCCCAGCCACGCAGTATCGGGTTCAGCCGTTGGATCAGATCCTCTTGCTTTGCCGTTTTGTTGGTACTGATGACGTCCTTCACCTTGCGATAGAACGCTTTCACGTTTTTCTTGCTTGGCTTGATCAGGAGCTTTCCATCGTACTTACGGAAATTCCATCCCAGAAAGTCAAAGCCTTCGTCTATGTGAACCACGCGGGTTTTCTCGAGTGACAGCTGCAATCCTCGCACAGCGAGGAATTGCTCCACCCAAGGTCTGATTTCGCTTTCCAGCATCTCTTTCGAGTTTCCGGTAATCACAAAGTCATCCGCATAGCGCACCACATTGATTTTCAGCTTCTTGGCCTTCGTCACGCCCAAGTGTCGCTTGAGCTGTGACTCCAATCCATCCAGCACCATATTTGCCAAAGTCGGCGAGATGATCCCGCCTTGTGGCGTACCGGCATCCGTTGCCTGAAGCTGGCCTTTATGAATCACTCCAGCCTTCAACCATTTCCGGAGGATCGTTTTGTCCGTAGGAACATTGGCGATCAGCCAGTCATGGTTGATATGGTCAAAGCAGCCTTTGATGTCCGCCTCCAGTACCCATTCGGCCGAAACCTTCTTGGATAAGCAGATGAACAGCTGTCCCATTGCGTCTGCGGTAGAGCGCTCGATCCTGAAGCCGTAGCTGTTCGGATCTCCGGTGGTTTCTGCAATGGGCGCCAGAGCTAGCAGGTATAGAGCCTGCATGGCCCTGTCAGTCATGGTCGGGATGCCTAGTGGGCGCTCCTTCCCGTTTGACTTCGGAATGAACACACGCCTTAGAGGCCGTGGTTTGTATCCGTGGCGCTTCAACCCGTTTGCCGCTTTCCATTTGGCATCGGGTGTATCCCAGAGCACGCGGTCGACTCCCGCCGTGCGCTTGCCCTGGTTTTCAGTGACTCGCCGAACGGCCAAATATCTGGCCGATCGAGAGCGGGTCAGCATTCGTTGCAGGGAATTAACCCTGCGCCAATTGCCTTCCCGACAAGCCTTCGCAATCCGTAACTGCATTGCCCGGACATTCCGCTGAACACGCCACCAGTCGATGTCATGCCATTGTTGCGGAGCGCCGGAAGGCGCAGACACGGCCGTGGGGCTGTGTACTTTCATGCTGCCTTCCTCTCAAGTTGCCTGAGCTGAAGACGTACGCATCCCCTGACGGGAATGGACGTCCCGTCAGGGCTGGATTAATGGGAAACCTCAACCGCAGGTTTCTGAATTATTGAGACAGACTCAGTCAGAGTTCATGCGACGAAAGACCACGCAGAAGTCTGCCCGGTTTCCCGTGGGGTGATGTTCCAACCCCTATTCGACCCATTACAGATCGACTTTCGCTTTCTCTGCGATCCCATACCCGCACAGCCAACAGATCCCCTCGCGGTTCACCTGCCCGAAGGCAGCCATACGGGCTTACCACGTTCCCTGCCTGTCACACGATTGGTTTAGGGCCTGCCTTTTCGCCGGTGATCCTGATGACGACGTATCTCCAGCCTCTACAGAGATATCCGATCACTTTACCTTTTGGCTCAAGCCTGACAGCTGTTTTGGCTTGTTTATAATTACGACGTTTATCAGCAGTTCACATATGTTGCCCATGCCAACCAGCCTGGCGCCTCAACCCGGTTCAGCTCCGAGCATCTCTACATCCCCTCACGGCGGCTGCAGACCTTTTCAGGGGCTACGTTGTTAGAAAAGCTTCACACCTCATCGTTGCCAATGACGCATGTCTTCCTAGGCTATCGTTGGTCGTACAACGAGTCCGCTGCCAACTTGCAAGCAAGCTGGATGGACAATGACAGACAAAGCTTTCGCTCGAGTCTTCAAAGGGATAAGCAGGAACTGACAGAGTCAGCATGCTTAGAAAAGTGCTTCCTCCTGTTTCGGAAGCAGGAGAAAACCCTTGCGGGGATTCTTTCCCGCTGGGGTGAGGTTCTGTGAGAACCGAAGATGAGGATGCATTCTAGAAAGAAAAAGATCCTTTCCCAGTCGATTGTGTCGAATGCTGATCGACTGTGGGGATGCCCCGCCGCAACGGTAAGTCCTTGACGGCAATGGACTTCTTTGATGGATTTTTATTCCGGAGATTGGGTACTCCAGCCTTGGCTGTAATCAAACAGCCCTTCAAGATGACCATCCACCTCGAAGTCTTGAAGACACGCTACGCGTGTCGCACAGAGACGCTTATAGTAACGACTTTTCGCACGTCAGGCTTCCCCGCCGTCCGTGCGGCCCTTATTTGTCATGTCCGAGAGCTTTCCATGCCCGTATCCGCCAACGTCATCAGCGCCCCGATTGCCCACAAGGCCGCCGGTCACGACCCGTACGCCTGGCTGCAGGAACGCGACACCGACGCGGTGCTCGACTACCTCAAGGCTGAAAACGACTACCAGCAGGCGCAGACCGCCGATCAGGCCGAACTGCGCGAAACCCTGTTCGAAGAGATCAAGGGCCGGATCCTCGAAACCGATCTGTCCCTGCCCTCGCCATGGGGCCCGTACCTGTATTACACCCGCACCACCGCAGGCGACGAATACGCCCGCCACTACCGCTGCCCGCGTCCGGCCGACGACAGTCTGACCCTCGACGAAAGCCGCGAACAGCTGCTGCTCGACCCGAATGCTCTGGCCAATGGCGGCTTTTTCTCCCTCGGCGCGTTCAGCATCAGCCCGGATCACCAGCGCCTGGCCTACAGCGTTGATGCCTCGGGCGACGAGATTTACACGCTGTTCGTGAAGGAATTATCCAGCGAGCGTGTGAGCGAACTGGAATTCCAGGACTGCGACGGCAGCATGACCTGGGCCAATGACAGCCTGACCCTGTTCTTCGGCGTGCTCGACGACACCCATCGCCCGCACAAACTGTTCCGCTACCGCCTGGACGGCACCGCCGCCGAAGAGGTATTCCACGAACCGGACGGGCGTTTCTTCCTGCATTGCTACCGCGCCAGCTCCGAGCAGCAATTGCTGTTGTCGCTGGGCAGCAAGACCACCAGCGAAGTCTGGGCACTGGACGCCAATCAGCCGCAGCAGCCGTTCACTTGCCTGGCGCCACGGGTCGAGGATCACGAATACGACGTCGATCACGGCAAGCTCGATGGCGAGTGGACCTGGTTCATCCGCACCAACCGCGACGGCATCAACTTCGCCCTGTATCAAGCGCCGGACACCGGTATTGCACCGAGCGAAGCCGACTGGCAGAACCTGATTCCGCACAGTGATTCGGTGATGCTCGATGGCGTGACCCTCAACGCCGAAGCCCTGACCCTGAGCCTGCGTGAAGGTGGTCTGCCGATCATCGAAGTTCGCCCACACGGTCTGGCGCCTTATCGCGTGCAATTGCCGGACGCGGCCTACAGCCTCTACGTGCAAAACAGCCTTGAATTCGAAAGCGACCGCATTCGCCTGCGCTATGAAGCGCTGAATCGTCCGGCTCAGGTTCGGCAACTGATCCTCGCCACCGGTGAACAGACCGTCCTCAAGGAAACCCCGGTGCTCGGCCCGTTCGACGCCGACGCCTACGTCAGCCAGCGCCTGTGGGCGACTGCGCCGGATGGCACCCAGGTGCCGATCAGTCTGGTGATGAAACGGGAAATGGTCGGCAAAGCGGTGCCGCTGTACCTGTACGGTTACGGCGCCTACGGCTCAAGCCTCGACCCGTGGTTCTCCCACGCGCGGCTGAGCCTGCTGGATCGCGGCATGGCGTTCGCCATCGCCCACGTTCGCGGCGGTGGTGAACTGGGCGAAGCCTGGTACCGCGCCGGCAAGCAGGAGCACAAGCACAACACCTTCAGCGACTTCATTGCCTGTGCCGAATTCCTGATCCTCAACGGCATCACCACCGCGCCACAACTGGCGATCAGCGGTGGCAGCGCCGGTGGTTTGTTGATCGGCGCGGTGCTCAACCAGCGTCCGGATCTGTTCGGCGTGGCGATTGCCGAAGTGCCGTTCGTCGACGTGCTCAACACCATGCTCGACCCGGATCTGCCGCTGACCGTCACCGAATACGACGAGTGGGGCAACCCGGAAGAACCGGAGGTCTACGAGCGGATCAAGGCCTATGCGCCGTACGAAAACGTCACCGCGCAGGCGTATCCCGCAACACTGGTGATCGCCGGCTACAACGACAGCCGCGTGCAGTATTGGGAAGCGGCCAAGTGGGTGGCGAAATTGCGCGCGACCAAGACCGATGACAATCCATTGCTGCTCAAGACCGAACTGGGCGCCGGCCACGGCGGCATGAGTGGTCGTTATCAGGGATTACGTGACGTAGCGCTCGAATATGCATTTGTTTTCAAGGTTCTGGGCATCGCCTGAGGAACTCCGCCGGTCACTTGGGTCTTAATTCCAGACATTAAGAGCCGATACACATAGAACCCTGTGGGAGCGGACAAGCCCGCTCCCACAAGGAATGTGTAACGCGCGGAAACCGTGAAAACAAAAAGACTGTGACGACATGTCAGAACCAACCCTACTGAACAACGAAATCCGCGACTGGCTGATGGACTGCGGCCTGTTCGATCAATTGCAACTGGCGGATTTTGCCGCTGCCTCGGGCTACTTCAGCATCAGCACCGTGGCTGAAGGCGAAGCGATCTTTCGCGAAGGCGATGCCGGCAGTTTCATGTGCATCATCCACACCGGCCAGGTGGCCGTGCAGAAAACCGGTGGCGACGGTCAGGTCGTGACCATGGCCACCCTGCGCAGCGGCTGGGCGTTCGGCGAAATGGCCGTACTCGACGGCGAACGCCGCTCGGCGACCTGCGTGGCGGCGAGCAACTGTCAGTTGCTCAACCTCGGCAAGGATTCACTGGAAAAAATGCTCAATGACGCGCCGAAGATCGCCGCCAAGATAATCCGCGCCCTCGCCGTCTCCCTGTCCAAACGCCTGCGCATGGCCGACGGCCAGCTCGCCGCCCAGCAGATCTAGCCTCCCGGGGATTTCGGTTTGCTGTCGTTCTGTTCCAGGCCCGGCAAGGGCTGATCCTTGGTCGGCGGGCTGGGCATTTCGATCGGCACCAGCGGCGGGCCGCCACTGCCGGGGCCGGCCTTGGGAATCGGCACAGGACTGATCTGCGGATACGGGGTTGGCGTCGCCGTGCCGGGCGAGCCCGGTTGCGGTGTCGGGCTGACGGGAATCGTCTGTTGCGCCTGTACGGCAGTTATCGAGAGCGCGGCCAGGGTAATGACCGTTAGAATGGTGCGCTTCATCAAGGGCTCCGTTGGCCTGAAGTCTGCCTTCAGGCTACTCCCAACGCGCCGGCTTGCCTTCCCCCCTGTAGAGATTTCCATGAAACGTTTCGTTCTGCTCGACACCACGCCGATCCCTGACAACGGCGGCGCCCTGTGCCTGTTCGAGTATGGCGAGGACTTCGTCATCAAGATTCAGGGCGGCGACGGCGGCCAATTGATGAACACCCGCATGCACGGTTCCGAAGATGCGCTAGCCGAGATCCCGTGCCGCAAGGTCGCCGGTCGGCCGGACTCGCGGGTGCTGATCGGCGGGCTGGGCATGGGCTTCACCCTCGCCTCCGCGCTCAAGCATCTGGGCAAGAGCGCCGAAGTGGTGGTCGCCGAACTGGTGCCCGGCGTGGTCGAGTGGAACCGTGGTCCGCTCGGTGAAAAGTCCGGACGTCCGTTGCTCGATCCGCGCACGGTGATCCGTCAGGAAGACGTGGCCAAGGTGCTGCAAAGCGAGCCGAACGGCTTCGACGCGATCATGCTCGACGTCGACAACGGCCCCGAAGGCCTGACCCAGAAGGCCAACAGCTGGCTGTATTCCGCCGCAGGCCTGGCCGCGTGCGCCAAAGCGATGCGGCCCAAAGGCGTGCTCGCGGTGTGGTCGGCCAGCGCCGACCGGCAGTTTTCCGACAAATTGAAGAAAGCCGGTTTCAAGGCCGAGGAAGTGCAGGTCTTCGCCCACGGCAACAAGGGCACGCGCCACACGATCTGGATTGCCGAGAAGCTCAAGGGCTGAGCTAAACTTGCCCCCTAACCGTCATTAGTCTTCTGCAAAGGTGAACCCATGAGTTCGTCCACCCCGACCAACACTTCGAAGCTGGATCGCATCCTCGCCGACAACCAGCGCGACAAGGAAATGGGCTACCGCGACAAGGCCCTGAAGATGTACCCGCACGTGTGCGGCCGCTGCGCCCGTGAGTTTTCCGGCAAGCGCCTGAGCGAGCTGACTGTGCACCACCGTGACCACAACCATGACAACAACCCGCAGGACGGTTCCAACTGGGAACTGCTGTGCCTGTACTGCCACGACAACGAACACTCGCGCTACACCGACCAGCAGTACTTCGGCGAAGGCTCGCTGAGCACGCCGAAAATCGCCAAGGCTACGCATAACCCTTTTGCTGCCTTGGCCGGGTTGATGAAGAAAGAAGACTGAGCCACCACTCCGATCGTTCCCACGCTCCGCGTGGGAATGCAGTCCGGGACGCTCCGCGTCCCAAAGCGGACGCAGAGCGTCCATTGAGGCATTCCCACGCAGAGCGTGGGAACGATCAGCACCGCAGATCCTGAATCTGCCCGCCCTCCCCCAATCCCCGTATAATCGCCCTCTTTTTCCCGAAGGCACCCCGCTCGTGGCAGACAAACGGTACAGCTGCATTGGTTTGTATAACCCCAAATCACCGGAAAACGTCGGTTCGGTGATGCGCGCCGCAGGCTGCTACGGCGTGTCGACCGTGTTCTATACCGGCAAGCGCTATGAACGCGCCGCCGACTTCGTCACCGACACCAAGCGCGTGCACTACGACATCCCGCTGATCGGCATCGACGACCTGAAAAAGATCCTGCCGCTCAATTGCGTCCCGGTCGCCGTGGAACTGGTCGATGGCGCCCGCCCGCTGCCGGAATACACCCACCCGGATCGCGCCCTGTACATCTTCGGCCCCGAAGACGGCTCGCTGGATCAGGAGATCCGCGACTGGTGCGAAGATGTCGTGTACATCCCGACCACCGGCTGCATGAACCTCGCCGCCACGGTCAACGTTGTGCTCTACGACCGCATGGCCAAAGGCCTGAATACCCGCTCCGGGCCGAAATTCCGCTGAAACGCCGCACATCCGATGGAACGAGCTGACCGCCTGCGCAGTCAGCTTGTTTATCCATTACTCATTGCCTGGAGAAAGATCATGACCGAGCTCAAACGCGTCGAACGTATCGAATCCACCCCGTTTCAGAGCCGTCCTGAGCAGAACGTCGAAGGCTGGGAGCGCATCGGCTCGCTGGCCGGCGGCGTGATCATGGTCGGTAAGGGCCTGCGCCGTGGCGGGGTATTCGGGCTGATTCAGGTGGCGATTGGCGGCGTGGCCATGGCCCGCGGCATTACCGGTCACAGTTCGGTGAAAAGCCTGCTGGAGAAAAGCCGTCAGGACATGAACAACGTGCGGGCGAAGATCGAGCGGGCCGGTGAAGAACTGAGCAAGCTCAAGGCCAATGCCGAGGCGGCGACCAAGACCGCCACCGTGACCGGCAATGACTCGGTGAAATCGCCGAAAGCCGGGGTTTGATCCTGGATTTGCCTTGAGGCTGATGGCCTCATCGCTGGCAAGCCAGCTCCCACACTGTTTTGAGTTGGGCACAAATCAGTGCCCAACCCACAAACCGATTTGGGCGGGACAAAAAATCAGTGCTCACCGCTAGAACCTGTGGGAGCGGGCTTGCTCGCGAAGGCGGTTTTACTGCAGTAACCCGGTATCAAGGACTTTGGACGACTCGCCGAGAATGCTTTCGGCGAGTTGCACGAATTCTTTTGTATCGACAGTCCCCAGGTGCATCGCCCCGCGCAGGACATCATCCAGCGAGCGCTTGTTGCGGGTCTTCAGGCGAATCTCGCCATCCAGCTCCTGCAACAACAGCACCGCTTTCGACAGCTGCGCGGGGCTAATCTGCTCGCCGCGCAGGGTCGTGACTTTCTGGCTGTCCTTGGCCAGTTTCGCCTGCAACGCCTGATAACGCTCGTCGCTCATGCCCCCGGCACGGCGCACCAGTTCGATGGCGTAATACTCGGCAAAACCCTCGCTGATCCAGTCGCTGCGCTGCTCGTCGTTGATCCGTCCGAACACCTGCACCAGCTCGCGCATCAGGGCGCTGCTGCCGTTTTCGCTGACCAGCGGCAACCGCGTGTTGAGGTAGATCGACTCTCGCGCCGCGAGGCTGCCACGCCACATCGGGTCGTTGGCGCCGACAATCAGCAGTTTGCTCGGATGGCGCGGAAACACCGCCTGCACCTGCGGCCAGACAAACGTCAGCAGCGTCAGCACATCCATCCGGCGCATGCCCTGCCCTTGCGGCGAGGCCACCGTGACTTCGGTTTCCCCCAACCGCGTGCGGCGGCTGCCGAGGTGGCCGGCGAGCATCCAGCCGGTCGGGCGGTCGAACAGGCGTGACGGATTGTCGATACGGAATTTGTTCTTGCCGATGCGCGGCCAGGCGGTTTCGACGCTTTTCCAGCCGTCGGGCAATTCGAAGTGCAGGCGCGCGACCAGCTCGATGCCATCCTGCTGATCAAGCCTGGCCGGCGGCACCAGTTCATCGCCGCGCATCAGCGCCCAGGTCGGGGTCATGCGCGTGTCGAAGCTGCCGTTCTTGCGGCCGTGGCTGATGCGTACGCGGTAGGTCAGGCTGGCCTTGTCCGCCGTCGGGCGCCAGACCCCGTGCGCCGCTTTGCCCGGCGTCAGTTGCCACTGGCCGTCGGCCTTGAAGTCGCTGTAGTGGCTGCCGTCGCCGAGGTCGAAATCCAGGCTGCGCACGACTTCGCCCTTGGCCAGGGTCAGGCGCACTTCGGCCTGATCGCTCTGCGGCAGCAGGCGTACCTGATAATCCAGATCGACTTTCTTCGCCGCCCACACCGGCGCACTCAGCGCCAGCAGCGTGACGATCAGCGCCCGGCGCAATCCCGTCGCCATACCTGCTCCTGGGTCAATCGTCAGCCTGCGCGAAAAATCAGGTGATCTTCCCAGTCGTCTTCCGGCACGCTGCCTTCGGCGAGCATGCGCCCGGACTGGGAAATCCGTTCGTGGTGTACAGCGTCGCGATCACCGCAGACCAGGTGATGCCACAGCGGCAGATCCTTGCCTTCGCTGACCAGCCGATAACCGCAGGTCGGCGGCAGCCATTTGAATTCTTCCGCCTGGCCCGGGGTGAGCTGGATGCAGTCCGGGACAAACTTCATGCGGTTCGGGTAATCGCTGCACTGGCAGGTTTTCAGGTCCAGCAGTTTGCAGGCGATGCGCGTGTAATAGACGCTGTTGTCTTCCTCATCCTCGAGCTTTTGCAGGCAGCACAGGCCGCAACCGTCGCACAGCGATTCCCATTCCTCGTGATCGAGTTGATCGAGGGTTTTGCGTATCCAGAACGGTTCGACTTTGGCGGCCATGGCTCAAGCATCAACATCAGGTGGTGAAAAGGCCGCCAGTCTAGTGCCCAAGGCCCCGTGATCCAAGCGCTGGCGACTGCCGGTTGTGCGGGGCTTGTCAGTTTTTGCGCGGCCAAGTAGCTTTGCCGGTCACACCAGGCCTTTGCCGGATGCCATAAACGCTCGACCGCGTTGCATCCGGTGATCTGCAGGCTTGCGCCACAACCCCATCGTTCAGCCCAACTGATCCCGCCGGGTTTCGCTTCCAACCTGTCCTCAAACGTAGCAAGGAATCTTTCGATGAGTGCCAACCCTCGCGTTGCCGAATACGCCATTCACCCGCAGTTCACTGATCGCTGGTCGCCCCGCGCCTTCACCGGCGAAGCGATCCCGGAAGAAACCCTGCTGAGCTTCTTCGAAGCCGCACGCTGGGCGCCGTCGGCGTACAACTCGCAGCCGTGGCGTTTTCTCTACGCCCGTCGCGACACGCCGAACTGGGAGCGTTACCTGGGCCTGCTCAATGAATTCAACCGCAGCTGGGCGCAGCACGCGTCGGCGCTGGTGATCGTGATTTCGAAAACCACCTTCACCGCACCGGGCGCGACCGAGGAAACACCGGCGCTGTGGCACACCTTCGACACAGGTTCCGCCTGGGGCCATCTGGCGCTGCAAGCGAGCCTGAGCGGCTGGCACACCCACGGCATGGCCGGCTTCGATCAGGAGCTGACCCGCAAGGAGCTGAACATTCCAGAAGGTTATGCGCTGCATGCCGCCGTAGCGGTGGGCAAGCTGGGTGACAAGGCAACCCTGGCGGATTACCTGCAAGCACGGGAAACGCCGAGCCCGCGTCGTCCGCTGAGCGAACTGGCGGCTGAAGGCGATTTCACCCTCTAAGCCCCGTTTGATCGTTCCCACGCTCTGCGTGGGAATGCCTCAAGGGACGCTCCGCGTCCAGTGACGCGGAGCGTCACGGGCTGCATTCCCACGCGGAGCGTGGGAACGATCTCTAGTCAGTAACCGCGTGCGAAATCCACTTCCCCACGCAACGCTTCGCCCGCCTGATACGCCCGCACGTTATCCAGAAACAACTGCACCATCATCGGCGGCGAGGTCGGCGCCGAGCTGTGCCCCGTCAGCAACAAGCCCCATGCAGTCCAGAACGGATGCCGTTGCGGCAACGGTTCCTGACGGCAGACATCGATCACCGCGCCCGCCAGATGACCTTCCTTCAACGCTTCGACCAGATCCGCATCGACCACCGCGACACCGCGTCCGGCGTTGATGAACAAACCGGTCGGCTTGAATTGCTTGAACAGCGCCGCATCGTAAATGTCGTGGGTGTGCTCGGTGTTGGGCAGCAGGTTGACCACGTAATCCGCCTCGCCGACCAGCCGCGGCAAGTCCGCCATCGAACCGACTTCGACAAACGGCGCCTGCTCGCGGGCGCTGCTGGCGATGCCGTACAACTCGACGCCGAACGGCAGCAGGAACTGCGCCACGCTCTGGCCGATGTCACCGGTGCCGACGATCAGCACCTTGCGCCCGACCAGACTCTGGCCGGTGCGGTTGTCCCACTTGCGCTCGACCTGGCTGACCAGCCGCGCCAGCACTTCGCGCTCGTGGCCGAGCATGTAGGTCAGCACGTATTCAGCCATCACCTGGCCGAAAATGCCGACCGCCCGGGTCAGGCGGTAATCCCGGCGCAGGCCGTCGGCCAGCAGCGGCGTGATCCCGGCCCAGGTCGATTGCAGCCATTGGGGCTGATGGCCCTGACGCAGCAGGGTCGCCAGCAGATCCGGCTGGCCCAGCCACACCGGGCAATCGACGGCCTGGCGGGCCAGTTCGGCGGAGTCGCCGCTGGTCAGTACTTCAAGCTCCGGGGCCGCCTGACGCAGCAGTCGGGCGTATATCGCGTGGTCGTGTTCAGCAATCAGAACGCGCATCTTCAAACCTTTCGCAAACCGTGCAGGCGGCCGTCCACTTCGTGGCAGCCGTCGCCGTAAAAACCGTTCCAGGGGTTACCAGAGGCCCAGGACAGGGCCTCGCGGATCAGACCGGATCGTTGCGTCGCAGCAACTCTTCGGGCAAGTGCTCGATGTACTCTTCCTCGGCCGGTGGCATTTGCAGGTGATAGCCCTGCTTTTCGAGGTTTTCCAGGACCACGGCGATGTCTTCGCTGGCCAGCTTGCGCTCGGGGGTCAGTACCAGATCGAAGGAATGCCTGGCCTTGCCGAACGCCGCCATCAGGCCTTCCGGCACGCGCTCCAGCGCATCGCTCTTGAGCACGTACAGGTACATGCCGCTTTTCTTCGAACTTTGATAAATGGAACAAATACGTTTCAAGGCTGTTCTCCGGCGGTGGCCAGGCTGTCGAGCAGCTTCTGGCCCATCAATTCGCGGCGCCAGCCACGCAGCGAATCAGGCAATTGGTAAGGGCCCTCGGGGAAGCCGCTTTTGACCAGCGCTTCGAGGGTTTTCTTGCGCAGCATCAGTTCCGGCGCGATGCCCAGACGTTCAGCTTCGGCCTGACCGAGCGCCCGCAGCTGTTTGATCAGCGCGGCGGCTTCGATCGGCAACGGCTCCGGCACGGCTGGCGGCCATTGATCAGGCCCCACACTGCCAGAGCGCTTGATCAGATCAAGCAGAAACTCGCCGTCCTGACGCACGGTACGCGGGTGCATGTCTTCGATCTTGCCCAGCGCGCTGAGGTTGTCCGGTTGGGTCCGGGCCAGCGGCCACAGCGAGTGTTCACGGACGATGCGATTGCGCGGCAGGTCGCGGGCGCGGGCCTCGCGCTCACGCCAGGCGCACAATTCGCGCAGCACAGCCAGTTGGGCGCGAGACAGCTTCCACGCCAGTTTGGCCTCGCGATACACCTCGTACGGATCGGTCTCGCGGCGCAGGTTGGCGACCAGTTCGGCGCCGTCCTCCAGCACCCAGGCGAATTTGTCGTCGGACAATTTCGGGCGCAGTTGTACGAAAACCTCCGCCAGATGCACGGCGTCTTCGGCGGCATAGCTGATTTGCGTGTCGGACAACGGACGCTGCAACCAGTCGGAACGGGTTTCGCCCTTCGGCAGTTCGATGCCCAGCACTTCCTGCACCAGACGCGAATAACCCATCGAGAACCCGAGGTTCAGGTAGGCAGCGGCCAGTTGGGTGTCGAACAGCGGCGCCGGCAGGCTGCCGGTCAGGCGCAGCAGGACTTCGAGGTCTTCGCTGCAAGCGTGCAGGACTTTGAGCACCGCCGGGTTTTCCAGCAGCGCGGCCAAGGGTTGCCAGGCGTTGATGGTCAGCGGGTCGATCAGGTAGGCGCGTTTGCCGTCGCCAACCTGCAACAGGCCGGCAATCGGATAGAAGGTGTCGACCCGCATGAATTCGGTGTCGAGGGCAACGAACGGCAGCTGCTGCCACTCGGCGCAAAACTGCGCGAGGCTATCGTTGTCGCGAATCCAGTGAATATCGATGGCCACACGGCTCTCCCTTCAAGAATGGCGCGCAGTATATATCGCCACCGGCGCTTTCCGCGCCTCTACAGGGCAAGAGCTTGATGAAATCTCCTGCCTGTGGGAAAGAATAGTCTTACAGAGTGAGTCTGCCGGCTCAGTCCTTGGCCAACACCCCGTCGATCACCGCGCCCCGGCAGCCGGCAAACATGTCCAGATCGGGCTGGTAGACCTTGCTCTGGACTTCCAGCAGACCGAGCATCGAGTGAAACAGGTTGTCCTGACTCAATGGCTTGTCGCGGCTCATTTGCAGGCAATGGGTGTCGACTGAGTAGGACTTCTGATAGCTGTCGGAGAACCAGGCCAGCATCGCCACGTGTTTCTGCTGCTCCGGCGCCAGCATGTACGGCGTACCGTGGAGGAACAGGTTGTACTCACCCAACGACTCGCCGTGGTCGGACAGGTACAGCATGGCGGTATCGACCTTGTCCTGATTGCTGCGCAACACATCGATCAGGCTCGACAGCACATGGTCGGTGTACACCAGCGTGTTGTCGTAACCGTTGACGATGCTCTCGCGGCTGCAATTGTTCAGCGCGTTGCTCTCACATACCGGAGTGAAGTGTTCGTATTCCTTTGGATAACGCTTGAAATACTCCGGGCCGTGGCTGCCCATCTGATGCAGGACCAGCACGGTGTCCTTGTCCAGGTGATCGATGAAGCTTTGCAGGCCCTGCAACAGGATTTCGTCGCGGCATTCGCTGTTGGCGCACAGCGCCGGATCTTTCAGATTGCTGACATCCTGCAGGGTGACACGATCGCAGGTGCCTTTGCAGCCCGACTGGTTGTCGCGCCAGATCACGTCGATCCCGGCCCGTTTAAGCACGTCCAGCAACCCTTCCTCATTCTTTGCCTTGCTGGCGTCGTAATTCTTGCGGCCCATGTTGGAGAACATGCACGGCACCGACACGGCAGTTTCCGTGCCGCAGGAATGCACGTCGGTGAAAGCGATCAGGCCGGCTTCCTTGTCCAGTTTCGGTGTGGTGTCGCGGCCATAACCGAGGATGCCGAAGTTTTCCGCCCGGGCACTCTCCCCCACCACCAGCACCGTCAGGGATTTGCGCGGATGGTTCTGCACGGCGGCGTTGCGCTGGGCGTCTTCACCGATTGTGACGAACGGTTGATGCACCGAGGCCACCTGCTCACGCAGATAACCGGCCGAGGCGCCAATGTAGTTGCTCGGCACCAGCATCAAGCGAATTTCGTGGTGATTGCGAAACAGCGACGACAGCCCTTGATAATTGGCCAGCGCCACGCCGCCAATGACTGCAACCGACGCCACACTCACCACAACTTTACTTAATAACTCGCGATGCCAACGACGATAGTTGACTGGAACTTTCCACAACAACCAGGACGGCAAGACACCTAGAAAAACAATATAAGCCAGCAACTTCAAAGACAGCAGGTCGCGCACTTCAGTGGCATTGGTTTCGGCAAAGTTGCGAAACATGCCGGCATCGATCATGACCCCGTATTGGCTCATGAAATAAGCCACGCCGGCACTGACCATGAACAACAACGTCAACACCGGTTTCAACACGGGTCGAAACGCCAGCAACGTCAGCACGATGTTATACGCCGCGAAGATCATCACCCCGAACGCAATGCGCATGGCAATGCCCTTGCCGTCCGCAGCGGTAATATCGAACAGGTGCTGCCAGAGAACGAAATTGAATCCGGCCAAAAGAAAGGCGCTGGCAAACAACGTCACCCATTCCGGGCGCACGGCTTTTAACTTGAGCATGGCGAGGGGCGATTTCCTTGAAAGAAGTGCCGTCGTCAATTGTGAAAATTTCATTGACTCAGACCACACAAACTTTAAGCACGCAACCATCAATTTTTTGTGAAAAAGAAGCCAACGATTAGTTGGCCCATGAAATAACCATGAAACTTTTGGAGTATTTGAGAATGGTTCAGCTGTGGTTCAGTCGTGGGCAACGAAAACGCGGTATCGAATTTCTCGATAGCGCTCCCGACTTTCTGATTTGCCGCCCCGCTCGCCTGCCCGCCTAATCGGCAGCCTCTGGTTCAAAGGTCTGACGATGGAAAACGTACGCGCCACTGCCCGCCCCGCTGTCTGGCTGATGCTCGGCATCATCCTGGTCGCCCTCAACCTGCGCCCGTCGATGGCGGCGGTCGGGCCCTTGCTCTCGGCCATTCGCGGCGATATGGCGCTGAGTTTCAGTCTCGCAGCATTGCTGACCCTGCTGCCGGTGATGGCGATGGGGCTGGCGATGTTTTTCGGCATGACGGTCAGTCGGCGCCTCGGTGAACACCGCACGGTACTGCTGTCGTTGCTGATCATTGGCTTGGCGACGCTGTCACGGTTGTTTCTCGACTCGGCGGGAGGATTGATCGCCAGCGCCGTGCTGGCCGGGATCGGCATTGCCCTGATCCAGGCCTTGATGCCCGCGCTGATCAAATCGCGGTTTCCTGACAACGTGGCGCTGTGCATGGGGCTTTACGTCACTTCGATCATGGGCGGCGCGGCGCTGGCCGCTTCGTTCGCACCATGGGTGCTGATGCAAACCGGTAACTGGCGGGCAGGGCTTGCCGTCTGGGCGGTTTTGGCACTGCTCGCCATTCCTGTGTGGTGGGCAACCCGCGCCACGTCACCGGACACCACCCGGGCCGTAGTCAGAAAAGAATCTTTCTTCACGAATTCCCGCGCCTGGTTGCTCGCGATCTTCTTCGGTCTGGGCACCGCGTCCTACACCTGCGTGCTGGCCTGGCTGGCGCCGTACTACGTGGAAAAGGGCTGGAGCGAACAAAACGCCGGCCTGATGCTGGGTTTTCTGACGGCCATGGAGGTGATTTCCGGGCTGGTAGTGCCCGCCATCGCCAATCGCAGCCGTGACCGACGCCTGGTGCTTGGCACCCTGCTCGGCCTGATCATCGCCGGATTCCTGGGGCTGATCCTCAGCCCGCAGCACCTGAGCCTGCTGTGGCCCTGCCTGCTCGGACTCGGCATCGGCGGGCTATTCCCGATGAGCCTGATCGTGTCCCTCGATCACCTCGACGAACCGCAACGTGCCGGCGGGCTGACCGCATTCGTACAAGGAATCGGTTACCTGATTGCCGGGCTGTCGCCGCTGATGGCCGGGGTGGTTCGCGATCGACTGGGCAGCTTCGAGTGGGCCTGGTGGTCACTGACGGCAGTGATGGTGCTTATGCTGCTGATGGTGCTGCGCTTCAACCCACGGCATTACGCGCAACACATGGAATAATCTGGCCGACCCGTCTGGATAAAGGCTTCTGGCCATCTTCACCGGCTTTAAGTTGGCACGTCGTGTTACTAAAACTTTCTGTCCCACAACTGACCGTGAAACGTCCTACAGGGCTTTCTCCTGGCACCATCGTTCCGTTACGATCATGCGCACACGTTTGCGCGGATTCGGCGCAAGGAGCACAGCGAGACGGAACGGATGCTGAACAGTAACTTGCTTAGAAAGCTCGACATGCAGGATCTCATGGTGTTTGTCGCCGTGTATGAGCAAAGCAGCGTCACCGATGTGTCGGAGGCGCTGTTCGTCAGCCAGTCCACCGTCAGTTACTGCCTGAAAAAACTGCGCACCAGTTTTGAGGACGAGTTGTTCGTCAACACCCGCACGGGCATGCGCCCGACCTACAAGGCCAGCAGCATGTACGGCCATGTGCAGAAAATCCTCGAAAGCATCAACCTGTGCCACGCCGGCGCCCCGACCTTCGACCCGATGGCACAAGCGGTGACCTTCAACATCTGCGCACCGGAATACTTCGAACAACTGATCCTGCCGCGAATGTTGAAACGCTTCGACTTCGATGACTTGCCGGTGATGATCAACATGCACAAGTTCGAGACCGACGTGCCGGTCGAAGAGTTGCGCGACGGCAGTCTCGATCTGGTGATCTGTTTCGGTCCGAACTTCCATCGCAGTCACGCCGACCTGAAATCACGCATGCTGCTGGAAGATGACCTGGTCTGCGTCTTCGACAAACGCGCCACGCCGCTGGAACCGCGCCTGAGCCTGCAAGCCTTCACCGAACGCCGGCATGTGTTCCCGACACCGTGGACGTCGACCACCAACATGGTCGATGGCTGGCTGGCGCGGCAGGCGCAGAAACGCCAGATCGTCGCCCGTTCCAACAGTTACAGCGCGGCGCTGAAGATGATCACCGGCACCGACTTCATCCTGACCCTGCCCCGGCGCATTCAGCGTTTGCTGACCAACGACGCGGTGTTCCAGCACTGCGAGGCGCCCAATGGTCTGCCGGGCTTCACCCTCGACATGCAGTGGAGCCACAACGTCGATCAGGACAGCGCCAACCTCTGGTTGCGCGAGCAGGTCATCAAGACCTGCGCGGAGCTGGAAGCGGCCTGAGTCCTACACGCCGATGGCGACTTTGCTGTAGGACTCGCGGTCGATATCGAGCAGTTCCACACTCAACTGCACCTCGACCCCGACCGGCCATTCGCACAGGTCCTGCAACACCGCCAACAGGTTCTGCGACAGTTGTTTCTTGATCTCCGAAGATCGACCGCTGAGCAGCGCCAGCCTGACCGCGACAAAGGCGCGCTCGTTCATGGCGGTGCCGACCTTGAAGGTTTCAACTTTGAGCGCACGGCTCTTGATATCGAATTCCGCCCCGAATTGACCGGAACCCACCAGGGTGTTGTTGAGCCGGATCAACGCAACATCGGCGTTCAGTTGCGGCAGGTTGGCGGTGTATTCCAGGTGCAGGTGCGGCATTTCGGTGCTCCAGTGGTTCGGCGGAAAGGTCGTACATATAACACAGCAATGCCTGACTCACTCCAGCGACGACATCACCGGCCGCTCACTCATGAATTGCTCCAGCCGCGAACGCAGCCAGCGCTCGCCCGGGTCGCTGTCAACGTGGCTGAGCCAGACCATCGACAGATCGAGGGTCGGAGTCTTGAAGGGGAACGGCTCCTTGAACAGCAGGCCGGACGCGGCCATGGCGTCGGCGGTGTAGTCCGGCAGGCTGGCGATCAGATCGGTGCCGGCCAGCAGCGCCGGCAACGAACTGTACTGCGGCACCGACAGCACCACCTGACGGGTGCGACCGATGTCCGCCAGCCACTCATCGGCATAGCCGCTGACATTGGCGGTGTGGGAAACCAGCACGTGGGGACGTGCGCAATATTCATCGAGGGTCAGCGGCGTGTCGGACTTGTCGGCGCGCAGGATGCTCGGCTGAATGTGTCGCAGCAATTTGCGCTTGGCATTGGCCGGCAGACCACGGGTCTGGCTGATGCCGACGGTGATGTCGCCGGCGGCCAGCAGATCGGGAATCCGCCAGTAATCGACGTGCTGCACCACAAACACCACGCTCGGCGCTTCCTGGCGCAAAGCGCGCAGCAGCGGTGGCAGCAGCCCGAATTCAACGTCGTCCGACAGCCCGATGCGAAAGGTCATGGTGCTGACGGCGGGATCGAAATCCCGAGTCAGGCTAAGGGCCACCGACAACGAGTCGAGCGCAGGCTTGAGATGGCGATAGATGTCTTCGGCACGGGCGGTCGGCTCCATGCGATGACCGACGCGGATGAACAAAGGATCGTTAAGCATGGTGCGCAGACGGTTGAGCGCCGAGCTGATGGTCGGCTGGCCGAGAAACAGCTTCTCGGCGGCCCGGGTCACGTTGCGTTCGAGCATCAAGGTCTCGAACACCACCATCAGGTTGATGTCGGCCTTGCGTAGTTCATTGCGGTTCATCCATTGCCCCCCGATCCCCAGATTGGGCGCAGTGTAGAAAGGCCGCGGGGGCGGCGTCCATCGAAACGCTGCGTCATTGCACCGTCAACGTCTTCAGCCCCAGGCCCATCATCCGCGAATCGTCGTTGATACCCAGTTGCCGCGGGCTGACGGCATCCGGCAACTGTAATTCGATATCGAGCCGGTCATCATTGCCGAGGCGCTGGTTGAGCGCGGCGCTGATCGGAACTTCCAGGCGATTGCCTTGAAACTGCGTCAAACGGGTCTCCAGTACCTGTTGACCGTTCAGACTGACGATTACCCGCTGGCCGGGGTGCCGGGGCTGGATGAATGCCAATGCGTCGATCACGATCGAACTCACTGGAGGCAAGACCCGCAACTCCATCTTCGCCTGCTGCCCTTCCGTCCACGTCCCCCAGTTTTCCGGCGTCGACCAGCCGCTGACCAGTTGTCGGTTTCGATAATTGAAGGTGAGCGTTTGTCCCGGGCGAGTGAGGGGGATCAGTGACATCCGCCGCCCCTCATCCTGCACGGGCAGACACTGCACACACCGTTTCCAGCCCGGCGCCAGCACCGCGACCCCATCCACGCGCGTCAGCAGATCGGTTTCACTGTTGATGGTTCTGGCGGCATCGACCAGCGCATCGTCGTCCAGCAGGTACAGAGAGTCCGCGTCGTATTGCCCCGAATCGAGCATCGCGCGTGCTTTCTGCTGTGCCCGCGCCAGCGCCGAAGTGCTCATGCGTCCCAGATAGACCGCATCGGTTTTCATCCCGTGGGTCGCTGCGAAACCGGCGATCATCTGCCAGCGCTCACCCTGGTTCTGTGGCATCAGGCTGCGGACATTGGCATAACGCGCAGCGGCACTTGCCCAGAAAGGATCCGTCATCGGGCTGGCCCAGACCGACGAAGGCGCCACCAATTTTCCCTGCCGCAGGCCCATCCAGCCGTTGCGGCTGTCGGCGACCTGGATCAACAGCGCCACCGCGAGCAGACCAATGGCGATACGCGGTCGATAACCGCGCACCACCAGAAAAATCGCAGCCAGGATGCAGACGTACAGAACCGGCCAGAACATCCGGCCCGAGGCACGAAAGATATTGGCCAGCGCGACAAGACTTTTCGGCAGCGGATAATCGAGGTTCCACGCCCCGATGCCGATCTGATTCGACAGCGCGAACAGCCATAAACCGAACAGGGCCAGCAACAGCCATGGACGTGCGCGCACCTGATCCCGCAAGGGGTGGCGATTTCGAAACCAGGCCATCAGCGCCAGCGGCACCAATAAGAGAACGCCCAGGCCAAGGTAGTTGAAACCTTCGTAGTCCCCGCCTCCCTTCGGCAGATCGGGCAGGATCAATGACCAGCCAGCCGGGTCGACGGGCGACAACAGATTCATCCGGTACAAACCAAAACCGCCGGAGGCCGCACCATCGGCAATGCTGAAATAACCGGCCTGCCAGCAACACACGCTCACCAGAGCGAAAAGCGTACCGCCCTCGATCACCCCCTGACGCCGACTCAAAGACTGATTGAAAGTCTTGCCCAGCAGATCCGCCACCCAGATCAGCGCAACCATGGCCAGCAGGTAGGCGTGTACCCATGCCGTCACCGCCAGCAAGGCTCCCCAGGCGAGGCGCCGTCGGCGCAGATTTGGCAACAGCGTCAGGTACAGCGCGGCCAGGATCAGGAAATGGCCGGCCAATGAAAGGTGCCCGCCCATGCGCAAGAACATTGCTGGCGAGAACGCCAGCAGCCCTGCGCCCAGGAGTCGAATCAAGGGATTGGCCGTCATCAGCCCAATCAGTTTCCAGCCAAACCAGGCTTGCAACACGCAACACGCCAACAGCCACAAACCGAAATACTGAAAGGTGTCCGGCAACCAGGCATTGAATGGTTTGAACAACAGCGCCAGCAGTGGAATGGAGTCGGAAAAAATGACCGCGCTACCCAGTTCCAAACCGTAAGAAGGATTGAGCCCGAGCGGAAAAGTCCACGGCGAATGCCGGAAAAAAGCCCAGCCCAGATAATGCGTCGCCGGATCGCCCTGCTCCAGCCAGGCGATGTTCTGGGGGTTCAGCGCCTGCGGCCCGACCACCAGAAAAAACACCAGAACACCCAATAACAAGGGCAATAGAAATAGAGCCGGCTGCTCGCGTGAATCCTTCATCGATACGTCCAGAAGTTATGCAGTACGAACGTGAACGCCGGAATCGTCAGCGCCACCGCACCGATACCCGCCAGATAATGCAGCCCGGCCATCTGCGCCGCCCAAGCCACGAACATCGCCAACAGAAAGCCGCCCGCCGAAACCATCAGAAAACGCAGCAGGGTCTTGCCGTGCAACCGGGCGGAAAAACTCCAGGTGGTGTTGATCACGTAGGACACCACCGTTGCCACGGCAAAAGCCACGCCGTTGGCCAACGGAGGCTGTGGACTGACGAAGTTGATGAACAGCACCGCCACCAAAGCATGCAGCGCCGTAACGAACAGACCGGTTACGGCGAAGCGCAGGCCGCGCTGAATCAAAGCGGATCTCTGGGGTATCGTCACGGCTTGCGCGCCAGCACGAACACACTCAGACCGCCCACACGGTTGATGCCCATCAACGGCAACTCAAGACTGCACAGGGTTTTCAGCAGCATATTGACCAGCGGATGGTGTTTTTTCAGCTGCGAACGCGGGGCCGCCCCCCGAGCGCCGCGGGGTAACAGGCGCGACGCCAGCGCAAGCGGGAATACCACTGCGAAGTAATAGGCGCCCCGCTCCACCGTCAATCCGGCGTTACCCGCCAGAGCCTCGAATTGCTTCAAGGTGTAGCGACGCTTGTGTTCGAGGAAATCATCGTGCCCGCTCCACATGAATTGGAACGCCGGCACGGTCATCAGAAAGCGACTGCCGGACGGCACTTTGTCGACGTACGACTTGAGCAGACCGAGGTCGTCATCAACGTGTTCCAGTACATCCATCAGCAACACCAGATCAGCGTCGACGTTGTCGATCGAGCGACGGTAATGCACCGGTTTGCCGACGGTGGTGGCGCTTGAATCGGCCGGGTAGCTGATGTCCACGCACCACGCTTCGCGCGCCGCCGTGTGGGTCAACAAGTGATGGGAGAAAAATCCTGAACCGGCGCCGACGTCGAGAATTCGTTTGATCGGCGCTTCACCCAGCAAGCGGTGGGTGGCGGCCGCTTTGGAGCAGTAATACCAATGCTCGCCGATGCTGTCGCCGAGGATGTCGGTTTCCTTGAGATCCATCTGTCAGTCCTTGGATTCGTAAATGCGGCGCACCAGGAAAACCGGCCGGCGCTTCGCTTCGATATAAGTGCGGCCCAGATACTCGCCGAGCACGCCGATACCGATCAATTGCAAGCCGCCGAGAAACGTCACGGCAACCATCAGCGAGGCGTAACCGGGCAAGTCAACGCCATGAATGAGCGTGCGCAGCACAATGAACATCGCAAAGGCGAACGACACCAGAGAGACCAGCGCCCCCAGATACGTCCAGATCCGCAGCGGTTCGGTGCTGAAACTGGTGATGCCCTCCAGGGCGAAATTCCACAGTCGCCAGCCATTGAACTTGCTCTGCCCCGCCGCCCGCTCCGGGCGTTCGTACTCGACCTGGGTGGTGCGAAATCCGACCCAGGCGAACAGGCCTTTCATGAAGCGCCGGGATTCGGGCAATGTCAGCAGCGCGTCGACCACGCAGCGATCCATCAGTCGGAAATCACCGACGTTTTCCGGCAATGACTGTTCGGCAATTTTGTTGTGCAGGCGATAGAACCAACTGGCAGAGGTCTGCTTGGCCCAGGAGTCGTTGCGCCGGCTGATGCGGTGGCCAAGCACCACTTCAAAACCTTCGCGCCAGCGCTCGATCATTTGCAGGATGACCTCGGGCGGATCCTGCAGATCGACATCGATCGGCACCACGATTTGCCCGGTGGCCATCTGCAAACCCGCGGAAAGCGCCGCCTCCTTGCCGAAATTGCGGCTCAGATCGACGATGCGGATGCGCGAATCGCTCTGCTGGCAATGCAGCAAACGTTCCAGCGTTGCATCGGAACTGCCGTCATTGACGAACACCAGTTCCAGTTCGACCAGCGTCTCTTGCGCGAACACCTGACGAATGCGCAGGAGAAAGCCGTCGAGGCTGTCCTCTTCATTGAATACGGGGATCACCAGCGACAACTTCACCGGGCCCGCGTGTTGCGTTCCGTGCGGATGGGTCAATGGACTGCTCTTTCTTATAGTGATTGTCGGTCGCCGAACGCTGTTCGACGCCATGAGCCGCACCGTATTAAGCAGCAGCCCGGAATGTCATGCAAGGGTGAAACGAGGGCGTTCCGGCCAATCCGGAGGACGTTCCCTGCGCTCTGGCCCGCGCCTTCCAGAAACATTCACGAACGATTGGAAACAAATCCCCGATAGCCAAAAAACCGCGCTCCGCTAGGCTTGCGTCGAGGCGTCACACAGGCTGTCGCACATAAATCGCATGGAGCGAACTGAATGTATTTCGAGATTTACAGGCAATCCAAAGGCACCCCGAGCACCGGCAAAGGCCAATGGCGCTGGAGGCTACGCGCGGGCAACCACGAGACGGTCGCCAGTGGCGAATCGTATGTGAACAAGGCGGATTGTCTGCACGTGATCGAATTGATCAAGGGTGTGCAGGGGGATACGCCGGTCAAGGAGATCTGAGGACTGTCCAGGACGCCGGGCTGCCTGAGTTGGCAGCTCCGGCGACTTCTGAAGTAGCTTCAGAACCTTTCGGGAATGTGCCTGAAGGGATAATCCGACTCTTTGTATCCCCCCGGTTTCTGCCGCTTGGGCAATCTCACCTTCTCTCGCGGCACCTCTTTGTAGGGGATGCGACTGAGCAGGTCGGAAATGATATTGAGCCGCGCCCGACGCTTGTCGTTCGAGTTGGCCACCAGCCATGGTGCGTAATCGGTATCGGTCGCTTCGATCATGTCGTCCCGCGCCCGGGAGTAGTCATACCAGCGGCTGTAGGACTTGAGGTCCATCGGCGACAGTTTCCAGATCTTGCGCCCGTCGACAATCCGCGCCTCCAGGCGCCGGGTCTGTTCTTCCTGGCTGACATTGAGCCAGTACTTGAGCAGGATCACCCCCGAACCGACAACTGCGCGCTCCACCAGCGGCACGGTCTTGAGAAACTTTTCGACCTGTTTGTCCGTGCAAAAGCCCATTACCCGCTCGACACCGGCGCGGTTGTACCAACTGCGATCGAAGATCACCACTTCGCCAGCGGCCGGCAAATGCGGCAGATAGCGCTGCAGGTACATCTGGCTCTTCTCGCGATCAGTCGGGGCCGGCAACGCGATGACGCGAAACACGCGCGGGCTGACCCGCTCGGTCAGCGCCTTGATGGTGCCGCCCTTGCCCGCACCGTCACGGCCTTCGAAGATGATGCAGATCTTGATGCATTCGGCCTTCACCCATTCCTGCATTTTCACCAGTTCGATATGCAGGCGGCGCAGCTCGGCAAGGTAGTCCTTGTTTGACAGCTTTGTATGTTCGTCAGGTTTTTCTCGGGGCGAGTCTTTCTTCTTTCCCTTTGCCATGACCAGACCTCTCGGGTTGGAGCGACAGCCAGGCTCGTTGGCATTGCATGGCCTGGAACCGGAAAGTTTAGTCATTTATCGCAAAACGCAAGCAAACGTGCGGTAACTCACAGGCAACGTGCTTATTTCGAAAAAGCCTGTACAACTTTTGACGGAATGCCAATCGCCAACCATTCTCCATCACGGCGCAACGTCCGATGTCGGCCGTTGATGCCTGGCGTGTTGCAAACCTGCCATCTGGATGTGGGGAAGAGGTCATGCACAGTTCGCTCTTGCGCGCCGCGTCGCTCCTGCTCGCCTTGAGCGCTGCACCGCTCTTGTTGCAGGCCGCCGATGCGCCTGCGCCTGCGGCTCCGGCGGCGGCCACCGCTTCTGCCAAAGATGCCGTGTTTACCACAGAGCAGCTCGACCAGATGCTCGCGTCGATTGCCCTGTATCCCGACCCACTGCTCGCTCAAGTGCTGATGGCCGCCACTTATCCGGGAGAAGTTGCCGAAGCCGCGGGCTGGTCCAAGGCGCATCCAGACGCCAAGGGCGATGATGCGGTCAAGCAAGTGGCCAGCCAGACGTGGGATCCGAGCGTGCAGGCCTTGGTGGCGTTCCCGCAAGTCTTGGCGACTCTGGGGCAGGACCCGGTCTGGGTACAACGTCTGGGGGATGCCTTTCTGGCCCAGCCTGACGAACTCATGGCCGGCGTTCAGCGCTTGCGGCGTCAGGCCCAGGCGGCGGGCAATCTGCAGAGCAATCAATATCAGAATGTGACAGTGCAGAACGTAACGCCGCCCATCTCTGCCGGGACAACCAAGCCGGCCGACAACACGACCATCATCATTCAGCCCGCCGATCCGCAGGTGGTCTACGTTCCGACCTATAACCCGACCACCACTTATGGCACCTGGCCTTATCCGGCCTCGCCGCCGGTGTATTACCCGCCGCCGCCCGCTTACTACCCGGGTCAGGCACTCGTGGCCGGGCTGGCCTTCGGTACGGGCGTGGCGGTTGTCGCGTCGTTGTGGGGCGACTGCGATTGGGGCAATAACGATATCGACATCGATGTAAACCGTTACAACAACATCAACGGCAATAACCGCATCACCAACAACCAGAACAAGTGGCAGCACAACACCGTGCATCGCGATGGCGTGCCTTATCGTGACAACCGCAGTCGCGCGCAGTATGGCCGGCAGCTGGACGGCGCGGCTCAGCGTGACGCCTATCGCGGCGACAACGCGCAGCGGGCACAAGCCCGGGAGCGAGCTCGCAACTCGATGGACAAAGCCGGTATCGAGCGTCCCGCCACCAGCAATCGGGAAGCCCGGAATCAAGTCCGCGAAGCGCAATCCGCCAATGTTGGCAATCGCATGCAAGGCGGCGCGGACAGGCCTAGAGCCGCCGACCGCGCTCAAGGCAACACGCGGGAGGCGCGGCAACCGGGCGTTAATCAACGTGACAACCGTGCGTCCCATGCCCGAACCGCCGCGGGCAGTGCGCGGAACAACGCCTTCGCAGGCGCGCGCTCCCCGTCACAGACCCGCGTCCAGGCTGATCGCGGCCGGGCCAGCCAGATTTCTGCGCAACGTCCCAACCCCTCACGCGCCGCCGGACATCAGATCAGCCGGCCATCCGGCGGGGGCATGCGTCAGAGAGGAGGTGGCCGTCGATGAACATCCATTCTCTGGTCAAAAACTGCCTGACCCTCGCGGCCGGCCTCGCATTTTCGAGTATCGCCTCGGCCCAGCAAGTGTTTCCAACCCCGGAAAAAGCCGCTGACGCCTTTGTCGAAGCCCTCGGTACGCAACACGCCGATCAGAAACGCCTGACTGAATTGCTGGGCGAGGAATGGCACAGCTTCATTCCCCGTGAAGGCGTGCAGCGCAGCGATGTCGATGCCTTCCTCCAGCAATACCGCGAACAGCACACCCTGGAAAAGACCGGCGACAACAAGGCCGTACTCTCCGTCGGGCCCGATCACTGGACGCTGCCCATCCCGCTCATCAAAGACAAAACCGGTTGGCGCTTCGACATGAAAGCTGCGCAGGTCGAAATCCGTGCCCGTCGCATCGGCCGCAACGAACTGGCGGCAGTGCAATCGGCGCTGGCCTACCACGACGCGCAAATGGACTACGCCTCGGAAGACCGCGACGGCGACGGCGCCCTCGAATACGCACAGAAAATCTTCAGCTCCCCCGGCAAACACGACGGCCTCTATTGGCCAGAAGACGACAGCGGCCAGATCAGCCCCCTCGGCCCCGCCTTCGGCCAGGCTATCAACGACGAAGACTGGCACGGCTACCACTTCCGCATCCTCGACGCCCAAGGCCCGTCAGCCCCGGGCGGCGCCTATAGCTATCTGATTGGAGACAAGATGAGTCGCGGATTCGCCTTGATCGCGTGGCCAGCGAAATATGCCGACACCGGGGTGATGAGTTTCATGATCAGCCATGAGGGCCAAGTGTTTCAGAAGGACCTCGGGCCGGATGGGGAGAAAGTGGCGAAGGCGATGAAGCGGTTTGATCCGGATGATAGTTGGGAGGTGGTGGATTTGGGGCAGAAGTAGTTGGGGTGTCGAATTGCGTTGGATCAGAAACGAAAAAGCCCCGTAGCTTCTCAGCTACGGGGCCGTTTTGGTGAGCCGTCATTCGTCATCGTCGCTTTCTTCATCACCATCATCATCGTCCGTTGAAACAACGCCTGCGCCTCCTTCGATAAACGACTGACAGCCTTCGTTAAAGGACTCAGATGGGGTACTACAGGAATTTTCATCGTAAATTCCCTTTTCCTCGGCCCATTCATAACCGGCCTGATGTCCTGAGCAATCATCCGTACATTCGTAGCCATCAAATGTGGCTGCGAGAGTTGTTGTACTCCCCTGCATCAAGACAAATAGCATAATTGAATAAAATACCTTCTCTGGCAGCCTCATAACTACATGCCATCACGAGGTTTAGTGCCGAACTTTCCTGTGTACGGATTCACATTACCTTTGGTGCTGTAGTTATTGTTTCTGGTGGAGTCTGGGTTTGTAGCATGAGAGGGGCGAACATACGTTCCATTGCTTCGCGTATATCCACTAACCGAATGGTCGGAACGACTTCCGTAGGAGTAACTGGACTTGAACGAAGAATGACTGCCGAAGCCGCTCCCGCGTGCGTGAACACTCCCTGATAGCGCCACGGTGATTGCTATAACCGCTACAGAAAAAACCTCTTTCATACAGACCTCCATTTTTCCAACGATGATAGCTCAATGAAATCACTTCGAAAGCTCAGGCGACAAAGGGTCTTGGCACTCTCGGCGCCAACTCAACCTCTCTGGAAAGGATCGCGCCAAGGTAGGGTCATCTCTCCGAGGGCGCGAATGACTGGATCGCTAAGTTTTTACCAATCAGAATTGAGCTAGAGATCCAGTTCTGATGCGTAAATAAACGATCCAGGTAAAAAACCTCAGAAACGAAAAAGCCCCGTAGCTTCTCAGCTACGGGGCTTTTTCTATGTATGGCGGAGAGATAGGGATTCGAACCCTAGGTACCGGTGAAGGTACAACGGATTTCGAATCCGTCCCATTCGGCCACTCTGGCATCTCTCCAACGGCGCGCATCATAACAACACTTTCGCTGAATGGGAAACCCCCAGACGAAATTTTTTCCGTGCTATCAGATGCTTGCGTCGATTAAAGCGGTACGCCCAGACGGTTGGCGACTTCTTCGTAGGCTTCGATGACGTCACCGAGGCCCTGGCGGAAGCGGTCCTTGTCCATCTTCTTCTTGGTGTCCTTGTCCCACAGACGGCAGCCGTCCGGGCTGAACTCGTCGCCCAAGACGATCGAGCCGTCACTGAATACGCCGAATTCAAGCTTGAAGTCCACCAGCAGCAAGCCGGCGTCGTCGAACAGTTTGCTCAGGACTTCGTTGACCTTGAGCGACAGTTCTTTCATGCGCGCCAGTTGCTCGGCGGTGCCCCAGCCGAAGGCCACGACGTGGGATTCGTTGATGAACGGGTCGCCCTTGGCGTCGTCCTTCAGGAACAGTTCGAAGGTGTACGGGTTGAGCTTCATGCCCTCCTCGACGCCCAGACGCTTGACCAGGCTGCCGGCGGCGTAGTTACGCACGACGCACTCGACCGGGATCATGTCGAGTTTTTTCACCAGCACTTCGTTGTCGGCCAGCAGCTTGTCGAACTGGGTCGGAATACCGGCCGCTTCGAGTTTCTGCATGATGAAGGCGTTGAACTTGTTGTTCACCATGCCTTTGCGGTCGAGCTGCTCGATGCGCTTGCCGTCGAACGCCGAAGTGTCGTTGCGAAACAGCAGGATCAAGCGGTCAGCGTCGTCGGTCTTGTAAACCGATTTGGCTTTGCCGCGGTAGAGTTCTTCACGTTTTTCCATGATGGGCTCCGCTTGCTAAGTAGATGGGCTAGGCGATGTGGCGCCAGTCGAGCCCTGAATCTTGATCGGCCAGTTGCAGCCAGTCCGGGTCGCACCCGAGGGTGTCGACAAAACATTGCCGGGCCAGCTGCGGCAGGTTGTTCTTGCTGCTCAGATGGGCCAGGACCAGGTGTTGCAGGCCTTGCCAGCCCAACTCGGCCACCAGGAATGCCGCCTGATGGTTGTTCAAATGTCCCAGCTCACCGCCCACCCGCTGCTTGAGAAAGTACGGGTAATGACCACGGGCCAGCATGTCGCGACAGTGATTGGACTCGATCATCAACGCATCGAGGTCCCGATAACCGTCCAGCACCCGCTCGCAGTAGGAACCCAGGTCGGTCAGCAGGCCGAAGCGCCGCTGCTCTTGATCGCTGAATACGTACTGGGTCGGCTCCTGCGCATCATGGGCCACGGCAATGACCCCGATGCTCAGAGCACCGATCTGCAGTTGCTCGCCACCGGTCACGAAACCGGCAGGTTCAATCGGTTTGCGCATCCCGCGCAGTGTGCCGCGACTGAGGTAGACAGGCAGATTGTAGCGCCGAGACAGCAAACCCACGCCATGCACGTGGTCGGCATGTTCGTGGGTTACGAGTATCGCGCTCAGTTGCGCCGGGTTCACACCCAGGCGCAACAGGCGTTTTTCGGTTTCCCGCAGGGAAAAACCACAATCCACCAGCACATACGTATCAGCACTGGCGATCAGCGTGCCGTTCCCTTGGCTACCGCTGCCGAGAACGGCAAAACGCATTGGATCAGCCCAGGTTGTCCTGAATCACGCTCAACACTTTGCGGGCCACATCGGCCGGCGCAACGGTATTGATGTTTTTCTCGACGGTCACCTGAACGTTTTCGCCGACCTTGCTCAGGCGAACTTGATAACGCTCGGCACGGGCTTCAACTTCTTCCTTGGTCGGCGCGCTGCCGAACAGGCTGCTGAAGAAACCAGGTTTCTCGTCTTTCTTCTCGGCCTTTTCGGACAAGTTGATGTAGTAAAGACCCAGGCTGCGGTTGATGTCTTCAACGCGCCATTCACCCTGTTCCAGCGCACGACCGACGCTCGACCAGGCACGATCCAGGTCCGTACCGACGTTCAGTACCGGGTTGCCGCTGCCGTCTTCGCTCAGGCTGACACGGCTCGGGGTATCGAAATCACGCGAAGCCAGCATCGACACCGAACCACCCTTCTCGGAGGTACGGCTCATGCTCGCGAGCATGTCGTCGACCAGCGCGGCGTCGAGGCCGGTGTTGACCGAACGGTTGGTGAAATCGACATTGGCGGTGCTGCCGGCAGGACGCTCGGCGCTGACCACGTAGACTTCACTGGTGTTGCGCTGCACGCCCGGCTCGATGCGCACCCGCACGCGGGTTTCACTGTCGGTGCTGACGCCCGCGGCGCTCAGGCGCTTGGCCATGGCGGCGGACAGTTCGTCGGAATGCTGCCAGGTGGTGGTGAATTCGCCGGTTTGCGGGCGCTGTTCATCCAGACGGAAACCGTTGTCCTGGAAGTACTGCACCGCCACTGGCCAGACTTCGGCCGGTGGATGCTGGGCCATGACCCAACGGGAATCACCGCTCTTCTGCAGCGAGTAGTCGCTGGCATCGGCAACGGTCGACAGCGGTTGAGGACGCGGGACGATGTATTCACCCTTGGCGGTGTCGTCGGCCACGTTGCGCGGGATCGGCAGCAGCGGATCCAGGCGCTTGGAGGTGCTGACGTCCGGTGGCAGTTGCATCGGTGCAGTCTGTTGCGCTTCCAGGTAATCGCTACCACGGTC
This sequence comes from Pseudomonas sp. 22085, assembly GCF_052045815.1. Classification (NCBI taxonomy): domain Bacteria; kingdom Pseudomonadati; phylum Pseudomonadota; class Gammaproteobacteria; order Pseudomonadales; family Pseudomonadaceae; genus Pseudomonas; species Pseudomonas sp. 22085. The sequence continues at coordinate 98,832 of NZ_JBQEQA010000006.1, forward strand.
ACGGAAATAACCTTCCGGGCCCCAGACCCATCCGCAGCCACTGGTGCTGGAGATAATCAAGGCAAGTGCGGAAAGTCCGGCCATTCGCTTCATGCGTTGTACTTCCTCAATTAAACCAGGACGTTGCACTGGCGCAGGGCCGAGCGCAGCGTTTCATGACAAGGAGCGCTCAGCCAGGTCAGCGGCAGGCGGATGCCTTGGTGCATCAGGCCCATTTCGACCAAAGCCCACTTCACCGGAATCGGGTTGGCTTCGATGAACAGGTCCTTGTGCAGCGGCATCAGTTTTTCGTTGATGGCCCGTGCGGTCTCGGCGTCGCCCTTGAGCGCGGCCTCGCACAGGTCGGCCATTTCGCGCGGGGCGACGTTGGCGGTAACAGAGATGTTGCCCTTGCCGCCCAGCAGGATCAGCTCGACTGCGGTCGGATCATCACCGGACAGCACGATGAAGTCCTTGCTCACGCCGTCGATGATCGCCTTGGCACGTTTCAGGTCGCCGGTCGCTTCCTTGATGCCGATGATGTTCGGCACGGTGGACAGGCGGATCACGGTCTCGGCCTGCATGTCGCAGGAGGTGCGGCCGGGAACGTTGTAGAGAATCTGTGGGATGTCGACCGCTTCGGCGATATGCTTGAAGTGCTGGTACAGGCCTTCCTGGGTCGGCTTGTTGTAGTACGGGACGACCAGCAGGCAGGCATCGGCGCCGGCTTCTTTAGCGTTGCGGGTGAGCTCGACCGCTTCGCGGGTCGAGTTGGCGCCAGTACCGGCGATCACCGGAATACGACCGGCGACCTGTTTGACCACGGCTTTGATGACGGCGATGTGTTCTTCTACATCAAGGGTTGCCGACTCGCCGGTGGTGCCGACCGCGACAATGGCATGGGTGCCGTTCTTGAGATGGAAGTCCACGAGTTTGCTGAGGCTGTCCCAGTCAAGACGCCCTTGTGCATCCATGGGAGTGACCAGTGCCACCATACTGCCCGCAATCATGAAACCGCTCCTGCCGGAAAAAGAGAGCGGTAATGGTACTGGCGCCAAGATGCTTGCACAAGCGAAGTACTGTGCCGCCATTCCCCTTGGCGCCGCTTTTCGCTACCCTTCAGACTTTGATCGGTACTGATCAGCTTGTACGCCGGGTTCCAGCCTCCCGTTTCGGCCTCCCGGGCCCCGTTCCAGTATCGTTGCCGTACGCTTGCTTGTTCATGAAGCCGTAGCGCCACACGAACCGGGCCTTCCGGACAGGCATTGCCCCGGCAATCAACGCCCTCTCCCTACCGACCGCTCATCGCTTTAGGAATGCTGCATGTCCACCCCCACAGTTCGCGAACAATTCCTTGTCATCAGTGCCCTCGGCGCCAATCCCATGGAGCTGACCAACGTCCTGTGCCGCGCCAGCCATGAAAACCGCTGCGCGGTGGTTACCTCGCGCCTGACCCGCCACGGCGAGTGCAGCGCGCTGGTGCTCGAAGTCTCCGGCAGCTGGGACGCCCTGGCACGCCTTGAAGGCAGCCTGCCGGTGCTGGCCAAGCGTCATGCGTTCACCGTCAACGTGGTGCGCAGCGCCGCCCTGGAAAACCGTCCGCAAGCCCTGCCGTACGTGGCTTACGTGTCTTCGGCGTACCGTCCGGACATCATCAACGAGCTGTGCCAGTTCTTCATGGATCACAACGTCGAGCTGGAAAACCTGACGTGCGATACCTATCAGGCACCGCAGACCGGCGGCACCATGCTCAACGCCACGTTCACCGTGACCCTGCCCGCCGGCACCCAGATCAGCTGGCTGCGCGACCAGTTCCTGGATTTCGCCGACGCCATGAACCTGGATGCACTGATCGAACCGTGGCGCCCACAGAACCCAATGTAAGGAAGCTTTCATGGCCGTTGTCATCGACCAACCGGTTACGGATTTCGAAGCACTTGCCACCAGCGGGCAGACCGTCAGCCTTTCGGCCCTCAAGGGCAAGCAAGTGGTGATCTACTTCTATCCGAAGGACAGCACCCCGGGCTGCACCACTGAAGGCCAGGGCTTTCGCGATCAATACGCGGCATTCAAGGCTGCCAACACGGAAATCTTCGGGATTTCCCGCGACAGCCTGAAGTCCCACGAGAACTTCAAGTGCAAGCAGGAATTTCCGTTTGAGCTGATCAGCGACAAGGACGAAGCCGTCTGCCAGCTGTTCGACGTGATCAAGCTGAAGAAACTCTACGGCAAGGAATACCTGGGTGTTGATCGCAGCACGTTCCTGATCGACAGGGACGGCGTACTGCGTCAGGAATGGCGCGGCGTGAAAGTGCCAGGACATGTGGATGCAGTGCTGGCTGCTGCTCAGGCGCTGAACAAGGCCTGATGCTGTCGGCGCCCTCGCGGGCGCCGCTCCATTTTCAAAGCAGCGGCGCTACCGCCGGCTCCTTGCGCGGCCAGGCATCCAGCACAGCCTTGAACAGCGTCGCCAGCGGAATCGCGAAGAACACTCCCCAGAATCCCCACAACCCGCCGAACAACAGCACCGCACAAATGATCGCCACCGGGTGCAGGTTGACCGCTTCGGAGAACAGCAACGGCACCAGCACGTTGCCATCCAGCGTCTGGATGATCCCGTAAACCGCCATCAGATAGATAAACTGATCGCTCCAGCCCCACTGGAACAGCGCAATCAGCAGCACCGGTACGGTCACCACCACCGCACCGACATACGGCACCACCACCGACACGCCCACCAACAGGGCCAGCAGCGCCGCATAATTGAGCCCCAGCGCGACGAACGCGATGTAGGTCACGCCACCACAAATCACGATCTCGATGACCTTGCCGCGAATGTAGTTGGCGATCTGCCGGTTCATTTCCTCGGCAACCCGGGTGATCAGCGCCCGTTCGCGCGGCAAATAGCCGCGCACCCACTCGCCGATCATTGCCCGGTCCTTGAGGAAGAAGAACACCAGGATCGGCACCAGCACCAGATAGATCATGATGTTCACCAGCAGCGGCAAGCTCGACAACGAGAACGTCAGCGCCCACTGGCCGAACTTGCCGATCTCGCCCCGCGCCGCTTCGATCGCTTGCAGCACCTGCTCGTCGGAAACCAGGTGCGGATAGCGCTCGGGCAGCAGCAACAGCAGCGATTGCCACTTGGCGAGCATGCCCGGCAACTCGTTGAACAAGGTGATCAACTGGTGCCAGAGCAGCGGCAGCACCACGACGATGAACACCATCAGCACGCCCATGAACAACGCAAACACCAGACCGACCGCCGCGCCACCGGGCACACGCAGGCGCTCGAGCGTGAGCACCAACCCCTGCATCAGATACGCCAGCACCATGCCGGCCAGCACCGGCGCAAGCATTCCGCCAAGCGTGAGCACAGCGGTGAAGGCGAGAAACAACAGCACCGCCAGCACCACCGCTTCTTCATCGGAGAAGTAGCGCTGAATCCAGTCGCGCAACACTTTGAACATCAATTTTCCTTAGGTCATTTACGCGGTCGGTTTCAGGCTTTTTTCAGCCAGTAACGGTAGACACCCGCCTCGTCTTCTTCACGCAGCAGCGTATGACCGGCCAACTTGGCAAAGGTGCGAAAGTCGCGTTGCGAGCCAGCATCCGTGGCAATCACCTTGAGTATTGCACCGCTGGGCAACTTGTTCAGTTCCATCTTGGCCTTGAGCAACGGTAACGGACAATTCAGGCCACTGGCGTCCAGTTCACAGTCATGGGCTACAGCGTCGGTCATGCGTCACTCCGAATCAGGTGGTCAGGCTGCCTAGAATATCTGGTCGCAGGCCCGGTGTCCGGCTACAGTAAGGTCTTTGTCGACTAAGGCTTTGTGCATGACATTTCTGCGCCCTACCCTGCTGACGCTCGCTTGCCTGCTCGCCTCACCGGGCTTCGCCGACGACCTGCCGTCACTCGGTGACGCCAGCTCTGCCATCGTCTCGCCACAACAGGAATATCAATTGGGTCGCGCCTGGCTGGCGTTGCTGCGCAGCCAGGTTTCGCAGCTCAACGATCCACAGCTCAAAGACTACGTAGAGTCCAGCGTCTATAAGCTGGTGGAAACCAGCCAGGTCAATGACCGACGCCTGGAGTTCATCCTGATCAACAGCCCGCAGCTGAACGCCTTCGCCGCACCGGGCGGGATTGTCGGGGTCAACGGCGGTCTTTTCCTCAATGCACAGACCGAAGGCGAATATGCCTCGGTACTGGCTCACGAACTGGCTCACTTGTCCCAGCGCCACTTCGCTCGTGGCGTCGAGGCGTCGCAGCGCATGCAGGTACCGATGATGGCAGCGCTGCTGGCTGGTATCGTGATCGCTGCGGCAGGCGCAGGCGATGCCGGGATTGCAGCGATTGCCGGCACCCAAGCGGCAGCGATTCAGGAACAACGACGCTTCTCGCGTCAGAACGAGCAGGAAGCCGACCGCATCGGCATCCTTAACCTGGAAAAGGCCGGCTACGATCCGCGCTCGATGCCGACCATGTTCGAGCGTTTGATGCGCCAGTATCGTTTCGATGGCAAACCGCCGGAATTCCTGCTGACCCACCCGGTCACCGAATCGCGGATCGCCGACACCCGCAACCGCGCCGAACAGGCTAAACCCGGCGGTATCGAAGACAGCAAGCGCTACCAACTGATCCGGGCGCGGGTGCAGTTGACCTATGAAGAAACGCCGGGCCTTGGTGCCAAGCGCTTTCGCGCGCAACTGGACGATAATCCGAATAACGATGTGGCCCGTTACGGATTGGCGATCGCCCAGATCAAGGGCGGTCAGCTGAACGAGGCACGAGAGAATCTCAAGCAACTGCTGGCCAAATCGCCGAACGAGATCATCTACAACCTCGCGCAGGTCGATCTGGACATCACCAACAACAAGCTGGCCGATGCCCAGTCCCGCGTTGACCGGATGCTCAGTCAGTACCCAGGCAACTATCCGCTGAACCAGGTACGCGTCGATCTGCTGCTGAAACAGAACCGCACCGCCGATGCAGAGAAGGCACTCGAGGGCTTGTTGAAATCGCGTCCGGACGATCCAGACGTTTGGTACCAGGTTGCAGAAACCCGCGGACTGTCCGGCAACATCATTGGCTTGCATCAGGCCCGTGCCGAGTATTTCGCGCTGGTCGGCGATTATCGCCAGGCAATCCAGCAACTGGACTTCGCCAAGCGCAAGGCTGGCAGCAACTTCCCGCTGTCGTCGCGTATCGATGCCCGTCAGCGCGAGCTGATGGAGCAAGAGCGTATGGTCAAGGACATGATGGGTTAAGCCCGCGCCAAGACAAATTCCGGATACAAAAAAACCGCCTCTTTCGAGGCGGTTTTTTTTACTGCCTGGACAACTGGATCATTCAGCCAGTTTGAAGGTGATGAAGCTGGCACGGCCCTGACGCAGAACGCGCATCGACACCGAACGGTTTTTCGGTAGCGCCTTGGCGATCTCGGCGAACTCCTTGGAAGAACCAATGGCCTGATTGTTCAGGTGCGTGATGATGTCGCCCGGTTGCAGACCGATCAGGGCCGCAGGACCATCCTGCACTTCCTTGATCACCACACCACCTTTGAGGTCGTAGGTTTTCTTCTGCTCGGCGCTCAGCTCGGCAACCGAAACACCCAGACGATTGCTGTTGGTTTCAGCACCGGATTTAGGCAGGGCATCCAGCTCCTTGTCTTCGTCCGGAATGGCGCCTACGGTCAGCTCGACATTCTTGCGCTTACCGTCACGAATCACTTCGAGATTGGCTTTGGCACCAGCTTTCAATGCACCCACCAGATGTGGCAGATCAGCAGACATGACGATCGGTTGACCGTTCATGCTCAGGATCACGTCACCCACTTGCAGGCCGCCCTTGGCAGCCGGGCCGTCATCCTGAATCTGCGCAACCAGCGCACCGGCCGGTTTGTCCAGACCGAACGACTCGGCCAGATCCTTGTTCACTTCCTGGATGACGACGCCCAACCAGCCACGGCTGACCTTGCCGCCGCTTTTCAGTTGATTGGAAACGTCCATGGCCACGTCGATCGGGATGGCGAACGACACGCCCATGAAGCCACCGGAACGGGTGTAGATCTGCGAGTTGATCCCGACCACTTCACCGTTCAGATTGAACAGCGGGCCACCGGAGTTACCCGGGTTGATCGGCACGTCGGTCTGGATGAATGGCACGTAGTTTTCGTTCGGCAGGCTGCGGCCGACGGCACTGACGATGCCTTGGGTCACGGTGTGGTCAAAGCCGAATGGCGAACCGATTGCCACCACCCACTGACCAGCTTTCAAGTCCTGGGATTTGCCCAGCTTCAGCACTGGCAGATCCTTGCCTTCGATTTTCAGCAGCGCCACGTCGGAACGTGGGTCGGTGCCGATCAGCTTGGCTTTCATTTCACTGCGATCAGCCAGACGGACGAGGATTTCGTCGGCGTCGGCGATCACATGGTTATTGGTCAGGATGTAGCCATCCGGCGAAATGATAAAGCCCGACCCCAGCGACTGCGCTTCACGCTGGCGATCACCACGCGGAGAACGCTGTTGCGGCGGCATGCCGCGCTCGAAGAACTCGCGCAGCATCGGCGGCAAGCCTTCCAGGTCGGGCATTTGCTGGTTCACTTTGCGATCCGGCAGCTTTTGCGTGGTACTGATGTTCACCACCGCAGGCGAGGCCTGTTCGACCAGCTGGGTGAAATCCGGCAGGTTGGCCGGGCTGGCCGCCTCAGCCGCATTGACTGCAGGAACAGCCTGACCGAGCACCAGCACCGTGGCGAAAATGGAGAGATAAGACTTCAAGCTTGGTATCGACATACAGCTCCCGTTACGACGAGCAGGGTTAAGCGATATGGAGCAAGGAACACCGGAAACCACAGGCCGGCATTTTTGTTCCGGGAACAACAAACAAGGCCAGAGCCGAGAGGCTCTGACCTATAAAAAATTTTCGGGTGTTTTGCAAATGAAAATGCTCAGCAAACATTTCACGTCTCGAAGACGAAGTGGAGATAGCTGGAATCAGCTCACTGTTTGCTGGTTGCAGCGCCATCATTGCGCATCGACAGGGCAATCCGTTCGGCGGTCCCGATTGGAATCTCGCCGACTACCGTCACCATCATTTCGCCTTGAGGCGTTGTCAGGCGGCGGGATACAGCAACGGTCGGGCCCAGCTGAGTCCGGGTATCGGTGACGGTTGCACCGTTCAACGGCTCGAGAAACACCGAAAATCGGGCCAAACCATCGTCATACATCAGACTGTTGACCTGTGTCTTGGTTTCCGGATCCTTGTGCGAGGAACTACTGGTCAGTTCGAAGCCAGGAGGCAACCAGTCAGAGCGCCAGACCTGCGCGGTCTTGACCGCAGAAGCCTTGTCGCTGTCGAGATTGACTGGCTTGCAATCGGAGTTGGCTTGCAGGTCCCTATCGGAGGGAACTTCAGAGGTATCCAGCCGCGTAAACTGAAATCTCTCGAGTAACTGCCCCTTGTCGTTCAACAGCAGCGACTTGAGCGGCAGACCCGTTTCCTTATCCAAATGCAGTTCGAAGCCGTAACGGTGCTGATCACGTGGCGTCAGCGATACAATCACTGCTTCACGCCCGGCCACGCGCGACTTGCCAATGACGGCAAGCTCATACCAGTTCTTCAGCTTTTTAGGATCAAGCGGACGGGCGGCAGAGTTGGGTGAATCCCCCAGACCCGCAATCAGGGTGCCGCTGACGCATTGAGTGTGCCCATCAATGCGCAGAACTTCCTGAGCCGAACCGTCGAGCTGAAGCAAACGCTCGCGGACCTGACCATTCTGGACGCGATGCCAGATGTTGTGGGTAGAAAAACTACCGTTACGCTCGTAAACGAATGTGCCGTGAAAGCTTTGCTGCTGCTCGGCCTGGCCCAGGCGGGTCAACCAGTCCTGAGCCTCGTCGGCGTGGGCTGGAACAATGAACCAGCCGCTAAGCAGAAGCGTAAGTAGAGGTATGGCGCGCATGATCCCCCTTAACGGTTTTCCAGACTTGCTGCACGTGCATAAGGCAGCGCGCTCTCGGTGCCTTTCAGGGCAGCCTGTTGAGCGTGTTGGCGCAGGTAACCCGGCAGACGCTGATCATGCCAGCCTGGCTGACCTTGCAGTACGCCATTGGCCATCGGGCCAGTAGCTTCGGAGCTCTCGTTGTAACCTGCCAATACCGCCGGGCCTTTGACCTGAGGAGTTGCAAGGACAGGCTGATTGGATTGCTGGGCGAGTTCAACGCCAGCGATTTCATCCTGGTTATACAGACGAACACCCGCCAGAACTGCAACGGTCACCGAAGCGGCTACGGCCAGACGACCGAGACTGCGCCATGGGCCGCGAGACACTTTCGCAGGGGTGGCTTCATCTTCCAGCGCAGCAGAAACAGCCGCAGCGAGATCCAGACGCGGAAGCAACAGATCCTTGTGCATGGCTGCCCGAGCGATCTGGTAACGAGCCCAGGTTTCACGGGTTTCAACATCGTCCAGTGCGTTAAGCACTCGACGCAATTCCAGTTCGTCCGCTTCGTTATCCATCACTGCGGACAGCGATTCCTGCAGGGCTTCACGACTCATGGCGTTCCTCTCTTGGCTGTCGCCGCTGTCTTTAGTTCTCCTGCAGCAACGGCTGCAGGGCTTTATCGATGGCCTCCCGGGCGCGGAAAATCCGGGAGCGCACGGTACCAACCGGACATTGCATGACGCTCGCGATGTCCTCGTAACTCAGACCATCAAATTCGCGCAAAGTTAATGCCGTACGCAAATCCTCTGGCAGTTGCTGAATGGTTCGATGGACGGTGCCTTCGATCTCATCCCGCAGCAATGCTCGTTCAGGAGACTCGAGATCCTTCAGGCCGTGATCGCCGTCGTAGAACTCTGCATCTTCGGAACTTACATCACTATCCGGCGGCCGGCGGCCGCGTGAAACCAGATAGTTTTTCGCCGTGTTAATGGCGATGCGGTACAGCCACGTATAAAACGCACTGTCGCCGCGGAAGTTTCCAAGCGCTCGATAAGCCTTGATGAAGGCTTCTTGTGCGACGTCCTGGGCTTCATGGGTGTCGTGCACAAAACGCACGATCAACCCGAGAATTTTGTGCTGATACTTCAGCACCAGCAGATCGAAAGCTCGCTTGTCGCCACGCTGAACGCGTTCGACCAGCTGCTGATCCTCTTCCTGGGTTAGCATGAACACTCCTCGATAAACTCGGAGGAGTCTTGCATGGCCAAACGACCGGACTTGCAAACATAGACTCGGGCTTTTCGCAAAAGTTCTCCCCCTCCAAGCAAGTTTCCTGCGGGCTCTGATTTGGCACGCACGAAAAACGCAGCGCGGGATGAACCGGCTGCGCGAATAATCTTGTCATCGGCTCGCCGGCAAGAACCCAACCGCAGGTTCCGCATTGAAGCCGACACTGTCCCTTGTTTCGGGCAACTGTCTATTGATCTTGGGCCTCTGGCAAAAGTTCCAAATATTTATAGACGTGCCGCGTCGACATTGTGCAACCGGGAGCGGAAAAAGCGTGTTTCATCTGCGATACAGTCGCTTTTTTCCAAAGTCGCTGAAAAAAACTTCCGACAAAGCGTCAGAATTTTTCCGTCGCAGTAGTCTCACAATGCCATATCCGCCCGGCTATTGTGCCGCCCCACCCCTCTATATACTAGTGGGCTGTGTGGCTGTCTCGACTCGCCCATCCGCCTGTCCTGCGCCAACCCCGACCCGGGTCGCTTTGAGCGGAATCCTGAAATGAGCCAACAGTTTCAACACGATGTCCTGGTGATTGGCAGCGGTGCTGCCGGTTTGAGTCTTGCGCTGACCCTGCCCGGTCACTTGCGTATCGCCGTCCTGAGCAAAGGCGATCTTGCCAACGGCTCGACCTATTGGGCACAGGGTGGCGTCGCGGCCGTGCTGGACGACACCGACACCGTCGAATCCCATGTCGATGACACCCTCAATGCTGGCGGCGGCCTGTGCCATGAAGACGCGGTGCGTTTCACCGTGGAGCACAGCAAAGAGGCGATCCAGTGGCTGATCGACCAGGGCGTGCCGTTCACTCGCGACGAACAGTCCGGCACCGAAGACGGCGGCTTCGAATTCCACCTGACCCGAGAAGGCGGTCACAGCCATCGACGGATCATCCACGCAGCCGATGCCACTGGCGCTGCAATATTCACGACCCTGCTGGCCCAAGCCAAAAAACGCCGGAACATCGAATTGCTCGAACAGCGGGTAGCGGTCGATCTGATCACCGAACGCAGGCTGGGGCTGGAAGGCGAACGTTGCCTCGGCGCCTACGTACTCAACCGCAAAACCGGGGAAGTCGATACCTTCGGCGCACGCTTCGTGATCCTGGCGTCCGGCGGCGCCGCCAAAGTCTATCTCTATACAAGCAACCCCGACGGTGCCTGCGGTGATGGCATCGCCATGGCCTGGCGTTCAGGCTGCCGGGTGGCGAACCTTGAATTCAACCAGTTCCACCCTACCTGCCTCTACCACCCGCAAGCCAAGAGTTTCCTGGTAACCGAGGCACTGCGCGGCGAGGGGGCTCATTTGAAGCTGCCGAACGGCGAACGCTTCATGCAACGTTTCGACTCACGCGCAGAACTGGCGCCACGGGACATCGTCGCCCGTGCGATCGACCATGAAATGAAGCGCCTGGGTATCGATTGCGTCTACCTCGACATCAGTCACAAACCCGAAGCCTTCATCAAATCGCACTTCCCGACCGTCTACGAGCGCTGCCTCGGATTCGGCATCGACATCACCAAGCAACCGATTCCGGTCGTACCGGCTGCGCATTACACCTGCGGAGGCGTGATGGTCGATCAACAGGGCCGCACCGACGTGCCCGGTCTGTACGCCATCGGCGAAACCAGCTTCACCGGTCTGCACGGCGCCAACCGCATGGCCAGCAACTCGCTGCTCGAATGCTTCGTCTACGCCCGTTCGGCGGCAGCAGACATTCTTGAGCAACTGCCCGACGTCGCCATCCCGCGTGCCCTGCCCGCTTGGGACGCCAGCCAGGTGACCGACTCCGATGAGGACGTGATCATCGCCCACAACTGGGACGAATTACGGCGCTTCATGTGGGACTACGTGGGCATCGTGCGCACCAACAAGCGCCTGCAACGGGCACAGCATCGGGTGCGTTTGCTGCTGGATGAAATCGACGAGTTCTACAGCAACTACCGAGTAAGCAGAGACTTGATTGAACTGAGGAACCTTGCTCAGGTAGCTGAACTGATGATCCAGTCAGCGATGGAACGCAAGGAATCTCGGGGTCTGCACTACACGCTGGACTATCCAGAGATGCTGCCAGAGGCGAAGGATACGATCCTTACACCGACCAGATGAGGCACGTTAGGAGACCTGAGCCTAGCACGCTAAGACCCCGTTTTGTAACAGCTTTGCGCCATATTTGTCCCAGCTCTGGGGTCTCTATCGTCCGCCTATGAGGGTCTCTATGGCGCCTGTGCGGGCCTGTGCGAGGGTCTACGGGGGAACCTTGGCAGTCAGTATGAATGAGGTGGTCTTTCAGATTTTTCTGTCAGATTCTCATTAAGAGGCCTTGAAGTGCCCGTACAGCCAGTAGACCACATGAACAACAACGCAGACCCAGTAGGCAGCCTGTAGGTTGTCCATTAGGTTCTCCTTGGGGGATTCGATTAGATGGCCTTGAGGCCAAGCTGAGCTGCTCGTGCCGGTGTCAGGTTGCCCTTTGCTACAGCAGCATGCAGACCCTTTTGGGTGTTCTTGTGGGGAACCTTAAGGGCCTTCCAGTCACAGCGATCATTGAATACATGGCGATCAAGGATTGCAGCGCTATGGTCATTTCCCATGCTGCGCATCTTGTCGGCCACCAGCAAGGCAACCTCAGGCATCTCAAGGATCGCCTCGAAGGCGTCATAGACCATGTCCTTAAATTCATCGGAGACCCAGCCAGCGAACTCAATGGTTGCTCGTTTGGTCGCGAGGGTCTGAGCAGCACGGCCTTGGATGACCTGCAAATTTTGCATGTCTAAAAACCGCTGAGCTTGCTTGGTTCGCCACTGTGCTGGTGCTTTACCCTTGGGTAGCTTCAAGGTCTGCCAGATGTCAGTCAAATCCCACATACCGAAGTCGTTAGCCTTGAAGGCCTGACCCTCGATGATGATGACGTGGGAGGCGTGCTTGTGTTGGATGTCGATTGTCATTTCATGATTTCCTTTTGTTTGCTCTCTGAGTTCGCTCCCACAGACCAGCACACAGGCCCCATGACGGGCTCTGATCGGTGGCTTAGAGAGCAAACAGAAAGACTGTGTTTGATGGATGCCCAGCGACGGGCGAAGGGTTGAAGCGAGGTTGACTGGCTTTGATACGGATTACGGTTGCCTGTCCCCGATGGTGAGGGTTTTTGATTGCTGGTGAAGCGAGGCCCCTGCCGGTCCCTCTCGGGTCGGTCTTACGGGGCTCTTTACGATCAGCTCAGTAGCGAGCTAAAGCTACGCCAAGGTGATGCGGGTAATCATCGGGAAGGCCACAGCCTCGGTCTGGAGACCATCAGCGGTCAGCTTCACACGGACTTTGCCGTTAGCAACGATGTCCACGGTAGCCATGATTTCAACGTCCCAGCACTGGTGGGCACCGTTGCGGGTCGCTTGGATCTTCCACACGTCACCGTTACGGCCTTCGCGATAGCTCAGCGAGGTGAACAGCTTCGGCAGCAGGAACAGACCATAGTCAGTGCCCGAGTAAGGCTGCACAGAGGCGCCGATAAGGCTCTCAATATCCTCTACTCCAGCACGCTGAGCAGCCCGCTCAAGAACGCCCAGTAGCGACACAGGAAGCAAGACCACGAAGTCAGACAGCGAACTGCCTACGGTCTGGTTAATGTGCAGCGTCAAGATGTCGATGAGGTCCTCAGCGATCACGGCAGGTTTGCCAGTAGGCTTGGGCTCACTGACGCTTTCGGTGCTCGGAGCTGTAGCCAGAATGCCAGCGATCTTGCCAGCGGCCTCATGCTCGATGTCTCGTAACAGCTTCTCACCGGTCTGGTGCAAGGAGCCCTCAGTGAAGCCCGCCATTAGGTTGTGGTCGAGGATGGTGAAGCGCTTGCTGATTACCAGAGCTTTATCGGTGGGCTCGGTGAAGATCACAGACCCGGCCAGGACTTCGCCCTTCGAGATGGTCTGGTTATCCCAGTTCTTACGAGGGTCAAAAGTGACGGAGCGATCAGCCATCGTGATGATTTGCTGACCGGTCGCCTCAGAGCCAGCCGGACGGAACTCACAAGGTGTATGTTCGATTGCCGCTTGCCGCCACTCATCACCATTGAGGTAATCGTCGAGGGCCTCTGTAAGGGCCTCCACATAGGCGGACACATCGGTGGCCGCTTGGGTCTCCACACGGACATTAGCCGTATTGAAGCGGATCGAGCCGTTTTGACTATCGGTGAGAGCAGTGCTGTAAGTCGATGGTTTGACGTATTGATTAGGCTGTTTCATTGAAATTGGTCTCCTGAAGAATAAGTAGGGAAGTGATTGGTGCAGATCTGGAGCTATCAGCCGTTATTACGGGAGCGTGCTGCCAAAACCTTTTGAGCTTGTTCACGGATGGCAGCAGCGCGGGCCTCTCTGTCAGCTTTCGCTTGGGCCAGTTCGCGTGGCGTCCACTCGCGTAAACGTTCAGCACGCTCGTCGGCTTCCCGCTGAAGTTGCTCACGGGTCGCTTTCTGCTCCCGCTTGGTCATGAAGTAGACCTGAGCGTCCTCTTGGATGGCCTTGAGGGACAAACCGGCTTCCTCGAAGGCTTTGATAACGCCGAACTTGGTGCCGTTGTTCCGGCCACACTGGGCCATCAACAAGGGCAACATGACGCTTTCGACGTACTCACGATTGAGGGTCTGACCCGACACAGTTACTTCGTTCTTCAGGACTTTAGTGATGGTGATATTCATTGAATTGGATCTCCTGTGAGGTGACCCTTTGATCGACCTTGGCGCCATAGACGCACACGACAAGACGGCAAGGAGGGAGCCGCATGGGCATCTTCCAAGGTCGATCAAAAGGTTCTTGGTTTGGGTTATGTGGCTAATGCTGGATCAGGACATGGCAAGCCTGAAGGCATCTGAAGGGCACCAGTGAGGCGACACTGGGTTATTGCTGGACTGCTATGGGACGAGCTTTGAGGATAACGGGAACACCCTTCACTGCTCCGTAAAGAGCGATCAGGTCGAGACCAGTAGCAGCCATAAGAGCCTCAAGGGAATTCATTAGGAATGTTCCCAACTTACCCGAGACGAACTCATTGGTTTTCTCAGGGGGCCTGTTCGTGAAAACATCGAGAGCTTTTAGATCGAACAAAGCGGTAGAGGATCGACCGGTCATTGCCGATTCGATAGACAACAAGGTTTCACGATGTTGATGATCGAGACCATCGAGTTTGAAGTGAAATCGCATAGGCCTCCTTTGAGACGAACTGAAAGAATGGGATGCTCATGATCACCAGACCAATCCCTAACTTAGAGAGAACTTGAGAAGACCTTTAAGACAAGAGCAAAGATTTATTTAAATAGTAATAATTAGAGCTACTCAATGAGTAATCTTTGGAATCTTTAAGGGTAAAGGCCCCCATGAACATTGAGCAATACACGGTGGCCCCAATCCCGTGCAAGGCTTCCCAGCGATGCCCTCAAGAGGCACCGACTAACGATCAGCAATTTCAATGTTCGCTCCTTCCTACTGGAGCCAGACACGAGGTCTGTTTACCGGGGACAGTTGAGCGTTGGCGATCTGGTCGCGCTTGGCACTCGGTGGTCTCTGGTCGGAACCTTGAAGGAGCCGGTAGGAATCTGAATGGTCAGCCGGACAACGATTTATTTTCGTTGGTGTGTTGCCCGGTAGCCATAGTGAGGGTTTTTAAATTCTGGTTGACAGATGCAGCATTTTCCTGAGAAACCCTTGAGGAGATCAGCGGCTGGTCTCGCCAGTCCCCACGTTCAGATAAACCTTGTTGCTAAGGGTCATCCCTCCGCAATAAGTGAAGTACATTCCCTTCCCTCTATTCGGTGAGGACATCCACCCACCCATTTCCTCAAAGTCGCTCTCGCTGCAAATGCCTTCATTGATTAGCTTCCGGGCGCCTTGAGAGAATTGCGCTCTGTAAAGTCTATAATCATCCGACCCCTTAATAAGCGCATCATCACCAATTGCTCCATTTGCTGGATCTTCAGGGCGATTCACAGCCAAATCTTTTGCTTGAACCCATTCAGCAAACTTACCATCTGTGATGCCATTTGAGCTTACACAGGCTGCATTTCCATCCTTCACATACTCACTAACTCCATTTACACAGGAAGCTGAGTATCGTTTAGTTATCCGCACCCACGCACCTTTTTCCTCGAGAGCCTTGACGCTTTCCCTAAACATCAGACGACCTGCCACCCCGCACTCAATCGCAGGACAGGTGTGCCGATCCGTGCGGTCTGTAGTTACCCATAACTGACTCTCCGCAGCAGCGGACCCAGAGAGGGCGTGAAGCGTAATAAAAAGCACGGACTGGAAGCGGAACATCCTTTGTTCAATTTTGAGCCCTTCCTAAGGTGATTAGAGGTATTGGGTCGAGTAAATCATAGATTTCATTAGCCTATTCAACTCAGCGGTGCAGGGGCTATCCGGTTAAATCAGGCGTTTCAAAAGAAGCTTACAAACTCTTACCATCAGCATTTTTTATGGCTTGATCGGCCACATCGCAAATAAATTTGGCGATACTTGAGGCTACATTCCCGCTCTCAAACAGAAAATCATTTTCAAATTTGTACTCACCACTAACACTTAAAGTTATCAGTTTCCCCATTTTACTTTTGCAGTCTCCAGCAGAGACGTACCACTTGTTCAAATCTATTTTCGTTGGCTTCGTGCTGACCATCCTCCCTGCTATTACCGCGATAGGCACACCGCTCTTGTTTTTTGAAAATTCAAACGAACCGGTCTTAGCTTCCCACTTTGTACCATCGTCAGACGTGGCAAGGCCTATCCAACTTTTCTCCGCAGATGCTGAATAACCGAGGAGTGGAAATATTGCCCCCATCAAAACAACCAAACACTTCTTATTCACACCCATTTATCTTCACTCATCCTATATGCCGTAACTCACATGAACCAAATGCAAACATTGACAACCACCAATTCACGCGCCCCAACCAAAATTATTGCGCACTTGAAGAGCGTCCCAAGGAAACACCTTAAGCCAAATTAAAGCAGATAGGTGCATCATGCGCTTGAAGCCTCCTTTGATGAATCACTTAACGATATCATTCAGGCATCACTCAGGCGACAGACGAGATTTCTGTCATTCAGAAACAGTGATATCTAAGCGAGCAAAGCCGTCTTCAAGGCCTCACCCATCCGCCCCACCTCCACAGCACTGCCCGCCCCATACAGGTCGTTACTGATAGATCCCGAAGCGTGGCCCAAGATTGCCTCGGTGATTTCCACTTGAGTCGCAACGGCCTTCAATGCGCCTGCCAATGAGTGGCGGAGTGAGTGGAATGTCTGTGTCCGGTCAGCATTCAAGTTCAGGACATCTCGGAGAGCGCCATTGAGAACCGCAGAGAACTGCCCTGCACCCAGCTTGAACAACTGCGAGTCGGCCTTCTCGACAAACCTGAGGAACGCTTGAAGATCAAACCCATAGGCCCCATCGGTCAGCGGTACGACACGGAGCGCATTCTTGGTCTTGGCTGTCTTGCCATCGTTCCTATTGATGTCGATGACCCAGATGCCATTACCGTCAGTGCCTGGGATCTTCTTAACATCAGCCTTGGTGAGCTGCCTCAGTTCCTCAATACGAGTCCCAGTGATGACCCCAAGAGACAATGCCCAGCGCTGCCACGAGTCTTCAGGAAGAGTCTTGGTATGGGCCATGAGTGTCTTTACTTGATCCTGAGAGAACGCCTCACGGGAGCTATCGGCGCCTTTGGTAGGCTTTAGACCCTTATCGAAGCTCTTGTCGATGTAGCCGTTATGCACAGCCCAATCCATGACAGTTGTAAGGCGGGTCAGTATCTTCTTCACGGTGGAAGCTGAGCGATCCTCAAGGAGCTTTTCCTTCAGAGCCACCATGTCAGCCCGCGCGTGGGTCTTCAGGTCAAGCTCACCCAGAACAGCAGCTATAGAGCCACAAGAAGACTTTATGTCCCGCATGGTGCTTGCCTCTACGTGTTCCTTGCGCTCGTCCATGTAAAGCTCAGAGATGGCCTTGAAGGTCAGCGGCTTGGAAGCTTCGGACGATAATACAGATAGGGACGGACGGAGGGCCACAGACGTGCCACAAGACTCTTCTTTAAGTCCCCTAACGATCTCGACCAGCTTCCCCGGCCTCCCGTTCAGGCGCTCCTGAGATGCCTCAATGATCTCCAATGCCTTGCCCACTGCTCGTTGCTGATTCAGGCTCAAAGACATCTTGGCGCTGGCCTCTCGGAGCGCTTCATGATGCTCATCATGGATCATTTCATAGGCGACCAATGAGCTATCCCCGTGCGCCATCGTCAAGGATGACTCGGCGATGTCTACCAGACGCTCACGGAGTTCATCCCAAGTCGCCTCAGGGTTGTCGAAGTGATACGCCTTGAGGGTCTTGAGGATGTCCTTCGAGATGGTCATAGCGGTGGCCTTGTCGGTAGTTCTGAGCGAAAGCGTGAAAAAGCCAGTATCAGTGCCTTGAGGGCGAAGGCGAAGGTAATAGCGACCAGACCGGCGATAGTGGTACGGCTTGGCGAGCGCAGTTTGTAACAGGTTTGTCCCACTTTGGGAGCGGTGGTTGACGGTCATCGGCTGAAACCCCTGTATCCATTGGGTTTAGCCTCATAGGGTCGAGTTCTACAGCAACTATAAAGTCAGTCGCGACCTGATCGAGCTGCGCAACCTGGCGCAGGTAGCGGAACTGATGATCCGCTCGGCCATGGAGCGCAAGGAAAGCCGGGGCCTGCATTACACACTCGACTACCCAGACCTGCTGCCCGAAGCACTTGACACTATTCTGGTGCCGCCCACCTACGTCGGCTGAACTTGAGGCGTACCCGCAGGCGTCGGTGCAGATCCGCCGCCTGCGAGTCTCGGGGCACACAGATCGACCTGACCCGCCGCTCACCGCGCAAGCGAAAGCGCAGCACCACAATCAATGGCAGCGCCAGGCTGTCCGGTCGCAATTGCACCGCCTGCCAGCCATCGGCCTTGTTCCACAACTGCCAGCCATCGGCGTCCCGGCGCAATCGGCAAAATGCCTTGGGATGACTCAGCAGGATCTGGCGCGGCAACACCCAGGCAGCATGACCGAGACACGCGAATACCCCGAGCAGAGAAGCCCAGAACGGAATCGACAATATAAGCAGAGTACCCAGCGCGAATGCCTGGGCCAGCAGATACGCCGCCAGCAACTGCCGTGAGGCATGCCAGCGGCATTCGAACGTGTTACTTGGGCTGGACACGATCCAGAATCATGCGAACCATGCGTTGCAGCTCGGGATCTTCCGATTCGCTGCGCTCCATGAACCAGCCGAACATGTCCTGATCCTCGCACTCGAGCAGGCGGACATACAGCGCGCGATCCACCTCGTTCAGATTGGCGTAGACCTCTTTCACGAACGGCACCAGCAACACGTCGAGTTCCAGCATGCCGCGACGGCTGTGCCAAAAGAGGCGATTCAGTTCAACTTGTTCGACCATGGAGCCCTCCTCAAATAGGCCGCAAGTATACAGGCCCGAAGCGGGCCGAACAGTCGGCTTTGGTCGGGCGCCATCGATCCTTTATGAACTACCCATTTCAACACCACCCCCTTATGATGTGCCCCAGTCTATTTACCCTGCGATGACCCATGGCCGATTCTGCTTTTTTCTGCACCCTGTCTCATGAAGGCGTTCTCGCGGTTCGCGGCGCGGATGCCGGCAAATTCCTGCAAGGCCAGCTGACCTGCAACATCAATTACCTGAGCGAAACCCAGGCCAGCCTTGGTGCCCGCTGCACACAGAAAGGCCGGATGCAGTCGAGTTTCCGCATCGTGCTCGAAGGCGACGGCGTGCTGCTGGCGATGGCCGGCGCGCTGCTGGAACCGCAACTGGCCGATCTGAAGAAGTACGCCGTGTTCTCCAAATCGAAACTGACCGACGAAAGCGCCTCCTGGGTGCGCTTCGGTCTGGATCATGGCGATGCGGCCCTGAGCAGCCTGGGTCTGGAACTGCCGGCAGAAACAGACAGCGTGGCCCGCCACGAAGGGCTGATCGCGATTCGCGTCTCCCCTAATCGTGCCGAACTCTGGGTGCCTGCCGATCAGGCCGACACCGTCAAAGGCAAGCTGTGCGCGCAATTGACCGAAGCCGAACTCAATCAATGGCTGCTGGGCCAGATCCGCGCCGGTATTGGCCAGGTCATGCCGAGCACCCGTGAGCTGTTCATCCCGCAGATGCTCAATCTGCAGGCCGTCGGCGGTGTGAGCTTCAAGAAAGGCTGCTACACCGGCCAGGAAATCGTCGCGCGCATGCAGTACCTGGGCAAACTCAAACGTCGCCTGTATCGCGTGAAACTGGATGCCGCTGAGTTGCCGGAGCCCGGCACCGCGCTGTTCGCCCCGAGCCACGGCAGTTCGATCGGCGAAGTGGTGCTGGCCGCCCGTACCGAAAAGAATATTGAACTGCTGGCGGTGTTGCAGGCCGAAGCTGCCGAAGCGGGCGACTTGCATCTGGGCTCGGCCGAAGGTCCGGCGCTGCACTTGCTCGACCTGCCATACGAACTGGATCGCGACCGCGAAATCCAGCGTTGATCGCAGCATTTGTTGCAACACCCTAGAGAAACGACATGAGTGAGCTGGCGGATAAGGTCCAACAGGATTTGGTTGAGGCCATCGATAACGATGACCTGGTTCTGCCAACGTTACCGGAAGTGGCCCTGCAGATTCGCAAGGCCGCTGAAGATCCGGATATCAGCGTCAGCGACCTGAGCAAAGTGATCGGCCGCGACACGGCGCTGTCGGCGCGCCTGATCAAAGTGGTGAACAGCCCGCTGCTGCGCGCCACCCAGGAAGTCACCGACCTGCACACCGCCATCACCCGGCTCGGCGTCAATTACAGCAGCAACCTGGCGATCGGTCTGGTGATGGAGCAGATCTTTCACGCCCGTTCCGACGTGGTCGAACAGAAGATGCGCGAAGTCTGGCGCAAAAGCCTGGAAATCGCCGGCGTCAGCTACGCCCTGTGCCGTCGGTATACCCAGCTCAAGCCCGATCAGGCCGCGCTCGGCGGACTGGTTCATCAGATCGGCGTGCTGCCGATCCTGACCTATGCCGAAGATCACTACGAGTTGCTGTCGGATCCGGTCAGCCTCAACCATGTGATCGATCACATTCACCCGTTGCTCGGCGACAAATTACTGCGGGTCTGGGAGTTTCCGGAGCGCCTGGTGGAGCTGCCGGGGCTGTATCAGGACCTCAAGCGCGAATCGCAGCAGATCGATTACGTCGACATCGTGCAAGTGGCCAGCCTGTATTGCCACAAGGACACCGATCACCCGCTGGCCCGCATCGATCCGTTCAGCGTGCCGGCATTCCGCAAGCTCGGCATCGACCCGGAGAACAAGGCGCTGTGCGCCGATCTGGAAGAATCGCGGTCGATGTTCTACTGATCAACTGGCGATAAAGCTCACCCGCACCTTCAAACCCGCCTGCTCACCATCGTGCAGGCTGATCTGCGCCAGATGCGCGCGGCAGATTTCCCCGACAATCGCCAACCCCAGCCCGGAACCGGCCACCTGCTGGTTACGCCGGTAAAAACGTTCGAACACCCGATCCCGCTCTTCCAGCGGAATGCCCGGCCCATCGTCTTCAACCTCCAGCACCGCCGGCGCCGTGACTCGCAGAATCACGTTGCCACCCGGCGGCGTGTGCGCCAGCGCGTTGTCCACCAGATTGCTCAGCAACTCGTTGAGCAATGTCGGCTCGCCGCGCAGCCACACCGGCTCGTCCGCTTCCAGCGCCAACGCCACGCCACGAGCGTGAGCCAGTGGCGCCATGGCCATGCCCAGCTCGCGGGCCAACTGACTCAGATCGAGCAACTGCGCCCCGCCCTCGGCGATCGCCCGGGCGCCGTTTTCCACCCGCGCCAGCGACAACAACTGGTTGGCCAGATGGGTCAGGCGATCCGTGCTTTGCGCCGAGGATTCCAGTGTGTCGCGCCAGGTCTGCGGCTCGTTCGAGCGCAAGCCCAGTTCAAGTCGAGCCTTGAGTGCCGCCAGTGGCGTGCGCAGTTCATGGGCCGCATCGGCGATGAATTGCGCTTGCCGCTCGAACTGGCCACGCAGGCGTTCGGTGAAATGGTTGAGCGCACGCACCAGCGGCGACAACTCATGCTGGACTTCCACCAGCGGCAACGGACGCAAGTCGTCAGGTTGGCGCTCTTCCACTGCCGTGCGCAGACGTTCGATCGGCCGTAGCGCAGCACTCACCGCAAACCACACCAGCAACAACGCGCCAATCGCCAGCATGCCCAGCCGCAGCAAGGTATCGGCGGCCAGACTGCGGGCCATGCTGACGCGTGCCTCGTCGGTTTCGGCGACGCGGATTTCCGCCATGCCGTTCATGTTCGGCTCGCTGACCGCCTTGAGCAGACTCACCACACGCACGTTCTGCCCCTGATATTTCGCGTCGTAAAAGCGCGCGAGGGCGGGATAGCTGTCGGTTCTCGGGGTGCCTGGCGGCGGGCCCGGCAGATTTTCATAGCCGGAAATCAACTTCTGGTTGATGTCGTTGACCTGGTAATAGATACGACCCGCGCTGTCGTAAGCAAACGTATCGAGCGCCACATACGGCACGTCGGCACTGAGACTGCCATCGCGCTGCGACAGACCGGCGGCGATGGTCCGCGCCGAGGCCAGCAGCGTGCGGTCATAGGCGGTGTCGGCGGCCTCGCGACCGTTCCAGTACGCGCTCAATCCGCTGGCGAGCATCAACACCACCAGCAGCAACGCGAGGTTCCACAGCAACCGCCAGCGCAGGCTGCTGGGCTTATGCATCGCGGCTTTCCAGCAGATAGCCCAGGCCGCGGAAGGTCACGATGGCCACCGAATGGCCGTCGAGCTTCTTGCGCAGGCGATGCACGTAGATTTCGATGGCGTCGGGGCTGGCCTCTTCGTCGAGACCGAACACCTGCGCAGCCAGTTGTTCCTTGCTCATCACCCGCCCCGGACGGGCGATCAGCGCTTCGAGCACCGCCTGTTCGCGGGAGGTCAGCGTCAGCAATTCATCGCCGAGGGTGAAGCGCCGGGTGTCGAGGTCATAGGCCAGCACACCACAACGCTGCTGGCGTTCGCCGCCGAGCACGCTGCGGCGCAGCAGGGCCTTGACCCGCGCCTCGAGTTCGGTGAGTTCGAACGGTTTGGCGAGGTAATCGTCGGCGCCGAGATTGAGCCCGTGGACCCGATCCTTGACGTCGCTACGAGCGGTCAGCATCAGCACCGGCAGATTCTTGCCCCGGGCCCGCAGGCGCGCCAGCACTTCAAAACCGTCCATGCGTGGCAGGCCGACATCAAGGATCGCCACCGCGTACTCCTCGCTGCCCAGAGCCAGGTCGGCAGCCACGCCATCGTGCAAGACGTCCACGGTCAGCCCGGTGCTCTTGAGCGCCTGGGCAACGCTTTCGGCCAGCGGCAAATGGTCTTCGACGAGCAGGACACGCATGGATCTCTACCTCATTCAGGGATGGTCGGCGCCATTCTTTGCGGCGGAGTTTACAGCCGCAACCGCCACTGTGAAGCCCGAAAACACGCGAAAGAATACTGAAAGGTTAGCGAAAGGTTGGGCCGTTAGAGTCGTTTCACCGAAGGTCCCGACTGCCGACCTTCGCCGTTTTGCCTGTACTTGCACCGTAGCTTCAAAACGTAGCTCTCGAAAAACGCCACGATGCGTTTTCGCCAATAAGAACAATAACGAGGTACTGCACCATGCTGTCGACACAGCTTCAGGTTGACCCGTTTCATTCTTCCTCTCGAATTTCCCCGTTTTCGCTTGTCAGCGCCATCCTCGGCTGCGCGGCGTTCAACCCGTCCGGGTCTGAGCCTGATAGCCTGCGCGCGCGAAACTGCCGCACCTGAAACATCCCCAAAAACAACAACTCCCCTGGAGACACTCATGAACCGATCCCTGCGCCGTTTCGCCCTCGCCGCCGGTTGCGTGCTGTTCGCCGGCCAACTGATGGCCGAACCGAAACGTCCGGAATGCATTGCCCCCGCCTCCCCCGGCGGCGGTTTCGACCTGACCTGCAAACTGGCGCAAAGCGCGCTGGTCAACGAAAAACTGCTGACCAAACCGATGCGCGTGACCTACATGCCCGGCGGTGTCGGCGCGGTGGCGTACAACGCCGTCGTGGCGCAGCGTCCCGCCGATGCCGGTACGCTGGTGGCGTGGTCCAGCGGCTCGCTGCTCAACCTGGCTCAGGGCAAGTTCGGTCGGTTCGATGAAACCAACGTACGCTGGCTGGCGGCGGTCGGCACCAGCTACGGCGCCATCGCGGTGAAAAGCGATTCGCCCTACAAAACCCTCGATGATCTCGTGCAGGCGCTGAAGAAAGATCCGAGCTCCGTGGTCATCGGCTCCGGCGGTACCGTCGGCAGCCAGGACTGGATGCAGACTGCGCTGATCGCCAAAGCCGCCGGGATCAACCCGCGCGATCTGCGCTACGTCGCCCTCGAAGGGGGCGGCGAGATCGCCACCGCCCTGCTCGGCGGCCACATTCAGGTCGGCAGTACCGACATCTCCGACTCCATGCCGCATATCCAGAGCGGCGACATGCGCCTGCTGGCCGTGTTTGCCGAAAAACGCCTGGATGAGCCGGAAATGAAGGACATTCCTACCGCGCGTGAACAAGGCTACGACATCGTCTGGCCGGTGGTGCGCGGTTTCTACCTCGGGCCAAAAGTCAGCGATGAAGACTACGCCTGGTGGAAAGACTCCTTCGACAAACTGCTGGCCTCGGAAGACTTCGCCAAGCTGCGCGATCAGCGTGAACTCTTCCCGTTCGCCATGACCGGTCCCGAGCTGGACACCTACGTCAAGAAGCAAGTGGCGGACTACAAGGTGCTGGCCAAAGAGTTCGGCCTGATTCAGTGATCGTCTCGGTCTAGCGTCCATGGTCCTTTCAGCGGGGCCATGGCAGGAGTTCCCTCATGCTTATTCAACGCATTTTTGCCTCGGTGCTGTTGCTGGCCTGTGCCGGCCTGGCGCTGATGGCGTGGCCGTATCAGGCGGCTTTTTCCTACGAACCGGTCGGTCCTCGGGCATTCCCTCTGTTGATGCTGGGTCTGATGAGCCTGGCGCTGCTGTACATGGTGTTTCGCCCGGCGCCGATCAAACACAGCGATGACGAGCCGCCGCTGGATCGCGAAACCCTGACCAAGATCGCGATCTGCGTCGCCCTGCTGCTGGTGTTTGCCGGCTTGTTCGAGCCGCTGGGCTTCATTCTCAGCAGCATTCTGATCGGCATTCCGATGGCGCGCCTGTATGGCGGGCGCTGGTTACCGAGCGTCATCGTCACAACGCTGATGGCGATCGGTCTGTACGTGCTGTTCGACCGCGTGATGGACGTACCGCTGCCCCTCGGCCTGCTCGACGTTCTGGAGAACTGATATGGATACTCTCGGTTATTTGGGTCAGGGCTTCGGCGTCGCGCTGAGTCCGTACAACCTGGTCACCGCCCTGACCGGCACGCTGATCGGCACCGTGGTCGGCTTGTTGCCGGGCCTGGGCCCGATCAATGGTGTGGCGCTGCTGATCCCGATCGCGTTCGCCCTCGGACTGCCGCCGGAATCGGCCCTTATCCTGCTGGCGGCGGTTTATCTGGGCTGCGAATACGGCGGCCGGATCAGCTCGATCCTGCTGAACATTCCGGGCGAAGCCTCCACCGTGATGACCACCCTCGACGGTTACCCGATGGCCCGCAAAGGCCTGGCCGGTGTGGCGCTGTCGTTGTCGGCGTGGAGTTCGTTCATCGGCGCCTTCATCGCCACCTGTGGCATGGTGCTGTTCGCGCCGCTGCTGGCGAAATGGGCGATTGCCTTCGGACCCGCGGAATATTTCGTACTGATGGTGTTCGCGATTGTCTGTCTCGGCGGCATGGCCGGTGACCGACCGGTGAAAACCTTTATCGCGGCGTTGATCGGTCTGTTCCTGTCCAGCGTCGGCATCGACGCCAACAGCGGTGTGTACCGTTTCACTGGCGACAACATTCACCTGACTGACGGCATTCAGTTCGTGGTGCTGGTACTGGGCCTGTTCTCGGTCAGCGAAATCCTTCTGCTGCTGGAGAAAACCCACCGCGGCCAGGAAGCGGTGAAAGCCACCGGGCGGATGATGTTCAACTTCAAGGAAGCGGCGTCGGTGTTCGTGGTGAACATCCGTTGCGGCCTGCTCGGCTTCATCATGGGCGTGTTGCCGGGTGCCGGTGCGACGCTCGCCAGCGCCGTGGCCTACATGACCGAGAAACGCATCGCCGGAGCCAGCGGCAAGTTTGGCCAGGGCGACGCCCGCGGTCTCGCTGCGCCGGAAACCGCCATCGGTGCCTCCGCTTGCGGCGCGCTGGTACCGATGCTGACCCTCGGTGTTCCGGGTTCGGGTACCACAGCGGTGATGATCGGCGCCCTGTCGCTGTACAACATCACCCCCGGCCCGCTGCTGTTCCAGCAACAGCCGGACATCGTCTGGGGCCTGATCGCTTCGCTGTTCATCGCCAACATCATGCTGGTGATCCTGAACATCCCGATGATCCGCATCTTCACCCGCATCCTCGCCGTGCCGAACTGGGCACTGGTGCCGGTGATCGCGATCATTACCGGGATCGGCGTCTACGCCGTGCACGCGACCACGTTCGACCTGTTCCTGATGGTCGGCATCGGCATCTTCGGCTACATCCTGCGCAAACTGGACTTCCCGCTGTCGCCAGTCCTGCTGGGGTTCATCCTCGGCGGCCTGATGGAGCAGAACCTGCGCCGGGCGCTGTCGATTTCCAACGGTGCGCTGGAGATTCTCTGGTCGAGCCCGATCACCTTCGGCGTCTGGGTGCTGACCGCGATCATGTTGCTGATGCCGCTGCTGCGCATCTGGCGCAAACGCTCGGCCGCGCAACGCGCCGTTGCCGATGTCTGATCGGCTCTCCCTCAAAACCTGGTGGGGAACCCCGCTGGTCGGTCTGCTTGGCGGTTTCATCGCCAGCCAGATCGGCTGGCCGCTGCCGTGGATGGTCGGCTCGTTGCTGGCGATCATCCTGGTGCGCTGCCTGACCCCGTGGCAACTCACCGAAATCCCTGGCGGCCGCAAGTGCGGCCAGTGGATCGTCGGCATCGGTATCGGCCTGCACTTCACCCCGCTGGTGATGGAGCAGGTCCTCAGCCACTTCGGCCTGATCTTCTTCGGCGCGCTGGTCACCAGCCTTTCGGCGGTGGTCGGCGTGTGGCTGATGCGCCGAACCGGCGAGGATCGCGCCACAGCGTTTTTCTCCAGCGTGCCCGGCGGCTCCGGCGAGATGGTCAACCTCGGCGCCCGCAACGGTGCACTGCTCAGCCATGTCGCGGCCGGGCAGAGTCTGCGGGTGCTGGTGGTGGTATTGTGTGTACCGGCGGCGTTCAAATATCTGCTGGGTGACGGCACACCGATTTCACACGCCGGCAGCGTCGATTGGCGCTGGCTGGCGATTCTTTTTCCGGCGGGCGGCATGCTCGCCTGGCTCTGGCAACGTTTGCGTCAACCTAACCCTTGGCTGTTCGGCCCGCTGCTGGTCAGCGCGGCGGTGAGCATCGGCTGGGATCTGCACATCGGTTTGCCCAATGGCGGCAGTCAGATTGGCCAGTGGTTGATCGGTAGCGGCCTGGGTTGCCACTTCAACCGGCAGTTCTTCCGCCGCGCCCCGTCGTTCATGGGGCGCACATTGATCGGCACGGCACTGACCATGTTGATCGCGACACTGGCGGCGTTGGGATTGAGTGCGCTGACCCAGCTCGACCTGCGCTCACTGACGCTGGGCATGATGCCCGGCGGGATCGCCGAGATGAGCCTGACGGCGGAAACCCTGCAACTGTCAGTGCCATTGGTGACGGCGATGCAGGTAATGCGGTTGTTGTTCGTGCTGTTTCTGGCGGAACCGCTGTTCAAATACTGGAACCGTAATTCCGAAGCCTGATCCGGTTACTGATCGTTCCCACGCTCTGCGTGGGAATGCAGCCTGGGACGCTCCGCGTCCCAAAGCGGACGCAGAGCGTCCATTGAGGCGTTCCCACGCAAAGCATGGGAACGAGATTAGCTGCCAGCCCTGAGCATCAGACCACCGACGGCAGGCGCCACTCGATCGGCGCTTCGCCGTTCTGCTCGAGGAATTTGTTGGTGCGGCTGAAGTGCCCGCAACCGAGGAAGCCGCGATAGGCCGACAGCGGCGACGGGTGCACCGAAGTCAGTACCAGATGCTTGGTGGCATCGATCAGCTTCTGCTTGCTCTGCGCATGGGCGCCCCACAGCATGAATACCAGATGTGGTTGTTTCTGGCTGACCACCTCAATGATCCGGTCCGTGAAGAACTGCCAGCCCTTGTCCTTGTGCGCGTTGGCGTTGGCACGCTCGACGGTCATGGTGGTGTTGAGCATCAGCACGCCCTGATCGGCCCAGCTCTGCAGATAGCCGTGGTTGGGAATGTCGATGTTCAGGTCGCGCTTCAGCTCTTTATAGACGTTGACTAGCGACGGCGGCGCCGGCACGCCCGGTTGCACCGAGAAGCACAAGCCATGAGCCTGGCCCGGGCCGTGGTACGGGTCCTGGCCGAGGATGACCACTTTCACCTTGTCCAGCGGTGTCGAGTTCAACGCGTTGAAGATCATCGGGCCCGGCGGATAGATTTCCTTGCCGGCCGCCCGCTCCTGCTGCAGAAAAGTGCGCAACTCTGCCATGTAGGGCTGGTCGAATTCGGCACGCAGTGCCTCCTTCCAGCTCGGTTCGAGTTTGATACGGTCGTCAGCAGTCATGGTCATACCCGGCAAAAACAATGGGGCGAACCCTAGGAAAGCCGACCACGCTTGTCAATTGATCTGACGCAGATCCGGCACTTTCCCACACAGCGATCATACTGATCGTTCAAATTCCCGATCGAGGTCACGATGAATCTGCACTTCGAAGAACTCACCGGCACCGACGGCGCGCGCATCGGCGTGGCCACGCTGGATGCCGAAAAGTCGCTCAATGCGCTGTCCCTGCCGATGATCCACGCCCTGAGCGACAAACTGAACGCCTGGGCCAAGGATCCGCAAATCGTCTGCGTGCTGCTGCGCGGCAACGGCGCCAAGGCCTTCTGCGCCGGCGGCGAAGTGCGCAGCCTGGTGGAAGCCTGTCGCGCCCATCCCGGCGAAGTGCCGCCGCTGGCCGCACAGTTTTTCAACGCTGAGTATCGGCTGGATTACAGCCTGCACACTTACCCGAAACCGTTGATCTGTTGGGGCCATGGTTATGTGCTCGGCGGCGGCATGGGCCTGCTGCAAGGCGCGAGCATCCGGATCGTCACGCCGAGCAGTCGTCTGGCGATGCCGGAAATCAGCATCGGCCTTTACCCGGATGTCGGCGCCAGCTGGTTTCTGTCACGGCTGCCGGGCAAGCTCGGCTTGTTCCTTGGTTTGACCGGTGCGCACATGAACGGTCGCGATGCGATCGATCTGGACCTGGCCGACCGCTTCCTGCTCGACGAACAGCAGCAGGAACTGATCGACGGCCTGTTGCAGTTGAACTGGCAGGAACAGACCGCGATGCAGCTCAACAGCCTGCTCAAGGCGTTGCAGCAGGAAGCCGTGGCGCAGATGCCCGAGGCGCAATGGCTGCCGCGTCGGCAGCAAATCGATGAATGGCTGGATGTCAGCGACGTGGTCTGCGCCTGGAAAGCCATCAGCCTGCATCGCGACAGCAGCGACCTGTTGATTGCCCGTGCGGCGAAAACCATGAGTGAAGGCTCGCCGCTTACCGCGCATCTGGTCTGGGAACAGATCATCCGCGCCCGCCACATGTCGCTGGCCGAAGTCTTTCAGATGGAATACACCCTGAGCCTCAATTGCTGCCGGCATCCGGAATTCAGCGAAGGGGTCCGGGCGCGGCTGATCGACAAGGATCACAAACCGCACTGGCACTGGCCGGACATCGCCCGGGTGCCGGACGCGGTGGTCGAGGCGCACTTTCACAAGGTCTGGGAGGGGCGGCATCCGTTGGCGGATCTGTCGCAATACTAAAACCGATCATTGCCCGCGATGGCAGTCTCTTGAGCTCTGTCGCGGGAAGTTTGAGCCAGTTGCAAAACTATCTGCGATCAAACATTCAACTCGTAAAACGCGATTATTTCCTTCATTGCCCGCAACGCCTCTTCATCATTTCTCGACAAGATATCCTCTACGTCCCGCAACGGAGGTAGAGGATGCAAAAGCTCAGCGAGCTGGTTCGCCGTGTAATTCTTAACAGCTCCCACTTCTCCTTGAACGCTGATGAAGCTGATAGCGGCATCGCCTCCTGAAAAGTGTTCGGAGACACGAATCTTTGGCGACATTCCATAACTCACTACGATGACGAGATCATCCCGTTCACGGTGAAACTTGAGTTGATCAATCGACAGTCCGACCTCCGAAAAGTCTATACCGTCAGTTCCGCCACCGGCATTGACTACCAGATCTCGTCCGAGACCATCATATTTATACACATCATTGCCCCCGCCACCGGACAAGGTGTCATTGCCCGGCCCACCGTAAAGCACGTCATCGCCTGAGCCACCGCCGAGCAGATCATCCCCTTGCATCCCTCTTATTTCACCAGCGCCTCTGAGGGTGTCATTACCGCGACCGCCCACGAGCGGTAGAAAACGGTTCTCTCGAAAGGACTTAACCTGAGCAGCGTCCTGAACGGTGATGCCGTGATGATAAGTATCGGGGGCAATGCCTAATCGGCTGACGAGATCTTTAAAACTGATGCTCGATCCGTCAGAAAACCTCACCCGTTCAATTCCGGAACCACCGATGTCATTCGGATTGGGCAAAACGATTCGTACTTTTTGAGTTCCGCTCCATTCGATATCGAGTGTCGTGTACAACATTTGGGCCCGAGGCGGTTGACGATGAGCACCACGCAGTGGGGCCGGTGAGAGTTCAATATTTACCGTCTCAACCAACACAGCGCCCCAGGTTAGCTTCAACTTATCTGGTTTCGCCTCTTCCGGAAGAACGACGGTATCAATATCAAGCCCCCCAAACTCTTCATGCCACCCAGAGGCTCCAACCTCGGGACGCAAAAAAACAGGGTCAAGAACATCGGCAATAATGGTGGTTGCGCCACCATGCGCTTCAACTATGTAAGTGTCGGGACCGTTTTCGCCGTAAAGCCAATCTTCTCCCGATCCACTGATCAAAAAATCGGCCCCCGCGGAACCGAGCAGTGTGTCGTTGCCTGCGCCAGCTGATAAAAATGCGCCTGGGATCCTGTCGTTCACCCCGCCGTACTCAAGCACTGAACCAGCATAGGTAACCACCAAGTCATCTCCTGCACCGCCATGAAAGAGATTTCCCACTTCGAGATTTACCCTGCCGCCAGCGTCATTACCATGAACAACTTTATGCTTGATCGTTTGGGTAGTAGAGCTCCAGCGAAACGCTTTACGAACAGTTTCATGATTTTCAAAACTGCCAGCGGGGTACACGTACCACCCCTTAATGGCGCCCGAGTGGTCTATATCTTCGACTACAGCATCACCCAAGTTGAACGAGAACCCCGAATAACTGGAGCCAGAGGGGTAATATTTTGGCTTCTGTTTCGGTAATTGCGCAGCTTCAGCTTTTACATACTTGAACGTGGTTTTCGTTGCAGAGATTGACTGCCTTTCACTCACCACGGCGTCTGCGGCAATCGCCCCCATCCACTCAGGTGTATTGGAAAAGACTCCGACTTCAACGTCCTCATGGATCAGGTCGGCGCTGATGGCATAGCCACTTTCGTCGGTAGCAATATGATTTCTTACCCAAACACCCTGATCGTTCAGTGCAAATCCTGATGCCTGCCTGTCCGCTGAGCGCTTTGCTTTCAGTTCCGAAAGAAAAAGACTATCCCAGTCGATGTGACGACTGGTTTCACTACCTTCCCTCTCAGTAGAAGCGGCTAAGTCATCGGGCAGTGTCTGGACGACTGCCACGATCTCACTCTCCATGTCCTGAATTTTTCCGGCATCGGGCACCCTAGCAATTGTCGCGGACGGATCCGTTACATCTACCGGTTGCACCGTTAATTTGATTACATCCTGGAAACTCAGGATCACACCATCGCTGAACCTGAACGTAGAACTTGCCCAATTTTCATGGTGACGAATCAGAAGAATGTCACCAGTACCATTCGACAGCCGCAACGCTATGCCCGCATCAAGACTGACGATCTCGGCCTGCAAGTTCTCAGCAGAAAATCCACCGCCAAAATTTACAAGATTGTTGCCACCTGTATCGGTAACAACGTCCAGTCCATCGCCCACTCCGAAGTAGAAAACATCGTTGCCCTGCATCCCTTCCAGATAATCGTTGCCGGCGCCACCCTCAAACACGTTATCGCCAGGGCCGCCGCGCAAATAATCGACTCCCTCCCCGCCAACCAGCGTGTCGTTTCCACCACCACCCAGCAAAGTGTCGTTGCCTGAACCGCCGTCAAGATAATCGGCGCCATGTTCCGCTTCGGATGTCTGCTCGTAGTCCCCCATCAAAAGGTCATCATCGGCACCGCCCAAAAGCGTATCGGCGCCCAAACCTCCCCAGAGCGTATCGTTTCCTGAATTACCTTGAATGTAGTCATCGTTGGCTCCGCCCGCTTTCAAGTTGGGCTCATCGCCATCCAGAGCGTCGGCGCCTGATCCGCCTATCAGTGTGTCGGAACCACCCAACCCACGGAGTGTGTCGTCACCCGCACCGCCATCGAGATAATCATCACCGTGATAACGAATCGGGTGTTCATGGTAATCACCGACCAATTCGTCGTTACCGCTGCCACCGAAAAGTAAGTCATCCGCACCTCCGCCCCAGAGGGTATCGTCCCCCGCGCCGCCATCCAGAAAATCACTCCCGAAAAAATGCGCCGCATCACCCGAAATTCCTTGCAGTACGCTGTCATCTCCGTTCAGAACATCATTGCCAGCGCCACCGTACAGCACGTCGTTACCACCGTTGCCGGCTAGAGCGTCATCGCCATCGCCGCCCTGCAAAAAATCGTTGCCATGATGGATGCCGTGGAGACCGCCACCCCAATCGAGGTTGTCTCCAAACAATGTGTCATTGCCACTCCCGCCAGCCAGCGTGTCATTACCTCCCTCCCCGGCCAACGTGTCGTCTTCACTTCCGCCGTCAAGCAGATCATCTCCCCAGCCTCCATTGATAAAGTCCCGGCCCCCTTGGCCATAGAGAACGTCATTGCCTCCCTCCAAGGGTTGGTTCAAAGAGGAGTTCTCGAAGACGGTACGAAAGCTAGTGACTCCACCGGGGATTTGAACGTTGATCTGCTTGTATTCCCAATTTTGCTCATGTGCGCCCGTTGCTTCATCACCGGATAAATTGTCATCACCTGCTCCGCCAATCAGCGTGTCTTGACCATTGCCACCGAGCAGCACATCTCGCGAGGCAGTGCCCACAAGCAAATCATCACCCTGCCCACCATCCAGCCAGTCGCCGCGGCTGGCCTTTCCTTTTGTTGCATCGGCAAAGGCTTTTTCAAGGGACGACTGCTTGTCGCCGAACAAACGATCGTTGCCTTCTTTGCCGAACAATCGATCAGACCCGCCAAGACCAACGATCAGGTCGTCTTTCGGTGATCCGTAAAGCAAGTCGGCTTTGTTTCTCTGTTTAATATTGGGCAAAAGCTTGGCGTTACCCAACTCATCATAGGAAGGCTGATCCCCACGAACATTCGGGTCGGAATCTTTGACTTTCCAGTCGCCTTGAAGGACCAGATCGGGAGCGGGGAACGTCTGGCTCTGGTAATCAGGAAGATCAATGCCGAGCATCCCCGGCTTGAAGTTCTTTACGACGATGAGATCACTCAGTCCGTATTGAATGTTCAGCGTGTTTTCAGCCAGATCTTCAATAAGCGTCAAGCTGATGGCTCGATCTTCCGTAAGCCAGATATTGCTGAGCGGATCACTCCGTTCGAGAGGTGGGATCGGAAGTCCATTTATCAACAACCCGCCCCCAACGTCCGCATCAAAAATTTCGTCTATTCCATCTCCGGTGGAGAACTCATACCGATCGTTACCCGGCCCGCCAGTCAGGAAGTCGTTGCCCTTGCCACCCACCAAAACATCATCACCGGCCATCCCGTGTAACGCGTCATTCCCATCGCCTCCCGTTAAATAGTCATTGCCGCGAGCCCCCTGGATAAAGTCGTTACCTGACAGTCCGCTCATGGAATCGTTGCCGCCACCGCCGTAAAGATGATCGGTATTCGTTCCGCCACCAAATGATCGACCGCCGTCATCACCAAACATGACCAGAGGGTTTGAGACGCCTGTGGTCATCGGGGCCTGTTTGCCCGAAGCCAAATCCGAATAGGAAAAGGTCTGGACAGTATTTCGACCGAACGATCCATTGGTTCGGGAAATCAGCCGGGCCAGCATTTCAGAACGATCGGCAAGCCACTGCTCAGTGATGAAACCCTCCCCCGTTTCGGGATCGTAAAGCTCCAGTTCGCGTCCGGAAAAACCGTCGGCCCGCTCAATCACGATTTCGCTTAGTTGCTTGAGGGAATTGCGTAACGCGGCGCCGATTGGCGTTGCCTGACTGGCCAACGTTGCCCAGTCCTTGGCACTGCCATACTCGCCAATGGTTCTGGTAACGATGCTTTGCGATTGAGACGGAGAAAGTGCGGAGAAAAATGTGTAGGCATTGGAGGCGAAGGTTTCGTCGGTGGTAGGCGTGGCGGCCGAGTTTCCGTCGTAGGTTCGCCTGAGCATGTCAAAGAAATCATTCAGGTTATATCGCAATATCAGGCTGACAATAGGTGAGATGGGCGTACCTTTCACCACATGCTGAATCAGCGGATTGATGTTGCCACTGGCAAGAGCGATGTTTATCTGTTCGGGCAGGACTGAAAACAGGCTTTCAACCATATTCGACCCGAAGTTTTTAATCACTGCCTGCAATGCAACACTGTATGAGTCCACGGCAAACAGAATATTCTTTAGATCGTCCAGCCTATTGAACTTGGCGAGGTCATGATTACCTTTGATGTGGGAGTCCGGATCACCCGCGGAGATCAATCGCCAGGTTTCATAGGGTCTTTCTCCACCCAGCAGACTAAAGCCGATTGTTCCAGACCATCCCGCATTACGACTGGTAGCTGTATCAATGTCACCAACATCTTCACGAAATAATACTTTACCAATAGCGCTCGCATCGATTGCTGCAATTTGGCTTATGGAGGGCACAGCCCATGGCGCCAAATCATGTTCAACGGACCCTTTTATCAGCGCATTCATGAAATTGACAGCCACCTGATTAGATGACTCTTGCATCTTGAAATCGCTAAACTTTTTATTTAGCCTCAACTCCCCCTGCCGCAGGGTGTAGGCTCGGATCAATGTAGAGTAGGCGCCCACCCCGCCATTCGCATCAATTGCTACATCGAGCCAGAGTTTGGCATTTTTAAAAATACCCATTACGTTCTCATCGAACGCAGAACAATCTAAAAATTTTTCACCCAAAATATTTGACAATACGCGGTAAAATACAGCACAGCTTCGCCCCTCTACCGCCACAGCACGATACTCTTGCCGCTCGACATTGAACTCCATCCCATCACAAACATTTGCAGCCTGCAAAATTGCCGTCTTTTCCAAATCGCTGAATATATAAGTCATATTTACTTCCCTGTAATAATTGAACGTGAAAGATAGTCACTAACAGACTTAAGCGCTTCAGGAGCGCCCCGTAATCCTTCTGTACCCAAATGTATACGGCCATCCCCACCTGTAAAGTCAAAACTATGCAACTCGACCGTACAGTACGCA
The DNA here is from genome assembly GCF_052045815.1 of Pseudomonas sp. 22085. Classification (NCBI taxonomy): domain Bacteria; kingdom Pseudomonadati; phylum Pseudomonadota; class Gammaproteobacteria; order Pseudomonadales; family Pseudomonadaceae; genus Pseudomonas; species Pseudomonas sp. 22085. The sequence goes on from NZ_JBQEQA010000006.1 coordinate 133,857, forward strand.
CGCAAACTACCAAACTCCAAATTCTCCAGCTGCTCCTTACTCATTTTCAGAAGATATGCTTTACTCAAACCACTGGCCGAAGCTTTAGATTCTGGCGAATTCAAACCATCACAATTTATCGTCCGTGGTGTTCCATCACGCCGGCGCCAGTCGTGCATAACAAACGTTCGAACAGAGAATTCATTTTTGATACTGGGTGGTGGCGCGGTAAGCCAAAGTTCCAGGCCTGGGTAGTTCTTCAGCTTTACAACCAGCTCATCCGGCCAATTCACATGCCGTCCGCCCATATTGTGCGGTTCCTTGGTATCCCTTCTGGTGTAAAGCCTGGCGGTAACGTGGTAATGCGTCCAGCTGGTGGGTGGTTCTGCCCCAAGAGTTTCATACACAGGAAACAGTTCTTTTCCCGTCCACCAGAATGCCCCATCAAGAAGATCTGCAATACAGGACCCGTCGCTCCTTAATGTCGATCCAAAATGGAACCCGGGAATCCTCGTCCGATCCAGCAGGCTGCCGCCCAGTATCGGGACCTGCTCCATACCCGCCAGCTTCCTGCTGCATTCCCCTTGTTTCTTCTGATAAATCTCCCGCGCTTCTGCGGCCTCCTCCCATCGGATACAGAAATCAACGACCCAATAACAGATCGCTAGTAACACTCCATATTTAATTCCCCTTCTGCACTGGCGAAAAACTTCCTTGCGAGACATCTTAAGCATTTCAAATCTCCATTTTAAAATGACCAATCACATCACTTGAAACAACTCACCTCATCAACTCCTTAAACACTCCAAAGTAACCGCTTACTCCTTTAACCACATCGAATTCGCCTGCCTTCAACCTCGCCGCATCCTTCACAGACTCAAAACCAGCGAAAGACGTTAAAACCCTGCACACTGCCGTGGCGATTTCTTCAGCGTCAAAAAAATCCACAAGTATCCCGCTGATTCCATCTTCGATAACTTCCTGCACGGGAGCGGTATTTGAACCTACGACAACACAGCCAGATGCCATGGCTTCCAACAGAGACCAAGACAAAACAAACGGACATGTCAAATACACGTGAGCCTTTGAAAGACTCAGAACCGACCTGTATGTTTGATAAGGCAACTTCCCAACAAAGTAAACATTGGAAATATCAACATCCACCTCTGCGACCATCTTGCTTCGCCAGTTCGGGTATCCAATGGGCATCCGCCCATAACTGACATCATCCCCACCCACTACAATGACCTGCGCGCTCGGGCACTTTTCCTGAATATAGGGAATGGATCTCATAAAACTATGAAAGCCTCGGTAAGGTTCCAGGTTTCTGGCGACATAAGTCAAGATAGGCTGACCTGCTCTTATCACGCGCCCACTCGGCAGCGTTACAGATTCGACCTTTTCTGATTCGGCAAATTGAACAATGCCTTCGTGAATGACGCGGATTTTAGACTGATATGTATTAGGAAAAAGACCGCGCTGCCATTGTGTAGGTGCAATCCCGGCATCACACTGTTCAACATTCAGGAGATGCATCGAATTCAAGACTCTAAGCCTTGAAGTCGCGTCCATCGCACTGGGAAATTCAGGATCAAAACCAGAGTCTGCCCCGTGCGCTCGGTAATAATACTCACAGAAATGAACCAGAGGTACATCGGGATACACATCTTTGACGAATAGCGATTCACCCCACCCAGGATGAGCGAGAACTACATCAGGCTGAAAGCCTGCATGGCTGAGCTTCTTCAATATTCTTTGAACTTGTTGCCCGTCCGAAACAGCCTCTTGATATCTATGCAAATAGTCGTGAGCGTCATTAGTCATATTCCTTGATGGTCGATATCGAAATAACTTTACCCCGGCAATACCTGGCGCTGTATCGCGTCCAATTGCAATGACGCCCAGACGCCTGCGCAATGCTTCCAACGCCACATGACGAAACTGACCGGGAAAATTCTGATGAATGATAAGAAGATTCATATCCGAGCAATATCCCGCGCTTATACACCTCCATGAAATTGAAGTTTTTCAACATCAACATATGCATACAAACGCTAACAAATGCCCAGAAATAAAACTGTAGGAGGGTTCCGAGAACCTCCTAGGAGATGGTGCGATACACGCATTGCAAAAAAACAGGCACAAAAAAAGCGGCGCTCAATGCGCCGCTTTTTTGCGGGTGGTTACCAGCGGTTGCCGTGTCGGCCGTAATCGCCACGTCCACTGTGACGGTCGTAATTGCCACGACCCCGGCGGTCATCCCAGCCACCGCGACGGTGGTCGTCCCAGCGTCCGCGATCATGACCGTGCCAGCGACGGTTCTCGTAGTAACGCGGGGCCGGTTGGTAGTAACGGGGCGCTGAATAATAACGGGGCGCCGGTTGGTAATAGCGTGGCGCTGGCTGGTAGTAGCGCGGCGCCGAGTAGTACGTGCTGCCGCTGTAATAAGTGCCACCGCTGTAATACGAAGGTGCCTGCGATGTGTAGACCTCTGAGCTGTAGTAGCCATCTCCGTAGGAATAAGGGACGCATCCGCCAAGGGAAAAAAGCATCACGGTAAACAGAAGAATTCGGCGATACATGGCGGCCTCCTGGACCGCGGGTAGCCACACCAGCGACGCTGGCAGGCGTCAGTCTTTCATTCGGCGACTGACGAAATATCTGACAGCGATTTCGGCATCCGGTGCGTTTCTGCAACAACTTGAAACAAGTGATTGATGAAACCTTGTTCATGCAGAAACGCCGTCATTCAGCCGCTGATTAGTGGTGCCCACCGTGGTATCCACCGCCGTGATAACCCCGTCCGTAACCGCCGCGATAGCCATGGCCGCCGTAGTAATAGCGGGCGCCACCGTAGTAGCGCGGACCGTAATAACCACCGTAGTAATAGGGCGAGTAATAGCCGGGATAGTAATAGGGCGTGGAGTAAACATCGTAACCGCCGGCGTAGTAGTAACAACCGGACAGCCCCAGACCGAGCACTGCTCCCAGCAGCACCCGACGCAGCAATTTTGAAATACGCATGGCGGCCTCCTGAAAGACCTGTGACAGCAGTCGGCACAGACCGGCTGACAACAGATTTGACTGGCTGACCGGCAGCGAGTGCCCACGCCTCACGGGCATCGGATCAGCGGCACCGGACGCTGCATGACGGTGCAAGCGCGCACCAACACAAAGCGTCGTCTGCACCCGCCAACCTGGCCCATCCACCCGCAAGCCAAGTGGCAGAGGGCTCGCCGCAACTTGGCACGCCTCTCGCTTTAACAAACCCGTGCAGGAGTCATCACAGGTTCGCGGCACCACAATTTGCAATGGCTGACTAGGGTTCCGGCTCGCATCTGCGAGTGGCTGGTCCGAGAGTTGGCGACCTCCAGTTGAGGTTACACGGCGGGACAAAAGCCCGGGAGACAAGCCACCGTTCGCGGTGCCGCGTTGCCTTCCTGTCCGCCCTCGATCAACTGGAGAAGCCACCATGTCCCGACTACGTTTGCCCGCCCTGCTCGCCGCCGCGTTCGCCGCGCTCATCAGCACTCAATCCCCCGCCGCGCAGAAAGACCACTTCAGCGTCTGCTGGACGATCTATGCCGGCTGGATGCCATGGGAATACGCCGGCAGCCAGGGCATCGTCGACAAATGGGCGAAGAAGTACGGGATCAAGATTGATGTCGTGCAACTCAACGATTACGTCGAGTCGATCAACCAGTACACCGCCGGCCAGTTCGACGGCTGCACCATGACCAACATGGATGCGCTGACCATTCCGGCCGCCGGTGGCGTCGACAGCACTGCGCTGATCGTCAGCGACTTTTCCAACGGTAACGACGGCATCGTCCTCAAGGGCGAAGGCAAGAAAGTCGCCGACCTCAAGGGCATGGACGTCAACCTGGTCGAACTGTCGGTCTCGCATTACCTGCTGGCCCGCGCGCTGGACTCGGTCGACCTGACCGAAAAAGACCTGAAAGTGGTCAACACCTCCGACGCCGACATTTCCGCCGCCTTCAACACCGAGCAGGTCAACGCCGTCACCACCTGGAACCCGATGCTTTCGGACATCAAGGCCAAACCCGGTGTGACCGAAGTCTTCGACTCCAGCCAGATCCCCGGCGAAATCATGGACATGATGGTGGTCAACAGCGCCACCCTCAAAGACAACCCGGCGCTGGGCAAGGCGCTGACCGGCGCGTGGTTCGAAGTGGTCGACTTGATGAACGCCAAGAACGCGGCGGGCAAAGCCGCACTTGAGCACATGGCAAAAGCCTCGGGCACCGACCTGGCCGGATTCCAGGCGCAACTGGACACCACCAAACTGTTCGCCACACCGAAAGAAGCCCTGGCGTTCGCCACCAGCAAGCAACTGCCGGAAACCATGCGCAGGGTCGCCGAGTTTTCGTTCCAGCACGGTTTGCTCGGTGAAGGCGCGAAAGACACCAGCGCGGTCGGCATGGCGTTCGCCAACGGCGTGACCAGCGGCGACACCGGCAACCTCAAGCTGCGTTTCGATCCGACCTACGTGCAGATGGCCGCCGACGCCAAGCTGTAAGCCACGGAGGATTTGGCCATGCGCCTGATCAATCGCCACCCGGATCGCCCGAGTCGCCTGTTGCTGGTGATCCTGCCGTTCGCCCTGGTGCTGTTCGCCTACTTCATGGGCTCGGCCGAGCGCTTGGCGGACAACCCCAACGACAAACTGCTGCCCAGCGCGGTGCAGATGACCGATGCGGTGAAACGCCTGGCCTTCAACGCCGACAGCCGCACCGGTGAATACCTGCTCTGGCAGGACACCGCGTCGAGCCTGCAACGCCTGGCCACCGGCCTCGGCATCGCGGCGCTGGCCGGGTTGTGCCTGGGCATGGCGGCCGGCACCCTGCCGCTGTTCGGCGCACCGCTCTCGCCATTGCTGACGGTGTTGTCGATGGTGCCGCCACTGGCGATCCTGCCGATTCTGTTCATCGTCTTCGGCCTCGGCGAGCTGTCGAAAGTGATGCTGATCGTGATCGGTATCACCCCGGCCCTGGCCCGTGATCTGGAACAGCGCGCGCGGGACATCCCCGTCGAACTGCTGATCAAGGCCCAGACCCTCGGCGCCTCGACCTGGACATTGATGCTGCGTGTGGTTCTGCCGCAACTGTTGCCGCGCCTGCTGATCTCGCTGCGGCTGATGCTCGGTTCGGCGTGGCTGTTCCTGATCGCCGCCGAAGCCATCGCCTCCACCGACGGTCTGGGCTACCGGATTTTCCTCGTGCGCCGCTACCTGGCGATGGACGTGATCCTGCCGTACGTGGTCTGGATCACCCTGCTTGCCTGGCTGATGGATTGGGCTCTCAAATACCTGACCCGTCGGGCATTCCCCTGGTATGAGGGGGCCGCCAAATGAGCTTCATCACGGTGAAAAACGTCTGGCAGCAATACGCCGACCAAGTGGTGCTGGAAGGCTTGAACCTCAACGTCAACGAGGGCGAGTTCTGCACGCTGGTCGGTGCCTCGGGCTGCGGCAAGTCGACCTTCCTGCGCCTGCTGCTGGGTCAGGAAACCGCCAGTCGCGGCGAGATTCTGCTCGACGGTCAGCCCCTCGCCCACGAACCGGATGCCAGCCGTGGCGTGGTGTTCCAGCGCTACTCGGTGTTCCCGCACCTGAGCGTACTGGACAACGTCGCCCTCGGCCTCGAACTGCCACGGGCGCCACTGCTCGGTCGTCTGTTCGGCAGCGCCAAACGGGACGCCCGCGAGCAGGCCTCGGCGCTGCTGCACAAAGTCGGCCTCGGCCATGCGCTGGACAAGTACCCGGCGCAACTCTCCGGCGGCATGCAACAGCGACTGGCGATTGCCCAGGCGCTGATCATGAAGCCGAGAGTGTTGCTGCTGGACGAACCGTTCGGCGCTCTTGATCCGGGCATCCGCAAGGACATGCACGCCCTGCTGCTGGAGCTATGGCGCGAGACGCAACTGACGGTGTTCATGGTCACCCACGACCTGTCCGAAGGTTTCAGCCTCGGCACCCGTTTGCTGGTGTTCGACAAGGTCCGCCTCGACCCGCACGCCCCCGGCGCCTATGGCGCCCGCATCACCTACGACATCCCTTTGAACAGCGACCGCCGCGCCCAACGCGCCGCCGTCGACGCTCTGCCCGCCGAGCTGGCCGGCACGCTTCGTATTGCCTGAGAGGACTGCTCCCATGACTGATTCGACCCAACTGTTTCCACCCTTCGCCGAGGAAACCCTGCCCGGTGGCGGCCACCGTTCCTTCGTCCTGAAACGCGGCCAGCTGCTGCGCCTGACCGACCTGCGCGGTGGGGCCAACGTCAGCCTGACCCTGCTCAACGCCAACGAGAAAACCGAGCGCCTGAACCTGCCCGACAGCCTCAAGTGCCAACACACCGCCAAGCTGACCGCAGGCCATTGCCTGTACTCGGACATGGGCCGGGTGCTGGCGGCAATCACCGCAGACACTTGTGGCTGGAGCGACAGCCTCGGTGGCGTGCTGTGCGCTGAAGAGGTCGCGGAAAAATACGGCCAGGGCCGCTACCAGGAACTGCGCAACGGCTTCTTTCGCAACGGCACCGACAACCTGCTGGTGGAACTGGGCAAGTGGGGCCTGGGCCTGTCCGACCTGCTGATGACCCTCAACCTGTTCAGCCGCGTGAACGTCGATGAAGCCGGGCGCTTCCATTTCGTCGAAGGCCATTCGAAGGCCGGCGATTACATCGAGCTGTACGCCCCGATGGACACCCTCGTCGTCCTCACCGCCCTGCAACACCCGATGGATCCCTCACCTGAATACGCGCCTAAACCGCTGAAGCTGAGCTGGATGAACGCCGACCCGAGCGTCGCCGAACACTGCCGCACCTCGCGCCCGGAGAACGAGCGCGGCTTTATCAACACCGACCGTTTGTTTGCCTGAGGATCATCGCCATGTCAGTTGCTATCGCCACTTCGCAGAAACAACCCGACACTGCGGTGTACCGCGCCACCATTCCCGCCGGCGAACCCTGGCTGATGGAGGTCAAGGCCGGCCAGACCCTGCGCATCCTCGACCTGGAGGGCAATCAGGCGGTCGATACGCTGTTCTACAGCCTCGCCAATCCCCGTGAACGCTACGACGTGCAACGCACATTGCGCCGACAGAACAGCGTGTACCTGAGCACCGGCAGCGTGTTGTATTCCAACCTTGGCAAACCGATGCTGACCATCATCGCCGACACCTGCGGCCGCCACGACACCCTCGGCGGCGCCTGCGCGCAAGAGAGCAACACCGTGCGCTACGCCCTGGAAAAACGCTACATGCACAGCTGCCGCGACAATTACCTGCGTGCCTGCGCCCACGACGGGCGCCTGAGCAAAGGTGATATCGGGCCGAACATCAATTTCTTCATGAACGTACCGGTGACCGCCGACGGCGGCCTGACCTTCGAGGACGGGATCTCCGCGCCGGGCAAGTACGTCGACCTGCGCGCCGAGATGGACGTGATCGTGCTGATCTCCAACTGTCCGCAACTGAACAACCCGTGCAACGCCTACAACCCGACACCTGCGGAGCTACTGGTATGGAACTGACATTCGTCCGCCTGCGCCGTTGGCTTTTCGCCCTGTGCCAGGCCCGTTCCGGCCAGTGTCTGAAATCCCCAAAACACCCCTGAACCCTGTGGGAGCTGGCTTGCCAGCGATGGCGTCGGCACAGCCAACATTGATGATGACTGACACACCGCCATCGCGGGCAAGCCCGCTCCCACAAGGTCAATGGTGACTTTCGAATTGTGATTTTGCCGTCGGGGACGACCCCGGCGCTCATCGAAAAACTGCGGGACGGCCCGCATCCCCTTCAGGGGTTTTGCCATGTTCAAAAAAGTCCTGATTGCCAACCGTGGCGCGATTGCCTGCCGCATCCTGCGCACCTTGCGTGAACTGCAAGTCGAAGGCGTCGCGGTGTACTCCGAAGCCGATGCCGCCAGCCTGCACATCCTGCAAGCGGACGAAGCCCACAGCCTCGGTGAAGGCGCAGCGGCCGGCACTTATCTGGCCGTCGAAAAAATCCTTGCCATCGCCAAAGCCAGCGGCGCCACCGCGATCCACCCAGGCTACGGGTTCCTCTCGGAAAACGCCGCGTTCGCCGAAGCCTGCGCCAACCACGGCATTGCCTTCATCGGCCCGACACCGGAACAACTGCGGGTGTTCGGCCTCAAGCACACTGCACGGGCGCTGGCCAAACAGCACGGCGTGCCGATGCTCGAAGGCACCGAACTGCTCGACAGCCTCGACGCCGCGCTGATTGCCGGCGCGCAGGTCGGTTATCCGGTGATGCTCAAAAGCACCGCTGGGGGCGGTGGCATCGGCATGCGCGTGTGCCGTAACGCCAGCGAACTGAGCGAGTCGTTCGAGGCGGTGAAGCGTCTCGGCCAGAACAATTTCAGCGACGCCGGGGTGTTCATCGAGAAGTACATCCAGCGTGCGCGGCATCTGGAAGTCCAGGTGTTCGGCGACGGCCAAGGCGCAGTGATCGCCCTTGGCGTGCGCGACTGCTCGGTGCAGCGGCGCAATCAGAAAGTCCTCGAGGAAACCCCGGCACCGAACCTGCCCGACGGCATGGCGGATGAGCTGTGCGCGGCGGCGATCAAACTGGCCAAAGCAGTGAATTACCGCAGCGCCGGCACCGTCGAATTCGTTTTCGACAGCGATGCGCAGCGCTTCTATTTTCTGGAAGTGAACACCCGGTTGCAGGTTGAGCACGGCGTCACCGAACAGGTGTGGGGCGTTGATCTGGTGCGCTGGATGATTGAACTGGCGGCGGGAGATCTGCCGCCGCTGAGCACATTGTTTGAGGGCCTGAAACCGGACGGCCACGCGATTCAGGCGCGACTGTACGCGGAGGATCCGGGGCGCGATTTCCAGCCGAGCCCAGGGCTGCTGACCGCTGTGGAATTTCCTGCGGCCAACGGTATTCAACTGCGCATCGACACCTGGGTCGAGGCTGGCTGCGAGATCCCGCCCTACTTCGATCCGATGATCGCCAAAGTCATCAGTTGGGCGCCAACCCGCGAACAGGCCCGCGCCGAACTGCACCAGGCCCTCGGCGACAGCCTGCTGTACGGCGTGGAAACCAACCGCGATTACCTGCGGCAGATTCTGCTAGATACGCCGTTTGCCAGCGGTCAGCCCTGGACCCGTTGCCTGGAAGGCCTGGTGTACCGGGCCAACACGTTTGAAGTGCTGAGCGCCGGCACCCAGACCAGCGTCCAGGACTACCCCGGTCGCCTCGGTTACTGGGCGGTCGGCGTGCCACCTTCGGGGCCGATGGACAGCCGCGCGTTGCGCCTGGGCAATCGCTTGCTGGGCAATGCCGAAGGCGCGGCGGCACTGGAAATCACCATGAACGGACCGCTGCTGCGCTTCAATTGCGATGCGGTGGTGGCGGTGACGGGGGCGCCGTTGGCGCTGACCCTCGACGGCGAAGCGGTGCCGATGAACACCGCGCTGTTGATTGAAGCGGGCAGCCAGTTACATCTCGGCGGTTTGCTCGACGCCGGCGCCCGCAGCTACCTGTGCCTGCGTGGCGGCCTGCAGGTGCCGGATTATCTGGGGAGCAAAAGCACCTTCACCCTCGGTCAGTTCGGCGGTCATGGCGGGCGAGCCCTGCGTGCCGGGGACGTGTTGCACCTGGCCCCACTGAGCGACCGAAGCGCCGGGCAGACCCTGGCACCCCATCACGTCAGCGAATTACCTGCCGTGCGCCGGATCCGCGTTATCTACGGCCCTCATGGCGCGCCTGAATACTTCACTGAAAACTACATCGGCACCTTTTTCGCCACGCAATGGGAAGTGCATTTCAACTCCAGCCGCACCGGCGTGCGCCTGATCGGGCCGAAACCGGAATGGGTGCGCGCCGACGGCGGCGAGGCCGGGCTGCATCCGTCGAACATCCACGACAATCCCTACGCCATCGGCGCCGTGGACTTCACCGGCGACATGCCGGTGATCCTCGGCCCGGACGGCCCGAGCCTCGGTGGTTTCGTGTGCCCGGTGACGGTGATCGAGGCCGATCTATGGCAGCTCGGGCAGCTCAAGGCCGGGGACAAAGTGCAGTTCGTGCCCGTCGATCTCAAGACCGCACGCGATCTCGCCCTCAAATGGGACACCTGTGGGAGCTGGCTTGCCAGCGATGGGGCCCGAGCAAACATCGCGTCAACTTCATCGCTGGCAAGCCAGCTCCCACAGGCCCTGGTTGCGCCTGTGGTTCTGGAATTGGGTCAGGACGACAAGCGGCTGGTCGGCCGTGTGTCCGGCGATACCCATCTGCTGCTGGAAATCGGCGCGCCGGAACTGGATCTGGTCCTGCGCTTTCGCGCCCATGCCCTGATGCAGGCGCTGGAAGGCAAAAACCTGCACGGCGTGATCGACCTGACGCCGGGCATTCGTTCGCTGCAGATCCACTACCAGCCCGAACAATTGCCGCTGGCCGATCTGCTCGGCATCGTCGCCGGTGAATGGGATGCGGTGTGCGCCGCCCAGGACTTGCAAGTACCGTCGCGCATCGTCCATCTGCCGCTGTCGTGGGACGATCCGGCCTGCCAGTTGGCGATCGAGAAATACATGACCACCGTGCGCAAGGACGCGCCGTGGTGCCCGAGCAATCTGGAGTTCATCCGCCGCATCAACGACCTGCCGAATCTCGACGAGGTGCAGCGCACGGTGTTCGATGCGAGTTATCTGGTGATGGGCCTGGGTGACGTCTACCTCGGTGCGCCGGTCGCCACCCCGCTCGACCCGCGCCATCGGCTGGTGACCACCAAATACAACCCGGCGCGCACCTGGACCGCCGAGAACTCGGTGGGCATCGGCGGCGCCTACATGTGCGTGTACGGCATGGAAGGCCCGGGCGGTTATCAGTTCGTCGGGCGCACCTTGCAGATGTGGAACCGCTATCGCGAGGTCGCCGCGTTCGACGGCAAACCGTGGCTGCTGCGGTTTTTCGATCAGATCCGTTTCTACCCGGTCAGCGCCGAAGAACTGCTGCGCATCCGCCGCGACTTTCCTCTCGGCCGCTTCGACCTGAACATCGAACAGAGCCAGCTCAACCTCGCCGACTACCAGGCCTTTCTGCAACGCGAAGCCGAGACCATCGACGCCTTCCGAACGCAGCAACAGGGTGCCTTCCAGGCGGAGCGCGAACGCTGGATCGCCAGCGGCCAGGCGCACTTCGACAGCGAAGAAGCCGTGCCGGACAGCAGCGAAGACACACCGCTGACCAGCGGCCAACAAAGCATCGACAGCCACATCGCCGGCAACCTCTGGCAGGTGCAGGTCGAGGTCGGCAGCCGCGTGGCGGCCGGTGATGTGCTGGTGATTCTGGAGTCGATGAAGATGGAAATCCCCGTGCTCGCGCCCATGGCCGGGGTGGTGCAGGACATTCGCGTGCAGCCGGGATCGGCGGTGCGTGCCGGACAACGGGTCGTGGTGCTGGAACTCGACTGAAACCATTTGCCAAAGGATCAACCCATGAATCTGCAACTCGATGCCCTGCGCCAGGCCTACCGCAATGGCGACACCACACCCCGGCAATTGCTGTTGGCGTTGCGGGAAAAAGCCGCTGCGCTGAACCCGGACTATCACCTGTTCATCCATCTGCTCAGCGCCGAAGAACTGGAACCGTATCTGGCCGCCCTCGACGGTCGCGATCTCGACAGCCTGCCGTTGTATGGCGTGCCGTTTGCGATCAAGGACAACATTGATCTGGCCGGTGTCCCGACCACCGCTGCATGCCCGGCGTTCGCCTACGTACCGGAGCGTTCGGCGACCATCGTCGAGCAGCTGCTGGCGCTGGGCGCGATCCCGCTGGGCAAGACCAACCTCGACCAGTTCGCCACCGGCCTCAACGGCAGCCGCTCGCCGTACGGCGCCTGCCCGAATAGCGTGTTGGCGGAATATCCGTCCGGCGGCTCGAGTGCCGGTTCGTCGCTGGCCGTGGCGCTCGACGTGGCCAGTTTCGCGTTGGGCACCGACACTGCCGGCTCCGGCCGGGTGCCGGCGGCATTGAACAATCTGGTGGGGCTGAAGGCCAGCAAAGGGCTGATTTCCACCGCCGGCGTGCTGCCGGCCTGTCGCACGCTGGACTGCGTCACCACGTTCACCGCAACAGCGCGGGAAGCCAGTCAGCTGCTGGCGCTGACCGCGCGCCTCGATCCGAGGGACGAATACAGCCGCAGCAATCCGTCATGGAACGACGGCACCGCGTTCGGCGCGCCACGGCCGTTTCGCTTCGGTGTACCGCGTGCGCGAGACCTGGCTTTTTTCGGCTGTGAGGAAGGCCCGCGGCTGTTCGGCGATGCCATCGACCGTCTGAAAGCTATGGGCGGTGAAGCGGTCGAACTGGACCTGTCGCCGTTCCTCGAAGCGGCGCGGTTGCTCTATGAAGGGCCGTGGGTGGCCGAGCGCTACAGCGTGGCCGGCGAGTTGATGGAAGAAAATCCCGCAGCGGTGCTGCCGGTGATCCGCGCGGTGCTGGCCAAAGCACCGGCCGTCAGCGGCGTGCAGACGTTCCGTGCGCAATACCGCCTGCAAGCGCTGAAAGCCGTTTGCGATAAAGCACTGGAAGAACTCGACTGCGTGCTCACGCCCACCATCGGTCGTCCGGTGACGCTGGAGGAACTGGACGCGGAACCGGTGCTGCGCAATTCCGAACTGGGCTACTACACCAACTTCATGAACCTGCTCGATTACGCTGCCGTCGCCGTGCCCAGCGGTTTCATGGCCAACGGACTGCCGTGGGGTGTAACGCTGTTTGGCCGGACGTTCACCGATCAGTATCTGCTGGGCGTGGCCGATGCCTTGCAGCGCCAGCAGGATCCCGCGCTGCCGACGCCGAACAACCCGGCGCGCCATGACCGTGCACGACTGGTGGTCTGCGGTGCGCATCTGGACGGACTGGCCCTGAACTGGCAGTTGCGGCAACGCGGCGCACGCCTGATCGAGGCCACCTACAGCTCGAAGAACTACAAACTCTATGCCCTGGCCGGCGGCCCGCCGTTGCGCCCGGGCATGCTGCGCGTGGCCGAAGGCGGCGTGGCCATCGAGGTGGAAGTCTGGGAGTTACCGAGCAGTGAGCTGGGCTCGTTCCTGACCGGCATCCCGGCGCCGCTGGGCCTGGGCAAGGTACAACTGGCGGATGGCCGCTGGGAAAGCGGATTCATCTGCGAACCCTACGGCCTGGAAGGTGCAACCGACATCAGCCATTTGGGTGGGTGGCGAGCGTATCTGCAAACCGCAAACTGATCCGAACAGCGGCCCCCTCTCGCTCCGGGAGGGGGCTGGATGAATGAGCCATTCTCCAGACACCCCTGCCCGGCTGATCCCCCCGCATTTCAGGCACAAATCCCGCAGTCTTTTCCCCGCCGTGCCACTAGAATGCTGCCCATCGGGTCACTGTCAACGGAATTGCCAATGCCGCTCAGATCTGCGTTTCACTCCCAACGTTCGCTGGTACTGACCCTCGTCGCCCTGCTCGGCGCAGGTTTCCTCGCCACTTCACTGCTCAGCTACTACGCCTCGCGGGCGTCGATCCGCGACAACATCGTCAACACCGAACTGCCGCTAACCTCCGACACGGTCTATTCGGAAATCCAGAAAGACCTGGTCAGACCGATCCTTATTTCTTCGATGATGTCCCGCGACACCTTCATGCGCGACTGGGTGGTGAACGGCGAGAAAGACAGCGACCAGATGACCCGCTACCTCGACGAGGTCATGACCCACTACGGCGCCTACACCGCGTTTTTCGTCTCCAACAGCACCCACACCTACTACCACGCCAAGGGCGTGCTAAAGCAGGTGAAAATCGACGAGCCGCGCGACGCCTGGTACTTTCGTGTGCGCGACATGAAGGATCCATACGAGATCAATGTCGACCCGGATCTGGCCAACAAAGACAACATGACGTTCTTCATCAACTACAAGGTCTACGACTACAACAATCGCTTCATCGGCGCCGCTGGCGTGGGGCTGACGGTGGACGCAGTGATCAAGCTGATCGACAAGTATCAGCAGCGCTATCAACGCAGCGTTTACTTCGTCGACACCTTCGGTCGGCTGGTCTTGACCGGCGCCGAGGGTGGGCCGGAAGGGGCGCGGGTCGGGAAAAGCCTGACCGACCTCGACAGCATGAAAAGCCTGGTCAGCCAGCTGCCCAAACCCCACAGCGGCAGCTACGAATATTCCACCCACGGCCAGGGGCATTTCCTCAACGTGCGGTTCATTCCGGAGCTGAACTGGTACCTGTTTGTCGACAAACGCGAAGACGGCGCACTGAGCGAAATCCGCCAGTCGCTCTATCTCAACCTGCTGATCTGCCTGCTGGTGACGCTGATCGTGCTGGCGCTGGTCAATCGATTGATCAAGCGCTATCAGGACAAGATCCACGCTCAGGCCACCCTCGACAGCCTCACCGAACTTCCCAACCGCCGCGGCTTCGACCTGCTCGCCGTGCAAGCGCTGCACGAAGCGCACCGTGAGCCGAAACCGCTGACCGCGCTGCTGCTGGATCTGGATCACTTCAAGGTTTTGAACGACACCTACGGGCACATGGCCGGCGATCAGGTGCTGATCGGATTCGCCCGGGACCTGCAAAGTTGTCTGCGGCATTCCGACATTGTCTGCCGTTGGGGCGGTGAGGAATTTATCGTGCTGCTGAAGGACACCGACGGCGAGACCGGTCAGAAGATTGCCGAGAAGATCCGCCAGCACGTCGAACAGCATGAATATGCCTACAACGGTCACACCCTGAATCTGACGGTCAGCATCGGCGCCACCACCCTGCAACCGGATGACACCTTGCACAGTCTGCTGTCCCGGGCCGATCATGCGATGTACCGGGCCAAACAGACCGGCCGCAACCGCACCTGCGTGGAAATGCCTCACTCGACCTATGCCTGACGCCAAGAACACACCTGACCTCTGCCCGGCCTGCGGCGCCCGCAACGACTGCATCCTGGCCGACCCGCGCACCGCCGACCGTGCCTGCTGGTGCTACGGTGTTTCCATCGACCCGGCAGTGCTCGAAGCCCTGCCGACGGAACTGCGCGACAAATCCTGCCTGTGCCCGCGTTGCGCTCAGGTCGAGGCGCAACTGCAAGCGGCCAGGCCGTCGATCCCGTAAGATGCGCGCCCCGCTTCCTGCCGATTCCTGATCATGCGCGTCGACCGTTTCCTCAGTAACCTGCCCCGCTACAACCGTAAACAGGTTCGCCTGTTGCTGGTGGAAAAGCGCGTGCGCATTGACGGAAAAGTCGTCAGCGATCCCCGCAGCGAAGTCCTGGAGTTCAGCCGCGTGGAGGTCGACGACGAAGTGCTGCAACCCGGCAAACCGGCGCGCTACTTCATGCTGAACAAACCGCAGGGCTGCGTCAGCGCCACCCGCGATCCCGAACATCCGACCGTGCTCGACCTGATCCACGAACCGGACAAGGATGACCTGCACATCGCCGGGCGTCTGGATTTCAACACCACCGGGCTGATGCTGATCACCAACGACGGCAGCTGGTCGCGGCGCCTGACCCAGCCGCAGACCAAACTGCCGAAGGTCTATTACGTCGAGACCGAACAGGAGATCGGCCCGGAATATGCGATCAAGTTCGCCAAGGGGATCTACTTCGCCTTCGAAGACCTGACCACCCAACCGGCGCAGCTGCAAGTGCTCGGCCCGCGAACGGCGCGGTTGAGCATCGTCGAAGGTCGTTACCATCAGGTGAAGCGCATGTTCGGCCACTTCAACAACAAAGTGCTGCGCCTGCACCGCGAATCCATGGGGCCGCTGGCGCTGGATCACGCGCTAAAACCGGGCGAGTACCGCGCTTTGCGCACCGAAGAGATTCATTTGTTCTAAGCAGCCGACCGCTCAGCAGAAGTTGTCGAACAATTTACCAAC
Organism: Pseudomonas sp. 22085; assembly: GCF_052045815.1. Lineage (NCBI taxonomy): Bacteria > Pseudomonadati > Pseudomonadota > Gammaproteobacteria > Pseudomonadales > Pseudomonadaceae > Pseudomonas > Pseudomonas sp. 22085. The sequence goes on from NZ_JBQEQA010000006.1 coordinate 149,743, forward strand.
GGCACTTGCGCAATCCGGATCCCCCTGCTTGAATCAGGTCGTCGGCCAAATTGTGACCGATGAGTCACACATAACATCCAAGAAACTTTTTGTCGGTAGACAGCCCTCAAGGGTTGCGCCTCAGCCGACAGACTGCCCGCCAATAACAACACCCGTCGACCTGACGTATCGGATCGACATGGGCCACAAAATTCCAGGCATATGCCTACCTGTCACAAAGCTCGTGCAATCTCATTTGCGCGCATACCCGCTTGCTTGCCAGGAGTCTTATGACATGAGGCCAGAAATCGCTGTGCTGGATATACAGGGTCAGTATCGGGTTTACACGGAGTTCTATCGCGCAGACGCCGCAGAAAAGACCATCATCCTGGTCAACGGCTCGATGGCCACGACTGCGTCGTTTGCACAGACCGTGAAAAATCTGCACCCGCAATTCAACGTGGTTTGCTACGACCAGCCCTACGCGGGCAAGTCGAAAGTCCACAACCGCCACGAGAAACATCTGACGAAAGAAGTCGAAGGTCTGATCCTGCTGGAGCTGATCGATCACTTCGCGGCCGAACACGTGCTGTCGTTCTCCTGGGGTGGCGCCGCGACCATGGTCGCCCTCGCGCATCAGCCTCGGCGCATCGAAAAAGCCGTGATCAGCTCGTTCTCCCCGGTGATCAATGCACACATGCTTGATTACCTCGAACGCGGTGTCGAATGCCTCGGCAAACGCGACGGCGATCGGGTCGGGCACCTCGTCAACGACACCATCGGCAAACACCTGCCGTCGCTGTTCAAGCGCTTCAACTATCGCCACGTCAGCAGCCTGGCCGAGCACGAATACGGGCAGATGCACTTTCACATCAATGACGTGTTGCACAGCGATCGTCAGTGCTATTTGAACGCGGCGAAGAAAATCAACGTACCGGTGCTGTTCCTGAACGGCGAATGGGACGAATACACCGCCGCCGAAGATGCGCGCCTGTTCGGCAACCACGTCGCGCAGAGCACCTTCACCACCCTGCAGGCCACCGGGCACTTCCTCGACATGGAACACAAATCCGCCTGCCGGGACAGCCAGAACGCCCTGCTCGGTTTCCTGAAACCGGCGCAACAGGCAAGCCGAACGCGTTACCAGTTTGTCCAGGATCACCATGCATTGGCCATTTGAAACAGTGTCGTCGCGAGCAAGCCTGCGAGGCTGAGATTCAGCCGTCCTCCAGCCCGCAGCGCTTGCCCGCGATTGACCGATCTGGCTCTGATTCAGGCTTTTCCACTCGACACACGCAAAGAAAACTTCAAATCCGTGGCCGAGTCTGGTACAAAGTCAGCCGCTCTGAGCGGGTGTCGTATAATGGCATTACTCCAGCTTCCCAAGCTGATAACGAGGGTTCGATTCCCTTCACCCGCTCCAATCGAATTTATGTCCTGCGTCGTGGTTTGACGGGGGATGCGGAAACAGAAAAACCGGCCTGCAGGGCCGGTTTTTTTATGCCTCGGATTTGGCAGCGAGCAAGCCAGCCTTGAACCATTCAGAAACAACACGTTGATTGAATTCCCCCCGTCTGCGCTTACGCTCCTGACAGTCAGTCACTCATGTCGTGAGCGCTTGTTATCGAAGCGTTCGGCTTCAAGGGAGATATCCGCATTTCTTCCCGGCTGCTTCTCGGCCAGAGACGATCAAGGGTATGCGATTGCAATGGTTTCGATGGAGTGTTCAACGTGAAGCCAATCTGGAGCGGTTTGAACACCGACAATTTAATTCTGCACAATTGTGGTTTATCAGCATTAATCGCAGTTAACCCACATCAAAATGGTGTTAACTGATTTGACGCAATGAAGGTTAACTCTATAATTTTGGGTATTAACCGACCTTTATGCGACGTAAGGCACACCATGCTGGAATTAAGCCTCAGCAAACCAAGCGAGATCGTCAAACGGCTCTGCCAACGCCTGCGCACAGAGCGGATAGCCATGCAGATGACGCAAGCCGATGTGGCTGCTCGCGCCGGTGTCGGCACCAATACGGTGGCCAACCTTGAAGCCGGGCGGAATGTCAGTTTCGAAACCGTAGTCCGAGTGGCCATGGTTGTGGGGCGCGTCCAGGAAATCGAAGACCTGTTCTTGCCAAAACTGGACAGCCTGGACGACATCCTTCGTTACGAAGACAGCTCCAGGCGTCAGCGCATAAAAAGGAAATCAGGAAATGCTTGAACGAGTGGACGTCTACTACGATGGCTGGGGTGAACACTGGCGGTGGGGCACGCTCGTTTCCACGACGGCTATCACCGGTCGCCCACTGATCGTGTTCGAGTACAGCGACGAGGCAAAGAACAGAGGCCTGGAATTGTCGGCGTACAGACTTCCATTGGAAGGCCCCAAGTTACGGCGTGACTTTCCGCTCCATCAATTGGATTTGCCTGGACCGGTCTACGATGCGCTGCCGGATGGCTGGGGCATGCTGCTGATGGATCGCTTGTTCAAGCGGCGCGGCCTTAATTCCGCACGCATCGGCCCACTCGAGCGCCTCGCTTACATCGGCAACAATGCCATGGGCGCAATGTCGTTCGAGCCGGTGGCACCCGAGGCGCTGGAGCCGCAAGTTGAGGTCTCCATTGATCTGCTGGCTGCCGAGGTGCAGGAAGTCCTCAAGGGTGAGGGTGGCGAGTTCTTGCAACAGCTGTTGCTGGTGGGTGGATCTCCGCAGGGTGCCAGACCAAAAGCCTTGGTCTATCGCGATCCGCGAACAGGCAACTTTACCACCATAGCCAGATCAGGCTTCGAGGCCTGGCTGGTCAAGTTTCCCGCCCGGCAGGAGCATCCCGAGGTGTGTGCCATCGAAATGGTCTACGCCGAATGCTTGCGGATGTGTGGAATAAAGACACCTGAAACTCAGTACTTCAGCCTGCCGAACGGGCTGGCAGCGTTTGCTACCAAACGCTTTGATCGCGAAGACGACTTACGCGTGCCGATGCAAAGTCTCGCGGCCTTCACTGCCGCCGACTTCCAGAATGCCGGTGCGCTGGACTACGTCAACTTCTTGCGTGCGACCCATCTCTGCACCAATGACGTACGAGAGAAAGCGCTCGCGTTTGAGCGTGTAATCTTCAACGTCGCGTTCAACAACCGCGATGACCACCCGAAGAACTTCGCCTACATCATGTCTAAATCGGGCCAATGGACGCTGGCGCCCGCCTACGATGTGACCTTCTGTGAGGGTCCCGGCGGATACCACCAGATGGACGTTATGGGCGAAGCATTGGAGATCGGACGAAAAGCCATGCTCGACCTTGCAGAGGAAGCGGAAGTATCGGCTGAAACGGCCGACGGCATCATCAACCGATTTTGCGAGGTGGCTGATCAGTTCGCGACCATGGCAGAAACGATGTACCCCGGCGTCATCACTCAGGACACGTTGCAGACTATCCAGAAACGAATCGATGAAAACGTCGAGCGACTTCGCTGAGATTGCTCTGCCAAAGCGCCAAAATGAAAAAACCGGTCGCGATGACCGGTTTTTTTATGCCTGCCAGAACAGCTGCATTTCAGTCCTTCACCTCAACATGATCCAGCGCCTGATTCACCGCCAATTCCCCCAGCATCACCAACTGCGCAATGCCTATCGCGGTTCTACGGTGGGTGGGGTCGAGGGTGGCGGCGAAGTTGTTGAGCATCTCGGATGCCGAGCCCAGTGATTCGCTGGCGTTGGCCAGCAGGGATTCGGTGTCGTAGGCCGGGTTGGCGAAGTACATCGGTTCGGGTTGGTTGGTCGTGCCCATGACATGGGCGCCGGGGCAGAGGTAATGATCGAGGGCGCGGTTGGCGGCGTCGTGGAGTTTTCTGCAGTCGATCGAGACGTACGGGGATGTTGGGTCGGTTTCGACTTCGGGGGGATTCGGGGTTGGCTTCTTCATAATGGCTTCTTTCTAGTCGATGGGTGGAGCTGACCTACTCGGTTCCAATCGAAGAGGTGGCAGCTGTACGCGAGTTGGAACCCGGGCGAAAAAAGCCAAAAGCCCGACAGACTCGAAGTCTCTCGCGCACAGCCGCCATAACAGAGTGCACACCATGAAGGCGGGCAAGCATACGTCATGAAAGCTGCTTTTGCTTTTTTGGGAAGTCGCCGGGGTTCCAATCCCGATCGCCGATTCATCAGCGACCCTCACAGGCTAGAGTCCGCACTTCCGACGGACAACCTGAAAACCTTGTGGGAAGGTTCAGTAAACAGGGCCAACTCTTTAAACATCCCGTATCGAAAAACCTCGTTTACAGATCCCCAACACTCCCCCGGTTCTCACACTCGCCACGACCCGCTAGCATTTCCCCATCGCCCACCACCCTCCCCCTGCGCGGCCATCAACGAATACGCGCCATCACGTTTCGAGGGATTCAAAACCGTGGCCTGCGAGCCACCCAAATCAAATTCAAAAGAGCAGCAAATCCATGACCCAGAACATCTACGACGACCCCGAATTTTTCCAGGGCTACAGCCAGATGAACCGCTCCATCGGCGGCCTCGATGCCGCGCCGGAATGGCCCGCGCTGAGAGCCTTGTTGCCCTCCCTGCACGGTTTGCAAGTGGTGGATATGGGCTGCGGCTATGGCTGGTTCTGCCGCTGGGCCAGCGAACACGGAGCTGCCCAAGTGCTGGGGCTGGATGTCTCGGAGAAAATGCTCGAACGGGCGAAGGAAACCACTTCGGCCGCGAACATCCGCTACGAACGTGCCGACCTGGAACACCTCGACTTGCCCGCGTGCACTTACGATCTGGCCTACAGCTCACTGGCCCTGCACTACATCAAGGATCTCTCGGGGCTGTTTAACAAACTGCACGCGGCGCTTAAACCCGGTGCGCATTTTGTGTTTTCCATCGAGCACCCGATCTTCATGGCACCGCGCAATCCGGGCTGGCTGATCGACAGCGAAGGCAACAAGCGCTGGCCACTGGACAGTTATCAGATGGAAGGCGAGCGAGTTACGAACTGGCTGGCCGACGGTGTGATCAAGCAGCATCGTACGGTCGGCACGCTGCTTAACGCGCTGATCGACGCCGGGTTCACGATTCAACACGTCAATGAATGGGGCCCGAGCGATGCCGAAGTGGCCGCCCAACCAGCGCTAGCTGAAGAGCGTGAGCGACCGATGATGATGCTGGTCGCCGTACAGCGCTGACCGCAAAAAAGAAAGGGCCGATCCAATCGGCCCTTTTTCATTTCAACGTGTGGCAACGATGAACAACCGCGGAAACGGCAACAACACCGAACCGTCCGCCAGCGCCGGATAAGCCTTGGCAACCTCCGCCAGATAGTGCGCCAGATACTCCGCCCGCTCCGCATCCGTCAGCGGACTGAGGAACGGAATCAAACCGCTGCCCTTGAACCACTCGACAACGCCTGAAGCCCCGCCCGCCAACTGATGGTGATAGGTGGTGCGCCACACATCGACCCGCGCGCAATGCGGCCGCAGCATCGAGAAATAGGCACCGGCATCCGCCATCTCGGTCCGCTGCCCCGCCGCGCCCGCCAGTTTGCTGGCCCACGGCCCGTTGGCCGCCACTTCACGCATCAACCGATGGGACGGCTCGTTGAGGTTGTCCGGCATCTGGATCGCCAGGCTGCCGCCCTGCGCCAACTTGCCCACCAGCGCCGGCAACAACGTCGCGTGTTCCGGCACCCACTGCAAAACGGCGTTGGCGAAGATCACATCGAACGGCCCTTCATCCGCCCACTTATCGATGTCCGCCACCGCGAACTGCAACTGCGGCAGACGCTGGCGCGCGGCGTCGATCATGTCCGGCGAACTGTCGAGCCCCTGCACTTTCGCCCCCGGAAAACGCTCCACCAACAACTCGGTCGAGTTGCCGGGGCCACACCCGATATCAACCACGGAACGCGCCTCGGGCGTGGGAATTGCCGCCAGCAAGTCGCGGGCCGGGCGGGTGCGTTCATCTTCGAAAGTGACGTATTGCTTGGCGGACCAGGTCATTGCGTTCTCCTGTAAGGACTTTTGCAGTGGTTCCCTACGATACATCGACTCCCTGTGCATTCCCTATCCGACTTAAGACGTGACGGCGGCGAGCGTCTTTTTTCGTGGACTTTGCTTGCATAAAAAAACCGGCCGATGGCCGGTTTTTTGGAAAGTCTCACACTAGTCGTAATAGCCCACGGTCTTTTTCAACTGATCTGAATACTCGTAGATATCATCCACGGAATTAATGGGATGGCGAGTTTCGTTTTTCTCCTTGTCGAAAATGCCAATGTACTTCTGCGAACGGTTGAAATGCAGGCGGCAAATCGGCTTTCGGTTGTTATCGTCCAGCAGGATGCCAAAGTAGCTCTGTGTATCGCGCTGAACGATTCGTTTGGCATCGACCACGGATCGAACCAATGCACGAACAATGTGATACCCCTCCAGTTCCTCCAGAGTGGTCAAAACCTTATCGTCGGATTCGTCACGGGGATCTACCGGATCCGTCCCTCCAGACGCGGCCGGAATAGACGCTAGCGCCGGCTGGATCGCACCACTCATGGCCGACTTGAGGCGGTCATTGATCTGGTCATTGAGAAATTGAACGACCGCTTTTCTCGTCAGTTCGTGAAACTGATCCCGCACCTTCTGCGTAATGACTCCGTCGTAGACTCGCGAAGCAAACACTTTGACGAAATCGTCATCCGGCTTGCTGACTTGCGAGGCGATAACTTTTTTGATCTGGCTTACGTACTTCAGCTCACCCGCCGCGTTGATGATCGAATCAACGTCGAACGCAGACTTGGTGAGCTTGATAAGTTCTGGCACCGAATATTCATCAATGTCCAGAAGGTCCAGTTCAAGGAAGGGTTTTTCATCCATCTTGTTCGGCGCATCCAGGTCAGTGAAGAACTTGTAGACCTGGCCGTTGGTGAGGATGGAGATTCGAGCGCTGGTTACGTGGAAATAACGGAACAGCTGCGAGGCGTGATTGATGTGCAGTGGCTCGCCGATTTTCTTGCACTCGATGAGGATCTGCACTTCGCCCTCTTTCATGATGGCGTAATCGATTTTTTCGCCCTTCTTCGTGCCGATATCGCAAACAAATTCCGGCGTCACCTCTGTCGGGTCGAATACGTCGTAACCCAGAACAGTACTGATGAAGGGCATGACAAACGCGTTTTTTGTCGCCTCTTCTGTCTGGATTGCAGCGCTCTGCAACCGGACTTTGGCGGCAAGACTGGTTAACTTTTCGAAGAATTCCATGAGCGGCCTCTGACTGGGTTTCTATCCGTGCACTCGCATGCTGGCAAATTGACTGCCATTTGATCCTAGACGCAAACCCACACAAAGAAAGTTCCCACTTCCAAAAGCGTTCAAAACCGTGACCTGGAACAATCAAGTTTCAAAGACAGCAAGTCTCTGTAAGTAGAATTTTCCGCCCCCCTCCGATGTCTGAATTTCAAGCGCCCCCACAAGGAACACAGCCATGAAATTCGCAAAGATCTCCCAGACGCTCGCCCTCTGGGCCGGCAGCCCCAAGACGTTCATGGGGGCGTTGATTCTGATCGGGCTCTGGGGGTTGAGCGGGCCGATTTTCGATTACAACGACACCTGGCAACTGATCATCAACACCTCGACCACGATCATCACGTTCCTGATGGTGTTCCTGATCCAGAACACCCAGAACCGCGACACCGACATCCTGCATTTGAAACTCGATGAACTGCTGCGGGTGAACAAGGAGGCGCAGAACGCGATGCTCGGGCTGGAGTCGCTGGATCTCAAGCAGCTGGAAGCGTTGCGTCGGCATTACCGGGCGATGGGCGAGAACGAGGTGTTTGACCTGGAAGGTCTGGGGGACAAGAGCAAGCCGAAGCAGGATCTGAATGAATGCTGACAGGCAAAAAAAACGGCGCTAAAAAAGCGCCGTTTTCATTGCTGCCGATTCAGCGACTGGCCTGAAGGGCTCGGGCCATTTCCAGATGACTCTGCAGTTTTGGCAGTGTCTCGTCGGCAAACGCCTTGATCTCCGGCACGTCGGTGGTCTGAGCCTCCTGCTGGATCTGCTGAATGGCCTCTTCCGTGGCTTTGACCTGGCTGGCGGCGTAGGCCTGATCGAAGCTGGCGCCCTCTTTGACCTCCGGCATCAAAGTCTTGGCCTTGTCGGCGACTTCTTCGCGGGGTGCAACCGGCAGGTCCAGTTTCTTGGCGATTTTCGCCAGATGCTGATTGGCGGTGGTGCGGTCGTTGATGACCTGGATGGTGTAGTCCTTGACTTCTTTGGACTCGGCCTTGCTGTGCGCCAGACGACTGGCCTCGATGTCGGCCATGCCTTTGGCCGAGGCTTCGTTGATGAAGTCGGCGGGCGACTGGGCAAACGCGCTGCTGGCGAACAACCCCAACAGGCTGACAAAACTGATGTGGCGTACTCGGGTGGCCATCCGGCTCATGGTCGCGCCCTCCTTCTGTGCAGATTCAAGCGGGAGCTTGCGCCCCCGCCTCTCAATCAAAACAACCTTCGCCGACTACTTCGATTTCTGAGCAGGCTTGCGGCCCATGTCGGTTTTAGGCTCTTTGTCGACCGTCGTGGTGGTGGTTTTCCCACCTTTGCGACCGGCTTCAGACGCCTTCGTTCGATCGTTGGCGAAGTTTCCCGAGTTCGAGTTTCTTGAGTTAGGCATGATTCTCTACCTCTTGGCATTGATCGTAAGCGAGCAGGTGCCCGCCTAGATTGAGAATTTCCTGACTGACAAAGGTTTAGAAAAGTTGCCGTCGCCGCGACGAACGGTGACCCGCCGATCAGCTGTCCAGCCTTTTATGATTCTGCCGTTTGGCGGCGTACATCACTTGATCGGCGTGACGAAACAGTTGCTGTTCCTCATCGCCATGCTCGGGGTAACGGGCCACGCCGATGCTCGGCTCGATGTGCAGGTTGTGCCCGTCCAGGCGCATGGGTTGCACCAGTACCTGTCGGATTTTTTCCGCGACACTGTCGGCATCGGCGGCGGCGTGGACGCTGTGCAACAGCACCACGAACTCGTCGCCGCCGATCCGCGCCACCGTGTCGGTCTCGCGCACGCAGCCCTTGAGCCGGTTGGCCACCGCCTGCAACAGCATGTCGCCGACCCCATGGCCAAAGGTGTCGTTGACCTGTTTGAAACGATCCAGATCTACGTATAGCAGCGCCATGTGCCCCGCCCGTTCCCGCGCATGGTTCAGCGCAGCCTTGAGCCGGTCGCGCAGCAGTTCGCGGTTGGGCAACTGGGTCAGTTGGTCATACTGCGCCATGCGTCGAAGACGGGCGTGCAGTTGCTGGCGTTCGATGGCAGTGGCGACCTGGGCGCAGACGTATTGCAGCAGTTCCTTGTCGCGCTCGGTGTAACGCTCGCCGCCGGCCAGGCTTTTGACGATCAGCGCGCCGATGGTGCGGTCTTTCGAACTCAGCGGCACGCCCAGCCAGCACGGCGATTGCTGGCCGGCCACCAGCGCGGCGAACTCCGGCGGCGCGTGAGGGCAATCCGGGGTCAGGAGGATTGGCTGGCGGCTGCGGATCACTTCCGCACACAGGCGCCCGGTGACGGTGCCGGGTTGTTCCGGTTGCAACTCGTCATCGTCGACGTGATAGGGAAAATTCAGCTGCGCGCAATGTTCGTCGTACAGCGCCACGGAGAAGTTCAGCGCCGGCAGCCACTCGCCGATGATCAGGTGGATGCGCTTGAACAGCGCCAGCAGATCCTCCGCCGCGTGCGCCGCTTCGGAGATCGCGTACAACGCCGCCTGACGGGATTCTGCGAGTTTGCGTTCGGTGATGTCCCGGGCCACGGCGATGCGCAGTTGATCGACTTCCGACCAGCGCGCCGACCACAGGATGTGCACGACGCTGCCGTCCTTGCGCACGTAGCGGTTTTCGAAATTGTGCTTGGGCTCGCCGCCCATGATGTCGCTCGCGGCGGCCAGGGTGCGCTCACGGTCGGCCGGGTAGACGTAGTCGATCATCGACTGGCCGATCAGTTCGTCAGGCGTGTAGCCGAGAATCCGCTCGCAGGCCGCACTGACAAAAACGAAGCGACCTTGCTTGTCGACCGCGCAAACGGCATCCAGCAGCAGATCGATGTAACTCGCCAACGGCGCGGAATTTCGGCTTTCCATGGTTCAGCGTGGGTGTCCGGGCAATGCAGCACTGTTCAACCATCCATGACCTCGACCTCGCATCCCAGCGAATGTTTTCAAGCCTTGTTCGGTATCAGCCCCGGCAGCGCATGCACCAGCGCGTTGATGGCAAAACCGATGAACATGATCCCGCACAACCGGGTGATCGCCAGTTCATGGCGCTGGTACAACGTACGCACCTGGCGCGCCCCGACGATGCCAATGAGGATAGCGTAGGCGAGCAATCCGCCGAGGAAACTCAAGGCGATCAGCATCGGCAACATCGACCAGTTGAGCAGTTCGGCGCGGCTCGACAGCAACGCAGTAAAGGTCGCCACCGCCACCGGGTAGGCCTTGGGGTTGGTCAGGCCGAACAGGATGCCGTGCCAGAACGGCTGACGCGCCGCGCCCTGGGGCTGCTCGCCGTTACTGCGTTTGGCCCGCACTGCACGCCAGCCGAGCCAGAACAGGTACAGGCCGCTGAGCACACCGAGCACATCGAACGCGGTACTGCCGATTTTCCGGGCGCCGACAATCGCGATCAGCGCGGTGCTGCACCAGATCACATCGCCCAGCAAATGCCCACACAGGAATCCCGCGCCGGCCCGCCGCCCATGTGCAGCGCCAATGCCGAACACCGCCAGCACACCCGGCCCCGGCGTGATGCCGTAAATGAAACCCGAAGCCAGCACGGCCATTAGCAACGATGGAGTCATGGAAAACCTGCAAGTCCCGGAAAACGTGGCCGCCAGTCTATATCAGCGATTAACGGATGATCACGGCTCGTTGAAAAAACCCATGCCCGCGTAGGGCTTTTGCCGACACGCGGCCAGTCGCGAGGCCAGATCGCCGACGTGGGCTTCGAGCTTGTGACCGTCCGGGTCGAGGAAGTAGAACGACGCGCCTTCGCTAAGGTTGTCGCGCCATTCCTGCACGTTGGCGGCGCGAAGCAGTTGCACGAACAGCGGGAAATCCGCCGCGCCAATGCTGAAGGCGTAGTGGGTGTAGTCGGCGGCGGGCTCGGGATGGCGCTTCGGATCGAGGGACAGGCACAACCACAGGCCCGGGAGCGACAGATAGGCACCGGCGTCCCAAGTGGCCTCGACCCGCAGCTTCAGCAAGTCACGGTAGAACGAGAGGCTGCGGTCCAGGTCAGTGACGGCGAGGGTCAGGTGGTTGAGGCCGGTGAGCATCGGGTCAGTAACCTCGGAGGTCTTCGGGGATGAGGTATTGCTTGCCGTCGTAGGTCAGGGTGATTTGGGTTTTGGTCAGGTCGGTGGTTTTGGAAACGCACTCTTTGCCTGACTGGGTCGAGGTGTACACCACACCACTTGAGGAGACGATCAGATCAGCGAACCCGTTATGGCTGGACGAGCCGATTTCCACTGTCCTGAGGATTTTCGTGTCCTTGGTTTCGCACTCCCCGCTACCCTCGCCAAATTCTTTCCGAATGACCAGACCTTCCAGCACCGGTCGCAACTTGCTGCCTTCGCGCACATACAGCGCCAAATCGGTTTTCGCGTAGGGGTTGGCTCTTGAGAGACGGTCGGCGAAATCCGAACGCAGGCCAAAGGCACGAACGTCCGACGCCAGGCGGTATCGCGCGGTATCGATCTTCAAGTCATCGAAGCGGATCGCGTCGGAGTTATAGGCTCCAGGCTTGACGTAACTCGCCAAAGGCTTGGCATTCGCGGCGTTGAGGAGCGACAACTCAAGATCGAAAACGCCGTCGTGATCACCTTCGGAGTCGGACACGAAGGTAGATTTTGCCGAGATCGCCTTGTCCGGGAAGGCCGGCCACACTTTGCAGCGTGACAGGGAGTGACCGTCGAATTTCTTGATCTCACAGGCGGCGTGGGCCTGAGTGGTTACGGCCAGGAAGCCGAGGACGATAAGAAGTCGGGTTGGGGTAAACATTGTTCTTCCTTGAATTAAGTCGCGTTGGCTCTGTATCACTCGATGGCTTTGAAACCTTTAGGCAGGACGTAAGATTTTCCGTCGTAGCGAAGGGGTGTCAGCACCATGACACGCCCCCAGACTTCACCGTCACGCCCCGCTCCTTGATGTTTTTCAGCCGCGCACTATCCCCTGCTCAATCCGCCGATTCAACCAGTTCAACGCCTGGTCCCCGCCCCGCCGCTTGTGCCACGCCGAGACAAACGTGAACGGTGCAATTTCAAACGGCGGCGGCATGACGATCAGCGATTCGTCATCCACCTCATTCAACGCCCGCGAAGCCACGGTCAGGATCAGATCCGTGCCGCTGATGAACCGCGGCGCAACGCTCCAGTGCGGCAGGCTGATGGCGACGCGGCGGCGTTCACGCAGGGCGGTCAGGGTGCGTTCGATTTCCGGGGTGCCGCTGCCGCGCATTTCCAGCAAGACATGGGGACGGGAGAGATAGGTTGGCAAGTCGAGAACACCTCCGGCGGGAAGGCTCTGACGATCCAGGAGGCAGACGTAGCGCTCTTCGAACAACGGCGTGCTGCGCAGTTCGCCGGGCAATTCGGGGAGCACGCCGGCAGCAAGGTCGATGTCGCCGTTGAGCAGGCCTTCGACCATGCCTTCGCGGCTGGCGTGGCTGATTTGCAGGTCGATGCCCGGTGCTTCTGCGCGCAACGTGCGAATCAGCCCGGGCAGGATGAGCGCCGCGCCGTAGTCCGACATCGCGAGACGAAAGGTCCGACGGGCGCTGGCCGGATCAAAGGTGTTCGGCGCCAGCAGCGATTGTACTTGGGCCAGGGTTTCAGCCAGCGGCGCCGCCAGCTCCAGCGCACGCGCGGTGGGCACCAGCCCCGAACCTGCACGCACCAGCAACGGATCACCGAGCAAGTCACGCAGACGCGCCAACGCGTGGCTGACCGCCGGTTGACTCAGGTGCAGGCGCTCAGCGGCGCGGGTCACGTGTTGTTCGCCGAGCAAGGCGTCGAGGATCACCAGGAGGTTGAGGTCGATGCGGCGCAAATCATTCATTCGATGCATGTTCCGAATACCAAAACAGAATTTAAATCTGCGCGACGAATACTCTAGAGTCCAGCAAAACCTTGCCGGAGAACGATCATGGGAACGATGCAGTGGGTCGGTTTGCTGCTGTTGGCAGTATTTGCCGGGGCGGTGGTTCCGTTTCAGAGTGCGATCAATATCAACCTGGCGCGGGGGTTGGGGCATCCGCTGTGGGCGACGTTCACCTCGCTGGTGGTGAGCGTGCTGGTTTTGTTGCCGGTGATTGTCGCCCTGCGCCTGCCGTTGCCGTCACTGGCCCTCGCCAGCAAGCTGCCGCTGTGGATGTGGACCGGCGGCGCGTTCGGAGTGTGCTTCGTCGCATTGGCGGTGGTGTTGCTGCCGAAGCTGGGGGCTTCGGGATTTCTGGCGCTGGCCCTGGCCGGGCAAATGATCACGTCAATCGTGCTGGATCACTTCGGCCTGTTCGGGCTGGTAGAGAAACATCTGACGTTGCCGCGCCTGTTCGGAGCGCTGTTGTTGATGGCGGGAGTGGTGCTGATCCAGTTTGGTGACTCGGCCGCCAGGTCCTTGGCACCGGCGGGCTGATCGTTCGCGTGATCGGAACGACCAGCCCGGAAACTCAGTACTTGTCGAGTGTGCGCAATTTCTGCGGCAGCCCCCACAGCAGCAACGCCGCCGCGATCAGTGCCGCCACACCGATGACATACAGTGCCGGTGTGGTACTGCCAGTCAGGTCCTTGATTCGGCCGACCATCACCGGACTGACGATGCCGCCGAACTGCCCCAGTGTATTGATCACCGCAATCCCGCCCGCCGCACCGGCCCCGGCACCCGCCAGCAGTTTCGGTGGCAAGGTCCAGAAGCTCGGAATCGACGCAATGATCCCGGCACCCAACAAGCCAAGAGCGACGATCAAAAACGTGGTGTGGCTGGCAAAAATCCCCGCGCTGAAAAAGCCGATGGCGCCGACGATCACCAGCCCCGCGACAAACTTGCGCCGCTCACCGGTAGCATCGGACAGACGACCGATCACCACCATGCTGATCGCACCACAAATGTAGGGGATCGAGGTCAGCAGGCCGATCATCACCGGGCTTTCGGTGCCGGCACTGCGGATCAGTTGCGGAGCCCAGAAATTCAGGCCGTAGGACGCGACCTGGATCAGGAAGTAGATCAGCCCCAAAGTCAGGAAACCCGGAATCTTCAGCGCCGCCAGCAACGAGCCGCCGCTCTTGTGCGGTTCGTGATGGGCGATGCGGCTGGCCAGCAGTTTTTTCTCTTCCGGGGTCAGCCAGTGAGCGTCCTCGATGCGGTCCTTGAGCAAGGTCAGTACCAAAAACCCGAGGCCGACACAGGGCACGCCACCGAGCAGAAACAACCAGTGCCAGCCGCGCATCTGCAACACGCCATCAAGGTGTTCCAGCACCAGTCCGGAGAACGGCGCACCGACCAGCCCGGCAAACGCCGAGGCCAGAAACAGCATTGAGGTGATGCGGCCACGGAAGTGCTGCGGGAACCACAGCGTCAGGTAATACAGCACGCCGGGGGCGAAACCGGCCTCCATCGCGCCGATCAGAAAGCGCAGCACGTAGAACTGCCATTCGCTGTTGACGAACACCATCAACGCCGTCGCCACGCCCCAGGACATCATGATCCGGGCGATCCAGCGCCGCGCGCCAACCTTGTACAGCATCATGTTGCTCGGTACTTCGAACAGCACGTAACCGACCACGAACAGACCGGCACCGAGACCGTAAGCGGTGTCGCTCAGGCTCAGGTCGGCCTGCAACTGGAACTTGGCGAAGCTGATGTTGATGCGGTCGAAGAAGGCGAACAGGTAGCAGACCATGATCAACGGCATCAGGCGCCAGGCGACCTTGCTGACCAGGGCTTTTTCGGCATCGTGATCGACGGACGAGCTTGCGCCCGCCTCCATTACATTGAGGCTCATAGTTTTTTCTCCAGGCGGACTGCCGGTGGGCGTCCGATTGTTTTTGTTGTCTGGTTGGGGGTAAGTCAGTGAGCGTGTGACATCAGGTGGGGATCGGGTGCAGATCGCAATTGCGTCCGGCCTTGGCCAGTTGCCCCGGCACTTCGTGGCCCAGCAGCGCGGGCAAGCCACGGGACAGTTTCAGCAGCACCGGCAGATCGATGCCGGTGTGAATGCCGACTTCATCGCAGAGGTTGACCAGGTCTTCGGTGCAGATGTTGCCCGAGGCACCGGGCGCAAACGGGCAACCGCCGAGCCCGCCCAGCGCCGCGTCGAAACGCCGGGCGCCCGCTTCGTAAGCCGCCAGCACGTTGCACAATCCCAGGCCTCGGGTGTTGTGAAAGTGCAGAGTCAGATCCGCCGCCGAAACCCGCTGCAACAACCGCCGCACCAGTCGGTCGACCTGTCGCGGGTTGGCCATGCCGGTGGTGTCGGCCAGGGAGATGCCCTGAATGCCGAGCTGTTGATAGGCCTCGACGATTTGCAGCACGCGATCTTCGTCGATCCTGCCCTCAAACGGACAACCAAACGTCGTCGCGATACTGCCGTTGAGCCGCACGCCCGAGCCGCTGGCGAAGCTCACGATCTCGCCAAACGCCGCCAGCGAGGCTTCGCACCGCATGCGCATGTTCGCCAGGTTGTGAGTCTGGCTGGCGGACATCACCAGGTTCAGTTCATCGGCGCCAGCCTCCAGTGCCCGTTGCGCACCCTTGAGGTTGGGAATCAGCGCGACGTAAATCACCCCCGGCTGACGCTGGATGCCCTTGAACACCTGCTCGCCATCGCGCAGGGCCGGGATCGCTTTCGGCGAGACAAACGAGCCGGCTTCGATGCGGCTGAATCCTGCCCGGGACAGTTGATCGATCAGGGCGATCTTGTCTTGGGTCTCGACCCAGGTCGGCTCGATCTGCAAGCCGTCCCGGGGCGAGACTTCCTGGACGATCAGGGTCTGCGAGTAATCGCTGATCATTGCACCACCCCCTGGTTTTTCAGGCGTTCGATGTCAGAAGCGGTCAGGCCGAGACCGGCGAGGATGCCATCGGTGTGCTGACCGAGGCCGGGGCCCGACCAGTTCACACCACCGGGGGTTTCCGAGAGTTTGGGCACGATGCCCGGCATCTTCACGGTCGCCCCGCCGGGCAACGCGGCGTCAAGCAACATGTCCCGGGCCTGATAGTGCGGATCGGCAACGATGTCGGCCACCGAGTAGATGCGGCCGGCCGGCACTTCGGCGGCTTCCAGCGCCGCCAGTACGTCATTGATCGGCAGGCTGCTCGTCCAGTGGGTGATGGCAGCGTCGAGCAGACCGCTCTTTGCGGCACGACCGTCGTTGTGGGCGAATTCTTCGGCTTCGGCCAGATCATCCCGACCGATGACCTGCATCAGGCGCTTGTAGATCGGGTCGCTGTTGCCGGCGATCACAACGTAGGCGCCGTCAGCCGTGAGGTAAGTATTGGAAGGTGCGATGCCCGGCAACGCGCCGCCACTGCGTTCGCGGACATGGCCGAGCATGTCGTATTCCGGCACCAGGCTTTCCATGACGTTGAACACGCTTTCGGCCAGCGACACATCGACAACCTGCCCGCCGCCCTGCCCGGTCTTGACCCGCAGCAGCGACATCAGTGCACCGATCACCGCGTGCAGTGAAGCCAGCGAATCGCCGAGGCTGACGCCGACCCGCGCCGGGGGCGAACCGGGGGTGCCGGTGGTGTAGCGAATGCCGCCCATGGCCTCGCCGATCGCACCGAAGCCGGGGCGGTCACGGTAAGGGCCGGTCTGGCCGTAGCCGGAAATGCGCACCAGGGTCAGGTTGGGGTTCAGGGCGTGCAGCACGTCCCAGCCCAGGCCGAGTTTTTCCAGGGCGCCGGGGCGCAGGTTTTCGATGATCACGTCGGCATCGCGCGCCAGTTGCTTGACCAGCTCGATGCCTTCGGCGGATTTCAGATTGAGCGCCAAGGATTTCTTGTTGCGCGATTGCAGGTACCACCACAGCGACGTTCCTTCGTGCAGCTTGCGCCATTTGCGCAGCGGGTCGCCCTGACCCATGGCTTCGATCTTGATCACTTCGGCGCCGAATTCGGCAAGCATGCGCGCGGCAAACGGCGCAGCGATCAGGGTGCCGATTTCGATCACTTTGATCGCACTCAAAGGGGCAGTCATCGCGGGGTACCTCTTGTTCTTGGAATTGCGGCCAAGGCTAGAGGAACGTCATGGCTGCGATCCAGCCGTCACTCGGCAACGGCCGTTCGCCAAACGCGAACGCTCAACTGGCTGCGCGCAAATGCTCGAACAGGATCCGGCTCACCGGCGACAGCCCGGCCTGGTCACGCACCACCACGAGCAAGTCACGATCCGACCAGCCATCGGTCAGCGGCACCGCCTGCAACCCCAGCGCCCGGCCGAACAACTCATAAGCCCGCTGCGGCAGGATGCCGATGCCCATGTTGGCCTGCACCATCCGGCACACGGCATCGAAGCCCGGCACATGAATGCGGATGCGCAACACCTTGCCGGCCTGCCGCGCGGCAGCGTGGGTGCGCATATTGATCGAACTGGCGGCGTGCAGACCGACGTAATCGCTGTCGAGGGTTTCACTGAACGCGACGGATTCGCGCACCGCCAACGGATGCTCGGGCAGCATCACCACCACCAGTTTGTCCCGGCGATAGCGCACGCTGTGCAGGCCTTTGATGTCGCTGTCGCTGGAACAGATACCCAGATCCGCCACGCCATCGAGCACGCCCTGAACCACGCCGGCGCTGGGCCGCTCTTCCAGATCGGTCTTGACCTGCGGCTGTTGCGCAGTGAAATCGCGCAGGTCTTCGGGGAGAAACTGAATGATCGCCGACAGGTTCGCCAGCATCCGCACATAGCCGCGCACACCGTGGCTGTGCTCGCCCAGTTCGAGGCCCATTTTCTCGACGTTGAACAACATCTGCCGAGCGTGGTGCAACAGGGTTTCGCCGGCCGGGGTCAGGGTCATGCCCTTGGCCTGGCGCACGAACAGGCTGATGCCCAGCGCTTCCTCCAGTTCCATCAAACGCTTGCTCGCCGCCGACACGGCAATCGCCTCGCGGGAGGCGGCACGGGTCAACGTGCCTTCCTCGTGGACAGCGACGAACAATTGCAGGGTGATCAGGTCGAGGCGGCGGATCAGGCTTTTTTGCAGCATGGCAAGCTCGATAACGTGGGTTCGTTGATCCGGCAGGATAGCCGGGTTGCGCCCCGTGCAGACACTCAATTGCCTTGCATTCAACACTGGCAACGCTTACAGGAAAAATTGAAAAGGCACACAGCACTACCGGACACAGCCGATTATGGCCTGACGTATCATTCGCTTGGTTTTTTACTGACCGAAAGCGAACATCTCTGCCCCCACGGACGACTCATGAACCCCGGACTTATCCTGCTCATCACCTGCTCCACCGTGTTCCTCGCCCAGTTGGGCATGAGCATTTACCTGCCGGCGTTGCCGCAGATCGCCGGGCACTTGCACGTCGATGCAACACAGGTGGCCTGGGGGTTGTCGCTGTACCTGATCGGCATGGCGCTGCCGATGCTGCTCTGGGGCAGTCTGGCGCAGCGCATCGGCCGCAAACCGGTGCTGCTCGCGGCGCTGGGAATTTATGGCCTGGCGAATCTGGCACTGCCGCAGGGTGCGAGGCTGGAATCGTTCCTGTTGCTGCGACTGCTTCAGGGGATCGGCGCCAGCGGCATTTCGGTGATGGCGCGGGTGCTGATTCGTGACAGCTTTCGGGGGGATCTGCTGGCGAAGGCGTTGTCGTGGATTTCGATTTCGTTCGTTGTCGCGCTCGGGATCGGGCAATACGCCGGTTCGCTCATTCAGGTGACGCTGGGCTGGCAGGCGATCTTTTATCTGCTGGGCGCGGTCAGCCTGTTGATGGCCGCGATAGTCTCGCGCCTTAGTTTCCCGAAACTCATCGAAGCGCCCACAACCGCTTCGCCCTGGGAGGTCTATCGAACGATCCTGATCCATCGGGCGTTTCTGCTGCCGGCGCTTGCGGGCGGTCTGGGTTATGGCGTGATCATCGCGTTCAACAGCGCTGCGCCGTTGATTCTGCAAGGCCCGTTCAACTGGTCGACGACCGAATACGGGCTGTTGGGCTGGCCGATCAGTGCGGCGTATTTTCTGGCGGCGCTGGCGGTCAATCGCTTTGTGCTGCGTACCGGTCAGCACCGGCTGATGACACTGGGGGTCGGGTTGGTGATGGCAGGCACTGGCGTGATGCTGGCTGGCAGCCTGTTGGCCAGCTCGATGGCCTGGCTGCTTTGGTTTCCTTACTGCGTCGCCGTGTTCGGTCAGTCGCTGAACTATCCCATCAGCCTGTCACGGGCCAACGATGGAGCGCCGATTGCCGGCGCTTACGCGATGGCCCTGAGCGGTTTCATCCACCAATTGATGGCTGCACTGATCGGCGCGATGGCCAGCCTGCTCGCTGGTCCGCAGGCGTGGCCGCTATCGATGCTGTGCTGCGTTCTGGCATTTGGCGCGGTGCTCTGTACGAGGTTTACGCCCGTTCGCCTGCCCGCTTAAAACGCGCTGCGAAAAATCTCCTCGATCTGCCGCTGATCCGCCACTCGCGGATTGGTGAAGCCGCAGGCGTCTTTCAGGGCGTTGGCGGCGAGCACCGGGATGTCGGTGCATTTGGCGCCGAGATCACGCAGGCCACCGGGAATCTCCACGTCCCTGGCCAGGCAACGAATCGCATCGATCGCGGCTTTGGCGCCCTCTTCCGGACTGAAGCCACGAATGTCGGCGCCCATGGCGTGGGCCACATCGGTCAGACGACCGGCACAGACCTGTGCGTTGAACGTCTGCACATGGGGCAGCAGCACCGCGTTGCAAACACCGTGGGGCAAGTCATAGAAACCGCCCAACTGGTGCGCCATCGCATGCACGTAACCGAGGGAGGCATTGTTGAACGCCATGCCGGCGAGGAACTGCGCATACGCCATGTTTTCCCGCGCCGCCAGGTCGCTGCCGTCGCGCACGGCCAGGCGCAGGTTGTTGCTGATCAGCGTCATGGCCTTGAGTGCGCAGGCGTCGGTGATCGGGTTGGCGGCGGTAGAGACGTAGGCTTCGATCGCGTGAGTCAGCGCATCCATGCCGGTGGCAGCAGTCAGGCTTTTCGGCATGGCAACCATCAGCGCCGGGTCGTTGACCGACAGCAGCGGCGTGACATTACGGTCGACGATGGCCATTTTCACGTGGCGGGTTTCGTCGGTGATGATGCAGAACCGGGTCATCTCGCTGGCGGTGCCGGCGGTGGTGTTGATAGCGATCAGCGGCAGTTGTGGCTTGGTCGATTGATCGACGCCTTCGTAGTCACGGATCTGCCCGCCGTTGGTCGCGCACAGGGCGATGCCCTTGGCGCAGTCGTGGGGCGAACCGCCGCCGAGGGACACCACGAAATCGCAGCGACTCTCCTTGAGCAGCGCCAGTCCTGACTCAACGTTGGCGATGCTCGGATTGGGTTTGGCGCCGTCGAAGACCACCGAATCGATGTCCTGCATCGCCAGTTTCTCGGCGATCATCGTCGCCACGCCGGCCTTGGCCAGCCCGGCATCGGTGACAATCAGCGCCTTGCGAAAACCGTAGTTGCGGATCGCATTCATGGCTTCATCGAGGCAGCCGCTGCCCATGATGTTTACCGCGGGAATGAAAAAGGTGCTGCTCATGGCGCGTCTCCTGGCTGGGGCCAAATCGATGCTTGCAATTCGGCGGGTGCGCAAAGGATCGACCGATCGGTCACGGCGGATGTTGATCTGGCTCAATGCCCGCTCGTGATAAAGTCGCCGTCCATCTGCCCCTTTGTTTTGAGACGTGCCCTGCAATGAGCGATTTTCTGGATGTCGACGCCACCCTCGAAGACTGGAACGCGTTGCGCGCCACCACTGACTTCAGCGGTCTGTTGCTGGGCAACGGCGCCAGTCGCGCGGTGTGGGACGATTTCGGCTACGACTCGCTGTTCGAAAACGCCCGCACAGCGGAAGAAAAGCCCCTGAGCCCGTCGGAGCTGAGCGTGTTCGATGCGCTGCAGACGCGCAGTTTCGAGCAGGTGCTCGGCGCGCTGAAAACCACCAGTCGGGTCAACAAGGCGCTGGCCGTCAGCTCGGCCGCGCCGCGTAACCGCTACTACGCGATCAAG
Organism: Pseudomonas sp. 22085; assembly: GCF_052045815.1. Lineage (NCBI taxonomy): Bacteria > Pseudomonadati > Pseudomonadota > Gammaproteobacteria > Pseudomonadales > Pseudomonadaceae > Pseudomonas > Pseudomonas sp. 22085. The sequence continues at coordinate 170,974 of NZ_JBQEQA010000006.1, forward strand.
GAAGCGCTGATCAACACCGTGCACGCGGTACACATCCCGTGGCGGCTGATCGAAGCGTCGACCCTGGCAACCCTGAACAGCGAGCTGGCAAGTTATCGCACGGTGTTCACCACCAACTACGACCTGCTCAATTACTGGGCCCTGCAACATCAGGGCGAGGTCATCGACGACCTGTTCAACGGCCCCGACGCCAGTTTCGATCTGTGCGAAAGCCACACTGAAAAACCGCGTCTGCTGTACCTGCACGGCGGTCTGCATCTGGTGCGCAACCAAGACGGCACCGCGCGCAAACTGACCGCCACCGAGGGCACGCTGCTCGGTAGTTTCGCGATCAACAACACGATCAAGACGCTGGACGACGTGCCGCTGTTCGTCAACGAAGGGCCGAGCGCCGACAAGCTCAAGACCATCCGCAGTTCCGATTACCTGTCGTTCTGCTACGACCAGTTACTCGAACACGGCGACAACCTGTGCATCTTCGGCCATGCCCTCGGCGAACAGGACAGCCACCTCGTGCGCGCTCTGCGTCTGGCGACACCGAAGACCGTGGCGATCTCGATCTACCCGCGCAGCGCGGCGTTCATCCAGCACCAGAAGCGCCACTACGCGAAGGTGTTCGAGGGCACGGGCGTCGAGTTGCGGTTCTTTGATTCCAAGAGCCATGCGCTGGGCCATCCGAAGCTGTCGGTACCGGTCGAGGTCTGATCACTCCTCGCTGCTGTGCACCACCACCAGCAACTGCGCCTGCACTTCGCCCACTGAGCGGATGCGATGGGGTTTCTGCGCATTGAAGTGCAGCGCATCGCCCCGCTCCAGCAGCACCCGTTCGTTCACGAAGTCGACTTCGACCCGGCCCTCGTGGACGAACAGAAACTCCTCGCCCAAATGTTCCTTGAAGGTCTTGTCAGTGAATTCGCTCGGCGGATAAATGATGAACGGCAGCAGGCTGCGCTCGCTGACCTGATGGGCCAGCACCGCATAGCCGGGGCTGTGGTCGTTGGCCGCCAGCGACTGGCGTTCGTGGCTGCGCACCAGGCTGTAGCTGTCGAGGCTGACGTTGTCTTCGGAGAACAGCTCCTCGACTTTCACATTCAGCGCCTTGGCCAGTTTCAGCGCGGCGGCAATCGACGGCGTGTTCAACCCGCGCTCGACCTTCGACAGGTAACTCTTGGTCATGCCGGATTTCTCGGCCAGCGCCTCAAGGGTTACGCCAAGTTTTTTTCTCAATAATTTCAAACGGATAGACATGCGAAGCGATTAATCCAGCAAAGGAAAGACGATTTGTCCTTGCCAATGACACAAAGTGTCATATAGCCTCTTAAGTGTCATCCATGGCAACCACCACAGGACACGGATATGGCGAAGACATTAGCACTACCCAAAGACGAACTGGTCAAGCAAGCGCTGACCCAGATGCAAAAAACCCTGGCGGATAATACGTGGACAGACCGGCAAAAGCTGGCCCTGACCTGCCGGATCCTCTTCGAGAACGGCCACGATTCGGGCCTCGCCGGGCAGATCACCGCCCGTGGCCCGCAACCGGGCACTTACTACACTCAGCAACTGGGGCTGGGTTTCGATGAAATCACCGCGAGTAATCTGCTGCTGGTCAACGAAGACCTCGAAGTGCTCGAAGGCCACGGCATGGCCAACCCGGCCAACCGTTTCCACAGCTGGGTGTACCGCGCCCGGCCGGACGTGAACTGCATCATTCACACTCACCCAACGCACATTGCCGCGCTGTCGATGCTGGAAGTGCCGCTGCAGATTTCCCACATGGACCTGTGCCCGCTGTACGACGATTGTGCGTTCCTCGAAGGCTGGCCGGGTGTGCCGGTGGGTAACGAAGAAGGCGAACTGATTGCCGGGGCGTTGGGCGACAAGCGGGCGATCCTGCTTTCCCACCACGGACAGCTGTCCACCGGGACGACCATCGAGGAAGCCTGTGTCATCGCGCAATTGATCGAGCGCGCCGCCAAGCTGCAATTGCTGGCGATGGCCGCCGGGACGATCAAGCCGATCATTCCCGAGCTGGGTCGCGAGGCGCATGACTGGGTGTCGAAACCGAAACGCCACGCCGCGGCCTTCAACTACTACGCCCGGCAGAACCTGCGTCAGCACGCCGATTGCCTGAACTGAACACTTCATCCTTGCGGAGCACTCTCATGTCCAATATTCACGGCATCATCGGCTACACCATCACCCCGTTCGGCGCCAACGGCGAAGGCGTTGACCTGCCGGCCCTCGGCCGCTCCATCGACCGTCTGATTGCCGGCGGCGTCCACGCCATTGCGCCACTGGGCAGCACCGGCGAAGGCGCCTACCTGAGCGATGCGGAGTGGGATCAGGTCGCCGAGTTCAGCATCAAGCACGTGGCCAAACGCGTACCGACCGTGGTCAGCGTGTCCGACCTGACCACCGCCAAAGCGGTACGCCGCGCCCGTTTCGCTGAAGCTCACGGCGCCGACGTGGTGATGGTGTTGCCGACATCCTACTGGAAGCTCACCGAAGCGGAAATCCTCGCCCACTACCGCGCCATCGGTGACAGCATCGGCGTGCCGATCATGCTCTACAACAACCCGGCCACCAGCGGCACCGACATGTCGGTGGAGCTGATCCTGCGCATCGTCAACGGCGTGGAAAACGTGACCATGGTCAAGGAGAGCACCGGCGACATCCAGCGCATGCACAAGCTGCAACTGCTCGGCGAAGGCCGGGTGCCGTTCTACAACGGCTGCAACCCACTGGCGCTGGAGGCGTTCGCTGCCGGGGCCAAAGGTTGGTGCACGGCGGCACCGAACCTGATCCCGCAGCTCAATCTGGATTTGTACGAAGCCACACTGGCGGGGGATCTGGGCAAGGCGCGAGAGCTGTTCTACCGCCAGTTGCCACTGCTGGACTTCATCCTCAAGGGTGGCTTGCCGGCGACGATCAAGGCCGGTCTGCGCCTGACCGATCTGGAAGTCGGCGATCCGCGTTTGCCGGTGTTCCCGCTGGCTGAGGCCGGGCGTACGCAATTGCAGGCCTTGCTGAACACCTTGCGCTAAACGAAAAAAAATCCCGCCCGGTTCACCCCGGGCGGGATTGTTTGTGGCCGTCGATCAGAGGCTGGCGGCGCGTTTCATGGCTTCGCGGTGGAACGGCTGATCCTTGAGAATCTGCGCGATGAACGTGTCGCTGATCAAGCGCATGTGTTCGAACTGACCGCCCGAGGCGTTGAATGCGCCGCGCCAGGATTCGGTGTGGTTCTTCACGGTGTACACGCCCAGTATCTGCTTGCCATGGCTGAGGCTGAACACCACCGTGCTGTCGAAACTCACCGGCACCGGCACCAGAAACAGAGTGAAGGCGCTCAGAAGCATCTGCGGCTGAATCCCGCCGACATCACTGTTGGCAATGACTAAAACGTTGTAGCCGTCTTCGCTGCGACCGGCCTTCACTTCTTCAAAGGTGCCACGCCGACGCAATTCGTCACGCAGCATCCAGCTTGGCATGCCGATCACACTGACGTTGATGGCCGGCAATTGCTGGCTGCTGTAATCGACGTCCGGCGCCTTCAGCGAATGGGTGGCCTGGCAACCGCCGAGCAGCAGAAGCAAACCCAGAAGCAGACGTTTGATGAGCATCAGAATTTCCCCGAGAGCATGGCTTTGTAGACGGAGGCGCTGGTGCCGTTCTCTTCACGAATAAACGGTGTGGCGGTGTACAGGTTCGGCATGTCCAGTCGTTGCAGGCCGGGCACTTGCGGATACCCGGCGCGGACCAGCGCGGCGTCGCGTTCGAGGTGATCGCTGTGCAGGAACAGGCAGGTGCTGTCGCTGGGGGACACGCAGCCGGCGCGGAAGTCACCGATGTAATAAGCCTTGCCCGCTTCGAGCTGCATGCCGATGGTGAAGTCTTCACGGCTCCAGGACACCGATCTGCCGCGATCGAATCGCACGTTGTAGATCTCGTAGCGTCCAGGTTTGAGCGGCATCACGAACAGGGTGCCGATACCACGGCCGGTCTCGCGCACGTCCCGTGCCGTGCGGGCATAGAACTCGTTGTGCAGGCGCGCGCTGGCGAATTCGTCACTGCCACGCTTGCGGATCAGCAGCATCTGTTCCTGGGCCGCATAGGCCGCTTTCGGCCAGATGCCGACCACACCCACCAGGTACGCTGTGCCGGAATCGGCACTCGGTGCGAGTTCATCATCGATTCGGGTCGGGGAAAGGCTATAGCAGCCGCTCAAGCCAAGCAGCAGGGTCAGGACAACGAAAAAGCGGATCATCAGTGGGAAAACTCTGGCGGCAGTGGTTCAAAAATTCCGCGAAAGAGTCATCTCAACACCCCCTTCCTTGGATTGGCGGCGGAGGATAAGCGAAATGATGGCACATAGCCAGAATTCAGTCGCCAAGGATTTGGCGACTGAACGTCATGGGTGGTTCAAAGCACCGGCAGGGTTTTGTCCTTGATCACCTTGGACGGCCCGTTGGCCTTGACGCTTGCAATGCCTTTGGCACACGCCGCATCCGATGAATAGGATTCGCTGCTGCCGATGATCTGGTGATTGGCTGCCTTGAGGTTGAAGTAGGGGTGGCCGTCCTTCGTCGATTTTTTCTCGTAGCGCTCGTCCAGCGGGCTGTTGGTCTGCACCGAGGCAATGCCGCTTTCGGCGGCCGTGCGGCTGGTGTACAGCTCGCTGGTCAGAATGGTTTCGGCATTCGCCGCTTTCAGCACGAACTTGTACTGGCCGTTGCTGCTTTTGCTCAACTCATACCATCCGGACATGGTGTTTCTCCTTATCGATGTGTCACAGGGTGATTTTGGTTCCAAGCAACCCCAGGAAACCGGCCAGCCATTTCGGGTGCGCCGGCCAGGCGGGCGCAGTGGCCAGGTTGCCCTGGACATGGCCGTCCGTGACCGGGATGTCGATGTAGGTGCCGCCGGCCAGCCGCACTTCCGGGGCACAGGCCGGATAGGCACTGCACTCGCGACCTTCAAGAATCCCCGCCGCCGCCAGCAGTTGCGCGCCATGACAGACGGCGGCAATCGGCTTGCCAGCCTTGTCGAAAGCACGCACCAGTTCCAGGACTTTTTCGTTCAGCCGCAGGTATTCCGGCGCACGCCCGCCGGGCACCAGCAGTGCGTCGTAATCCTTGGCATCGACCTTGGCGAAATCGAAGTTCAGGGCGAACTGGTGACCGGGTTTCTCGCTGTAGGTCTGATCGCCTTCAAAGTCATGGATCGCGGTGCGCACGGTCTTGCCGGCGGCCTTGTCCGGGCACACGGCATGCACGGTGTGACCGACCATTTGCAGGGCCTGGAACGGCACCATCACTTCGTAGTCTTCGACGTAATCGCCAACCAGCATCAATATCTTTTTCGCGGCCATGGACAGGACTCCTCTGGTGAATGCGCAGGAATATTCACAGTAGTCCAAGGATCGTGATGGCGTCGCAAACTGTATGGATAACTCTGCGCTCAGCTGTAACAGCCCGATTGCCGTGGTTTGTGGCTAGATGAAGGCACCTCCCTGCCACCTTTGAATCGGTTTGCCCTCATGTCTTCGCGCGAAAACACCGGCATGGCCCTCGGCCTGCTCGGCGTTGTGATTTTCAGTCTGACCCTGCCTTTCACCCGCATCGTGGTGCAGGAACTGCACCCGCTGCTCAACGGCCTCGGCCGCGCCTTGTTCGCGGCGATTCCGGCAGCGGCGCTGTTGTTGTGGCGACGGGAAAAGTGGCCGACCTGGAAGCAGGTCAAAGGCCTGAGCCTGGTGATTGCCGGGGTGATTCTCGGTTTCCCGGTGCTGTCGGCGTGGGCCATGCAGACCTTGCCGGCGTCCCACGGTGCGCTGGTCAACGGTTTGCAGCCGCTGTGCGTGGCGCTGTATGCCGCGTGGCTGTCCCATGAACGTCCGTCGAAAGCCTTCTGGGCCTGTGCGGCGCTGGGCAGTGCGCTGGTGCTGGGTTATGCGTTGTACACCGGCGCCGGCAGCATTCAGGCCGGGGATTTATTGATGTTGGGTGCGATTGCAGTGGGCGGTCTGGGTTATGCCGAGGGCGGGCGTCTGGCCCGGGAGATGGGCGGCTGGCAGGTAATCTGCTGGGCGCTGGTGCTGTCGACGCCGCTGCTGATCGGTCCGGTGTTGTACCTGGCGTTGCAGCATCAGGGCGCGGTGTCGGCGAAAACCTGGTGGGCCTTCGGTTACGTCGCGCTGTTTTCGCAGTTCCTGGGTTTCTTCGCCTGGTACGCCGGGCTGGCCATGGGGGGCATTGCCCGGGTCAGTCAGATCCAGCTGTTGCAGATCTTCTTCACCATCGCGTTTTCCGCGCTGTTCTTTGGGGAACATGTGGAGCCGATCACCTGGCTGTTCGCCTGCGGGGTGATCGCGACGGTGATGCTCGGGCGCAAGACCGCGGTGCGCCCGGCTCAACCGGGCACGTTACCGGCGGGGGTTCAGCTCAAGCCTTGAGCTTCAGCAGGCCGTCAGCGAGCAGCAGGGTTTCGAGGCAGTGCTCGCTGATCTGGTAGAACGCCTTCAACTCCTGAATCTTCACCAGCAACTGAGTCGGGTCCACCGGCTCGGCGCGCTTTACGGCGAGGATCATCTTGTTCTTGTTGGTGTGGTCCAGCGAGATGAACTCGAACACCTTGGTCTCGTAACCGCAGGCTTCAAGGAACAGCGCACGCAAGCTGTCGGTGACCATTTCCGCCTGCTGGCCCAGGTGCAGGCCGTATTGCAGCATCGGCTTGAGCAGCGCCGGGCTCTGGATCTGCAGGCGAATCTGTTTGTGGCAGCACGGCGAGCACATGATGATTGAGGCGCCGGAGCGGATGCCGGTGTGGATCGCGTAATCGGTGGCGATGTCGCAGGCATGCAGGGCGATCATCACGTCCAGCTCGCTCGGCGCCACGCTGCGCACATCACCGCATTTGAACACCAGCCCCGGATGTTCCAGTTTCGCGGCAGCGGTGTTGCACAGATTGACCATTTCTTCGCGCAGCTCGACGCCGGTGACTTCGCCCTCAGCCTTCAACGTGTTGCGCAAATAGTCATGGATGGCGAACGTCAGGTAACCCTTGCCCGAACCGAAATCCGCCACCCGCACCGGTTTGTCCAGAGCCAGCGGCGACGAGGTCAGCGCGTGGCTGAAGACCTCGATGAACTTGTTGATCTGCTTCCACTTGCGCGACATCGCCGGGATCAGCTCGTGTTGCGCGTTGGTCACGCCCAGGTCCTTGAGGAACGGTCGGTTCAGATCGAGGAAGCGGTTTTTCTCGCGGTTGTGCTCGGCGGACGGCACTTCGCGCAATTGCTGGGGTTTGCTCATGAACAGCGAGCTCTTGCCCTTTTTGCTGTATTCGAGCTGGGCTTCATCAGTCAGCGCCAGCAAATGCGCATTTTTGAACGCCGCCGGCAGCAGCCCGGCAATCGTCGCCAGCGCTTCGTCCAACGGCAGGTTCTTGGTAATGTCGCGGGTCTTGTAGCGATAAACGAACGACAGGCACGGCTGCGCCTTGACCGTTACCGGCTTGATGATGATCCGCTGCAGGTCCGCTTCTTCGCCGACGTACTTGGCCAGCACCAGTTTGATGAAGCCGTTCTGTTCGAGGCTGGTTTGCAGCAGCTCGATGAACCGGGCGTGGTGATCGGGCGCCGGTCTGGCAGATGCGGAAGGAGCGGTAACGGACATGGGAAAAAGCGGCCTCGGACGGGCAAATCGGGAATGGCCGCTAGTTTAGGGGGGATGGCGTTCGAGGGCACGGCTAATTTCCCGAACGGCTTATCCCAACACCACCAAGCGATTGGGCAACTCATTCCTCACCTGCGTCACCGGCACATGCACCTTGAGCAACTCGCCGCACGCTTCAATGCAGGTGACAAAGCCCTGCAACGTCTGCCCCTGTCGCACCTGCTCGGTAAACACCGCGACAATCGAATCCCAGCTCTTGTTATCCAGCTTTCTGGAAATCCCTTCGTCCACCAGAATCTCCACATACCGCTCCGCCTCGCAGACAAAAATCAGCATGCCAGTGCTGCCCACCGTGTGATGCAGGTTCTGTTCGAGAAACTGCCGCCGCGCCAGGTTCGAGGCACGCCAGTGGCGGACGTGGCGCGGGATCAGATGAGTGGTGACCTTTGGCAGACGAAACACCAGGCACAGCACGACAAAACTGACCCACTGCACCAGCAACAGGCTGTGCATCGTCAGCCAGCCCGTCAGGTAATGCACGATCCCCGGCACCACCAGCGCCAGCAGGCTGGCCCACAGCAGCGGGATGTACGCGTAGTCGTCGGCGCGGGCCGCGAGCACCGTCACCAGTTCGGCGTCGGTCTCGCGCTCGACCCGGGCGATGGCCTCGGCGACCTTGCGTTGTTCGTGTTCAGTCAGTAATGCCATGTCGTGAAGTGCCTGCTCATTATTGTTATCACCAGCCGCCGGAGGATCCGCCCCCGCCGAAACTGCCACCGCCGCCGCTGAAGCCCCCGCCTCCACCGCCGCCGCCGCCAAAACCTCCGCCACCAAAGCCGCCCCCTCCTCCGGAGCCGCCCCGGCCGGCGGGAAGGATACCGAGCATCTGGCAGACAAAAACAGTCAGGATGAACAACATCACCAGAAATACGAACAATGCCGGGTGGCGCGAGACGAAATCATCCGAGGGGTCGCCAGCCGACTCATACACCGTGGACGGTTCGTCCAGCGGATTGCCGCCCAGCACCACCAGCATCGCCGCCACGCCGTCGCTGATGCCCTTGCTGAAGTTGCCGGCCTTGAACGATGGCGTGATCACCTGATGGATGATCACCGAACTCTGGGCATCGGTCAGGCGATCTTCCAGCCCGTAGCCGACTTCGATGCGCAATTTGCGCTCGTCACGGGCGACGATCAACAGCGCGCCGTTGTTTTTGTCCTTCTGGCCGATGCCCCAGTGCCGGCCGAGTTCGACGCCATAGTCCTCGATGGTGGCGCCTTGCAGGTTCGGCAGCGTCACCACCACCAACTGCTCGCCGGTCGCCTGTTCGTGGGCCTGCAACTGCTGGCTCAGTTGCGCCCGCACCGACGGCTCGATCATCTGCGCGTCGTCTACCACCCGCCCGGTCAGCGCCGGAAAGGTCATTTCGGCCCGGGCGCTGACGGTGAACAGCCACAACATCAGCACCAGGCCCATCTTCAACACACGCATGGGCATCCCCGGCTCAGAACTTCACTTCCGGGGCCTTGTCCGCACCGGGGCTGGTGGCTTCGAAGGTCTCACGGATCGGCAGATCGCTGTACATCACGCTGTGCCACAGGCGACCAGGAAAGGTGCGGATCTCGGTGTTGTATTTCTGCACCGCCAGAATGAAATCACGACGGGCCACGGCGATGCGGTTTTCCGTGCCCTCGAGTTGCGATTGCAGGGCGAGGAAGTTCTGGTTGGCCTTCAGGTCCGGATAGCGTTCGGACACCACCATCAACCGGCTCAAGGCACCGGTCAGTTGATCCTGCGCCTGCTGGAACTGCTTGAGTTTTTCCGGGTTGTCGAGGGTGCTGGCATCGACCTGGATCGACGTTGCCTTGGCCCGGGCCTCGATCACCGCGGTCAGGGTTTCTTCCTCATGCTTGGCGTAGCCCTTCACGGTTTCCACCAGATTGGGAATCAGGTCGGCGCGCCGCTGGTACTGGTTCTGCACCTGGCCCCAGGCGGCCTTGGCCTGTTCGTCGAGGGTCGGGATGTTGTTGATGCCGCAAGCGGTCAACAACGTGGCCAGCACCAGCAGGGTGGCGACCTGCAAACGCGAGCGGTAGACAGGACTGACATTCATCGGACGGGTGCTCCCTTACATATTTCATGAATAATGAATCGCGAAACATTCTTGGCCGGCGGTTGCGGCATAATCGCCCCGCCACTGGATTGCGGCGGGCCGATGGGCTAAAAAGAGGCCCTGCGCGATCATGTCGCCGAGACGTTCGACGTACATTCGGCTGTCGTTTTCTGAATCAGCACCCGAACAACAATAGTCGCTCCCTACATTTTGGCTGGCCGGTGTTGTAACGCCGTTTAGGCCCTTGAGAAAACTATTCATGAAGAAGCTGTGTTTGCTGGGCCTGTTCGTCAGCCTGGCCAGTCATCAAGTACTGGCCGCCACGACCCCGGTCCCCCTGGAAAACAAGGACGCGTTCATCAGTCATCTGATGAAACAAATGACCCTCGACGAGAAGATCGGCCAGTTGCGCCTGATCAGCATCGGCCCGGAAATGCCCCGCGAGCTGATCCGCAAAGAGATTGCCGCCGGCAACATCGGCGGCACCTTCAACTCGATCACCCGCCCGGAAAACCGTCCGATGCAGGACGCGGCCATGCGCAGCCGGCTGAAGATTCCGATGTTTTTCGCGTACGACGTGATCCACGGTCACCGTACGATTTTCCCGATTCCACTGGCCCTGGCATCGAGCTGGGACATGGACGCCATTGGCCGGTCCGGGCGCGTTGCAGCCAAGGAAGCCGCCGCCGACAGCCTCGACATCACCTTCGCGCCGATGGTCGATATCTCCCGCGACCCGCGCTGGGGCCGCAGCTCCGAAGGTTTCGGTGAAGACACCTACCTGACCTCACGCATCGCCAAAGTCATGGTAAAGGCCTATCAGGGCGAGACCCCGAGCGCGGCCGACAGCATCATGGCCAGCGTCAAGCACTTCGCCCTGTACGGCGCGGTCGAGGGCGGTCGCGACTACAACACCGTCGACATGAGCCCGGTAAAGATGTACCAGGACTACCTGCCACCGTACCGCGCCGCAATTGATGCCGGCGCCGGTGGCGTGATGGTGGCGCTGAACTCGATCAACGGCATCCCGGCCACCGCCAACACCTGGCTGATGAACGACCTGCTGCGCAAGGAGTGGGGCTTCAAGGGGCTGGCGGTCAGCGACCACGGCGCGATTTTCGAACTGATCAAGCACGGCGTGGCCCGCGACGGTCGTGAAGCGGCGAAGCTGGCGATCAAGGCCGGCATCGACATGAGCATGAACGACACCCTGTACGGCAAAGAGCTGCCGGGGCTGCTCAAGTCCGGCGAGATCGAGCAGAAAGACATCGACAACGCGGTGCGTGAAGTGCTCGCCGCCAAGTACGACATGGGCCTGTTCAAGGATCCGTACCTGCGCATCGGCAAGGCCGAAGACGATCCGGCCGACACCTACGCCGACAGTCGCCTGCACCGCGCCGATGCCCGCGAAGTGGCGCGTCGCAGCCTGGTGTTGCTGAAGAACCAGAACGAAACCCTGCCGCTGAAGAAAACCGCGAAGGTTGCGCTGGTCGGTCCGCTGGCCAAGGCCCCGATCGACATGATGGGCAGTTGGGCCGCCGCCGGTCGTCCGGCGCAATCGGTGACCCTGTTCGACGGCATGAGCAATGTGATCGGCGACAAGGCGAACCTGATCTACGCCCGTGGCGCCAACATCACCAGCGACAAGAAGGTTCTCGATTACCTGAATTTCCTCAACTTCGACGCCCCGGAAGTGGTCGATGACCCGCGCCCGGCCAACGTGCTGATCGACGAAGCGGTGAAAGCCGCCAAAGACGCTGACGTGGTCGTCGCGGCCGTGGGCGAGTCCCGTGGCATGTCTCACGAATCGTCGAGCCGCACCGACCTGAACATCCCGGAAAACCAGCGTGAGCTGATCCGTGCCCTGAAAGCCACCGGCAAGCCGTTGGTGCTGGTGCTGATGAACGGCCGTCCGCTGACGATCCTCGAAGAGAAAGAACAGGCTGACGCGATTCTGGAAACCTGGTTCAGCGGCACCGAAGGCGGCAACGCCATCGCCGACGTGCTGTTCGGCGACTACAACCCGTCGGGCAAGCTGCCGGTGACCTTCCCGCGTTCCGTGGGCCAGATCCCGACCTACTACAACCACTTGAGCATTGGCCGGCCGTTCACGCCGGGCAAACCGGGCAACTACACCTCGCAGTATTTCGATGACACCACCGGTCCCCTGTTCCCGTTCGGTTTCGGTCTGAGCTACACCGATTTCAGCCTGAGCGACATGGCGCTGTCCTCGACCACCCTGAACGCCACCGGCAAGCTCGACGCCAGTGTCACGGTCAAGAACACCGGCAAGCGTGACGGCGAAACCGTGGTGCAGCTGTACATCCAGGACGTCACCGGTTCGATGATCCGTCCGGTCAAGGAGCTGAAGAACTTCCAGAAAATCATGCTCAAGGCCGGCGAGCAGAAGGTTGTGCACTTCACCATCACCGAGGATGACCTGAAGTTCTACAACGCCCAGCTCAAGTACGCGGCCGAGCCTGGCAAGTTCAACGTGCAGATCGGCCTGGACTCCCAGGACGTGACGCAGCAGAGCTTTGAACTGCTGTAACTGTTAAAGCTAACCGATCGTTCCCACGCTCCGCGTGGGAATGCCTCAATGGACGCTCTGCGTCCGCTTTGGGACGCGGAGCGTCCCGGGCTGCATTCCCACGCGGAGCGTGGGAACGATCAACGCTCTGCGTGGGAACGATCAACTGCGACTAGCCGCGTCTGTCGAGCAAGTTGACCACCACCCGATCCACCCAGCCCCAGATCCGCTGCTTCACCCGCCGCCACAGTGGCCGTTTTCGCCATTCCTCCAGACTCACCTGCTGACTCAGGCCGAAGTCCTTCTCGAAACTCGCCGCCACCGCTGCCGTCAGTGACGGATCCAGCGCTTCCAGATTCGCTTCAAGATTGAAGCGCAGATTCCAGTGATCGAAATTGCACGAGCCGATGCTCACCCAGTCGTCCACCAGCACCATTTTCAGGTGCAGGAAACACGGCTGGTATTCGTAGATTTTCACCCCGGCCTTGAGCAGGCGCGGGTAGTAGCGGTGCCCGGCATAACGCACCGACGGGTGATCGGTGCGCGGTCCGGTCAGCAGCAGACGCACATCGAGCCCCCGAGCGGCAGCCTTGCGCAGGGAGCGGCGGATTTTCCAGGTCGGCAGAAAGTACGGCGTGGCCAGCCAGATACGCTTTTGGCCACTGTTCAAGGCGCGGAACAGCGATTGCAGAATGTCCCGATGCTGGCGGGCGTCGGCGTAGGCCACACGGCCCATGCCCTCGCCCGTGTCCGGCACGCGCGGCAGTCGTGGCAGGCCGAAATGCGCATTGGGCCGCCACGCCCGGCGATGGCGGTTGGCGATCCATTGGCGGTCGAACAACAACTGCCAGTCGAGCACCAGCGGGCCGGTGATCTGCACCATGACCTCATGCCATTCGCTGGTGTCGTGGCCCGGCGTCCAGAACTCATCGGTGACCCCGGTGCCGCCGACCACCGCCAGACGCTGGTCGACCAGCAACAGCTTGCGATGATCGCGATAGAAATTGCCGACCCAGCGCCGCCAGTTCAGCCGGTTGTAAAAACGCAGCTCGACCCCGGCACCAGTCAGCCGCCGGCGCAGCGTGAGGGTAAACGCGAGGCTGCCGTAATCATCGAACAGGCAACGCACCCGCACGCCCCGCTCCGCCGCCAGCACCAGTGCCTGCACGATGGTTTCGGCACAGGCACCGGCTTCCACCAGATACAGCTCCAGTTCGATCTGCTCACGGGCGCGGGCAATCTCGTCGAGCATGCGCGGGAAGAATTGCGGGCCGTCGATCAACAGCTCGAAGCGGTTGCCATCACGCCACGGAAACACCGCGCCGCGCATGTCAGCGCGCCGTGAAGATCAGCACCGCACCCACCGGCACCGACAGACTGATGGCCGACAGGCCGGCCAGGTTGCGCAGGCTTTCCAGGCCCGGCAGCAGATCGAAATCCTCGGCGCTGATCACCAGCGGCTCCAGCGTCACCACTTGAAAGCGTCGGTCATCAAGGCGCGTGGCAAGCAGTTCGGCGGGGTATTCGTGCTGTTTGCCGTGCAGGTTGACGGTCAGCGGCAGGCGCAATTCAAGCTGCGCGCCGGGGGCCAGATCGTTGATCGGGCGCAGGTCGATCTGGGTGGTGATGGTCGCTTCGGGGAATTGCTCGATCTGGAACAGCTCCTTGCGCATGCGCTCGTCGCGCAGCGGGATGCCGCTGTTGATCGAGTCCAGCTCGACTTCGACTTCGGCGCGGCCATCGGGATCGACCTTGCCGTGCAGCACCAGAAAGCGCTGTACTTCGGACACGTTGGCGTTTTTCGTGCTGACGAACGACAGCCGCGACGATTCGCCGTCCAGATACCAGTTGGCCTGGACCGGCAGCGCAGCGGCGCCCAGCAGCAGGCCGGCGAAGGCGTTGCACAGAGAACGGTTGAACATTGAAGACTCGTGGGGACGATAAACGTGCACGAACCTTAACTGGCCTTGGCGTTATTGCAAACTGTCAGTCTGTGCAAACACTCAGGCCAATGCCTGCTGCACCTCGCCGATGGTCGACGCGAGGCTGTTGAGGTGCAGGCTCAGCACCCGTTCCACCGGCGCCTGATCCATTGGCCAGTGCAGCGCCATGCTGCCGACCAGACGCCCTTGCGCACGAATCGGCAAGGCCACCGCGCGAATCAGGAACGGCAGGCGCACCGGGTATTCCCAATAACCTTCGGTGCGCTGGCCGAAGCCCTGATGCAAGGCTTGTTCGGTGGCCTGCAATACACCGTCATCCGCCAACTGTTCGCGTTCGGCCAGACGTTTCACGTCCCGGCTATCAAGTTCGCCAAGGCACGCGCGGCCCATGGCCGAATGAAACAGGCTGGCGTGATGGCCGACGATCTGACAGTTGTTCGGATAGCGCTTGCGCAGCACTTGCGGAATCGCGCTTTCCATCACTTCGACCCGCTCGCCGTCGAAGCACGACAGATCCGCCACCAGCCCGGTGCGCTCGCTCAGCTCCAGCAGCATCGGCGCGGCGCTTTCCACCAGGTGGCGTTTGAAACGTTGCTGACGGTCACCGAACAGTCGCTTGGCGCACAACCGGTAGCGGCGATCGCTGAGGCCGCGATAGATCCAGCCCTGCTCCTGCAAGGTCGCGAGCATCCGCGACACCGTGGCCTTGGGCAGAGTCGTCAGGTAGTGCAACTCTTCCAGCCCCAACGCCTGATGCTCGCCGAGCAACTCGACGATGGCCAGCGCCCGTTCGACCGAGCGCACGCTACCAGTGTCTGCCTTGCTGCCCATGTGTTCGACCTCCATGGATACGGATGAAAGATCACTTCGTGCAGCAAGATGCGGGCCGCTCAGGCTGATTGCAGGCATGCCGGCGGTCGCCGTTCGACCCAGCGGGTCAGCTGTTCATGGGCGTAGGCCAGTTGCAGCACCGCCCGATCCGCCTGGGCGGGGCCGATGATTTGCAGGCCCATCGGCAGCCCGGCCAGGTTGAAACCGACCGGCACGCTGATGCTCGGCAGCCCCGCCAGCGTCGGGCCGATCACCACCTCCATCCAGCGGTGATAGGTGTCCATGGTCTGCCCGCCGACGACTCGCGGCCACGCTTGCTGTGCATCAAAAGGGAACACTTGGGCGGTGGGCAACAGCAGGAAATCGTAACGCTCGAATAACTCGCTCAACGCGCGATACCACTCACTGCGCGCGACCGACGCCTGATAAACCTCGGCAGCAGTCAGACGCAAACCGCCTTCGATTTCCCATTGCGCTTCGGGTTTGAGCAACGCCCGCTTTTGCGGATCGGCATACGCCGCGCCGAGGCTGCCCTGCACCAGAAAATGCCGGTGGGTGAGCCAGGTCTGCCACAGGCGTTCCATGGAAAAGTCCGGCTGACAGGCCTCGACGTGGCAACCCAGCGCACTGAAATCCGCCAGCGCCGATTCGCACAGGCTCAACACGCCGTCTTCCATCGGCAGATAGCCGTTGTAATCGCCGAGCCAGCCGAGGCGCAGGCCGCTGCAGTCCTGTTGCAGATCCAGCCCGAAATCCCGTGGTTCATCAGCCAGCGACAGCGGCACGCGCGGATCGTAGCCGGCCTGGGTCGAGAGCAATCGCGCGACGTCGGTGACCGTGCGCCCCATCGGTCCTTCGGTGGCCAGTTGCTGGACGAACACTTCCGGCATCGGCCCGTGGGGCACGCGGCCCTGGGACGGGCGGAAACCGAACACGTTGTTGAACGCCGCCGGGTTGCGCAGCGAGCCCATCATGTCACTGCCGTCGGCCACCGGCAGCAGGCGCAGGGCCAGTGCCACCGCGGCCCCGCCGCTGCTGCCGCCGGCGATCAGGCTCGGATCGTAGGCGTTGGTAGTGGTGCCGAACACGCTGTTGTAGGTCTGCGAACCGAGGCCGAATTCCGGGACGTTGCTTTTGCCGATGATGATCGCGCCGCAGTCGCGAACCCGCGCCACGCTGATCGCGTCGTGCTGCGGCACTTGATTGGCGAACAGTGGCGAGCCGAGGGTCGTGCGCAACCCGGCGGTGGCCGCCAGGTCCTTGATCGCCTGGGGCATGCCGTGCATCCAGCCTCGGGACTCGCCGCGATCCAGTTGCCGATCGCATTCATCGGCCTCGCGCAGCAGCACGTCTTGCGGGCGCAGCGAAACCAGCGCATTGACCGCCGGATTGAAGCGATCAATGTGCGTCAGGTAGGCCTGCATCACCTCACGGCACGACATCTTGCGGGCATGGATCGCCCGGGACAGCGCATCGGCGTCGAGGGCGACAATCGGATCAATGGCTAACGGACTCACGGTTTCACTCCCAGGTTGAGCGCAACGGATTTCTTCGCGCGTGGTGCCTCCTGCAAACAGTAAGTACCGAGCAGGGTCAGCAGGCAAGCGAACAAGACATAGAACGACGGCGCCACCGGGGTGTTCAGAACTTTACTCAGCCAGGTGACGATCAGCGGCGCAAAACCACCGAACACCATCACCGCCACGTTGTAGGCCACGGACACGCCGGTGGAGCGCACTTCGATCGGGAACTGCTCGGCCAATGCCGTCGGGGCCGGGCCGAAGAATCCGCCAATCGCCGCGCACAGCAGCAGTTGCATCACCAGCAAACGCTCGATCGAAGGCGCCGCCGCCACCCACACGTAAAGCGGATAGACCATGACGAAAAACGCCAGGGTGAAGGCCATCAGCACCGGCCGCCGACCGAGGCGATCCGACAGGGCGCCGGAGAACGGAATCACCACGGTCATCAACCCCACCGCAAGCATCTGCACCAGCAACACCTGGTCCAGCGGCAGACCGAGGTTCTTGTGGGCGAAGGTCGGCATGTTCACCAGCACCACGTAAAACGACACCGTCGCCCCGCACGCCAGGCCCATCGACACCAACAGGCTGCGGCGATGTTCGCGCAACACCTGCCACAGGCCGGGGGCTGCGCCTTTGGCTTTCTTGCGCGCTTCGAGAAACTCTTCCGGTTCCTCCATGTGCTTTCGAATCCACAAGCCCACCGGGCCGATCAACAGGCCGAGCACAAACGGAATCCGCCAGCCCCAACTGTCCAGCGCCTCGGGGGAAAACAGGTGCGTGACCAGCGCCACCATCGCCGCGCCGCTGAACACCGCCAGGCATTGCCCGACCAGTTGCCAGGAACCGTACAGGCCCTTGCGATGGGCCGGCGCGCTCTCCACCAGAAACGCCGTGGCGCTGGCGTATTCACCGCCCGTGGCAAAACCCTGAAGCATCCGCGCCACCACGATCAGCAACGGCGCGCCCATGCCGATGGCGGCGTGGTTCGGCGCGAACGCGATCAGGGCGATGGACACGGTCATCAGGCGGATGATCATCTGCATCGCGGCTTTGCGACCTTTGCGGTCGGAGTAGATGCCGAGCAGGATGCCGCCCACCGGCCGCATGAAAAAGCCGACGCCGAAGGTCGCCAGCGCCATCAGCAGCGAAGCGTAGTCGTCGTCGGACGGGAAAAATTGCCGGGCGATGATGCTCGCCAGAAAGCCATAAACGATGAAGTCGTACCATTCCAGGGCGTTGCCAATGACGGCGGCGACCACTTGCCGGGTGCGCGAAACGCCTGCGTTCGAAGTCTGCATGGGGATTCTCCAGAAGCTGTGGGTTGACCACGCAGGCGCGTGCGCACCTGCGTTCCAGCGGCAGCAAAAAGTGAAGAAATCAGGCCGGCTTGAGCCAGCTCTCGGTGAGCGCGCCCCAATACGCCGCGCCGGTCAGCAGGATGTCGTCGTTAAAATCGTAGGCAGGGTTATGCACCATCGGCCGCGCCACGCCGTTGCCGATGAACAGGTACGCGCCGGGGCAGCGCTGGAGCATCCAGGCAAAGTCTTCGCTGCCCATCAGTTTGGGTGTGTTGCCATCGACGGCGTCGGCACCGACCAGTTCGACACCGACCTGACGGGCGAACTCGGTTTCGGCGGCGTGGTTGACCAGCACCGGATAGGCCGGACGGTGTTCGATGGTCGAGGTGCAGCCGAAGCTCTCGGCCTGGGCTTCGATGATCGAGCGTACGCGGTCCAGTGTCTGAACACGGACTTCGGCATTCAACGCACGCAAGCTCAGGCGCAGGATCGCCTGTTGCGGAATCACGTTCGCCGCTTCGCCGGCCTGCAATGCGCCGACCGTTACCACCGCCGCCTGCTGCGCATCGATATTGCGCGCGACCACGGTTTGCAAAGCCATCACCACACTGGCCGCAGCGACCAGCGGATCCACCGCCAGATGCGGCATCGAGCCGTGGCCGCCGACGCCTTCGATGGTCACCGTGAGCAGATCCTGCGAAGCCATCATCGGCCCTTCGCGAAAGCCCAGATGCCCCGCTGGCAGGCCCGGCATGTTGTGCATGCCGAACAGCGCATCGCACGGGAAGCGTTCGAGCAGGCCATCGGCGAGCATCGCTTCCGCCCCGCCCTGGCCCTCTTCGGCGGGCTGGAAAATCAGCGTCAGGGTGCCGTCGAACTGGCGGGTCGCCGCCAGATAACGCGCTGCGCCGAGCAGCATCGCAGTGTGCCCGTCATGCCCGCAGGCGTGCATGCAGCCTTGATGCCGGCTGCTGTAGGCGACACCGGTGTTCTCGATGATCGGCAGCGCATCCATGTCGGCCCGCAGCCCGAGTCTGCGTGTGCTGCTGCCGTTGCGCAGCACGCCGACCACGCCGGTCTTGCCGACGCCGGTGTGGACTTCATAACCCCAGTCTTCGAGCGACCGGGCGACCAGCGCCGAGGTGCGGCTTTCTTCGAAACCGAGTTCAGGGTGGGCGTGAATGTCCTGGCGGGTGGCGTGCAGGTCGCTGGCCACATCGTTGAGCCAAGCCAGAATGTGCTGATGTCGGGGCATGACGGATCTCCTCGCGCGGGTGTTCCCGGTCTTTTTGTTCGGTGTTGTTTCACGACACGTGAACGGCAGGTCGTGCTCACCGCCAGATAACCGCGAGACACGCGAGAGGACAATCGAATGTGGTTCCACAGGGTGGAACCGCAAGCTTTACCCATCCTGTGGGAGCTGGCTTGCCAGCGATAGCGCCGGCACAAGTGACATTTTCGGCGCCTGACACACCGCAATCGCGGGCAAGCCCGCTCCCACAGTGTTTATCAGTGGTTTGCCAATCGGGTCTGAATCATGGATTGAGGCGACAGCCCTGGCGTTCGCCCTGCCATTGGGCGCTGTTGCTGCGTCCGAGGCCGCTGGCAGTGACGATTTTTTGCGTGCGGTCATCGGTCAGTTCGCTGGGCAGCCACTGCTTCACGTAGCCCCGGCAATATTCGGCGTCGTTGTTCATGACGTAGCGGCACGAACAATATTCCTTGGCGGTGTAAGCGCTGATGATGTCCGGGAAGGCCCACAGGTTTTCGCGCTCGTGCCAGCCCCAGCCCAGCAGCACGACCAACAGCACCAGCAGGATGCGTCTGAACAGTTTCATGGCCGCACCGCCCCGAGCACACGCTTGAGCAATTCGTTGTGGCGATAGCTGCCGTCGCGGTCATCGGCGTAGCGCACGATCACCAGTTTTTCGCTCGGGATCACGTACAGCGCCTGGCCCCAGTGGCCGAGGGCGGCGAAGGTGTCGGGCGGTGCGTCGGGCCAAGGTGAGGGCGCGCCGTCTGCCGGGCGATTGAGCCACCAGTGGCCGCCGGGCACGGCTTCGTCCTGATGGGCCTTGTAGCCGGCAAAGGGTTGGCGGTTGAAGGCGACCCAGTCTTTGGGCAACAACTGCCGGTCGTTCCAGCGTCCGTCACGTTCCATCAGCAGGCCGATTCGCGCCAGATCCCGGGCCGTCATATAGGCATAGGAAGAGGCGACGAACGTGCCGGTGGCGTCGGTTTCCCACGTGGCATGGCGGATGCCCAAGGGTTCGAAAAGCGCAGTCCACGGATAGTCCGGATAACGTTGCGGACCGACGATGGTTTTCAGCGCGGCGGCCAACAGATTGCTGTCGCCGCTGGAATAGCGGAACGCCTGACCCGCCGGCGCGTAGCTGTCGTGATCGGCGGTGAAGGCGGCCATGTCGCGGTGGCCACGGGTGTAGAGCATCGCCACCACCGAGGATTTCAATGGGGCGTATTCGTAGTCTTCCTGCCAGTCGATGCCCGAGGCCCAGTGCAGCAGATCCTGGATCGTGATGGCCGGGTGTTTTTCCAGCACCGGGTAATATTTCGCGGCCGGGTCATCGAGCTTGACCAGGCCTTCACCGTACGCCACGCCGAGCACCGTGGCCATCAGGCTTTTGCTGATCGACCAGGTCAGGTGCGGGGTGTCGGCGGTGGTCGCGGCGGCGTAGCGTTCGTAGATGAGCTGGCCGTCACGGATCACCAGCAAGGCGTCAGTGCGGATGCCCTGGCGGGTGCTGTCATCGCGGGTCGGGAAGGCGTAGGCCTCCAATGCATCGACGGCCGGGCTGGTGAGTTTCGGGCCGGTCGGCCATTGCTCGCCCGGCCATTGTTCGGCCTGAACGGTGAAGCTGATCAGCAGCAGAAACAGGGACAGGCCTTTGAACATGGTGAGGGCTCTTGGGGAGAACCTGCTGAGGGTAGTCAGGGTTGATGACAAATTTGAGATTTCGGCTGCCATGAGATCGCCATCGCTGGCAAGCCAGCTCCCACAGGGGTAGAGGATTGCCATTGATAGCCTGTACACCAGCGACTGTGTGGGAGCTGGCTTGCCAGCGATGAGGCTGGTCAGTCCACCGCCAACGCCTTGGCCAGGCGTTTGGCCCGCGCGCCCGCCGCCAGTTGCATGACCGACTGATCGCGCTGCCACATCGCCGCCCACTCAGGATCGCCGTTGCGCAGGGCCTGATCGACTTCCGTTTTAAGCCCGTCGAACTGCGCAAACAAACCACCGAGCAATACATGCCCGGCGGGATTGTTCGGCGGCTGGCGACTGACTTCCGCGCAACCGGCCAACAGCGCCAGCAGGCGCAATTGCAGCGGCTGCGGCCAGCCGCTGTCCTGACCGACGCCGTACAACCACGCGGTCATTGCACTCAACACATAAATGTCTTCAAGGGTTCGGAACGGTTTGACGTAAGCATCCCAGCCATCGCCGGCGAGCAATTCACACAACGCATCGTCGAGATGCAACCGACCATGGCTGATGTCCGGCATCAACGGCAGCGCCGGGAGTTTTTCCACCCGCACGCCGGGTTCGCCGGGATACACCACCGCCAGACTCAGGCGCGGTGATTCGCCGGGTTGCTCACTGCGGGCAGCGATCAGCAGCCAGTCCGCCGCATCGCCGGCAGTGACGAAATCCTTTTGCCCGGTGAGGCGCAGATCCGTGAGCCGGGTCTGCATGTCCGCCGGGCGCAGGCTGCGCTGCTCGGTCGCACACATCGCCCCGAGGCTTGGCGGCGCGCTCGGCCAGAGCATGCGCAGCGCCGCCTGATAGCCCACCAGAAACGCCAGCCCCGGCGTCGCCATCCGCCGCCCTCCCGCCACCGCCAGTTCGAACGGCGTCACGCTGCCCAGTTGCTGCAGCAACGTGGCGAAGCCCTCGGCCAGGTCGGCAACAGCAGGCAGGCGTTCGCGGCATTCAAGCAGGGTCGACCAGGTCATCAGAGGCTCCTCGTGGGCTGTCATATAAGCATCACCAAACATTCATGGCGATGACACCGGGGCTACATAGCCTGACTTTGCACAACACGGCTGCATAAAGAAAGTCGATCGGCTGCAACCCATGACGGGTTCAAGGCCCGTACGGAGATTCACATGACTCAGATCGCCCGCATCAGCGACACCGGCAATGAACGCCGCCTGCAAGCCGAACGCCTGATCGGCGCCGAGGCCCTGCAGCAAGCCCAGGCCTTGCGCTTCAACGTGTTCAGCGGCGAGTTCAACGCCAAGCTGAACGGCGCGGAGCTGGGTCTGGACATGGATGACTATGATGTTCACTGCAGCCACATCGGCGTGCGTGACCTGAACACCGGCCGCCTGGTGGCGACCACCCGTTTGCTCGATCACACCGCCGCCAGCAGCCTGGGCAAGTTCTACAGCGAAGAAGAATTCAGCCTGCACGGCCTCGCCGGTCTGCAAGGCCCGATCCTGGAAATCGGCCGCACCTGCGTCGACCCGGCCTACCGCAACGGCGGCACCATCGCCGTGCTCTGGGGCGAACTGGCCGAAGTCCTGAATCAGGGCGGCTACAGCTACCTGATGGGTTGCGCGAGCATCCCGATGCAGGACGGCGGTGTACAGGCCCACGCGATCATGCAGCGCCTGCGCGAACGCTATCTGTGCACCGAACACCTGCGCGCCGAGCCGAAGAACCCGCTGCCGAGCCTCGACATTCCGTCGAACGTGATCGCCGAAATGCCGCCGCTGCTCAAGGCCTACATGCGCCTGGGCGCGAAGATCTGCGGCGAGCCGTGCTGGGACGAAGATTTCCAGGTCGCCGACGTGTTCATCCTGCTCAAGCGCGACGAACTCTGCCCGCGCTACGCCAAGCACTTCAAGGCGGCCGTGTGATGGGCCGGCTGCGGGTGTATGCGCGGATCGCGCGAGTGCTGCTGGTGGTGACGCTGGGCTTGAGCATGGCCAGTGTCTTCGGGGTTTTCGAACGTCTGGGGCTGGCCCATTCGATGGAGCGTCGGCAGCGCTGGTCGCGTTTTTTCATGGCGCGGTTGAGCAATGCCCTGCCCTTTCGCGTGACCGTGCATGGCGAGCTGCCGAAACAGCCGATGCTGTGGGTCAGCAACCATGTGTCGTGGACCGACATTCCGCTGCTCGGCATGCTCACGCCGCTGTCGTTTCTGTCCAAGGCTGAAGTGCGCACCTGGCCGGTGGCCGGTTGGCTGGCAGCGAAGGCCGGCAGCCTGTTCATCCGTCGCGGTTCGGGCGACAGCCAGTTGATCCGCAAGCAGATGACCCGTCACCTGCAAACCGATCATCCGCTGCTGATGTTCCCGGAAGGCACCACCACCGATGGCCGTTCGCTGCGTACCTTTCATGGTCGCCTGCTGTCGGCGGCAATTGATTCCGAGGTGAAGCTGCAACCGGTGGCGATCCGTTATCTGCGCGACGGCAAGATCGATTCGCTGGCACCGTTCATTGGTGACGATGATCTGCTGTCGCACCTGATGCGCCTGTTCTGCAACGATTGCGGCGATGTCGAGATTCATCTGCTCAAACCGATTGCCTGCCAGGGCCGGGAGCGCGCGGCGCTGGCGTTCGAGGCACAACAGGCGGTGCAGAAAGCCTTGTTCGGCGATGTGCTCAAACCGGTCGAAGCGCAACACGCCCGCGATCTGATCGCCGCCTGATCGGCGACATCTATCTACAGCTGCCGGCCGGCAAAGTCCTGCAGCTGTGGGTAGAACAAACGAAAGTCCTCGCTCAACGGTTCATACAACCGGCGCAATTCCTCCATCGCCCCCGCCAGTTCTTCAGGCCGGGTCAGGCGTCGGGAGATCCCGCGCAACACCTGCTCCAGCACTTCGAACTCCTGATACGAGCCCAACCAGTCATTGGCCACCATGTGCGGGGCGATCCTCGCCAGGCGCTCGGGCAATTGCCGCTCGCTGGACAGCACGCGGTAAACGTCGGTGGTGAATTGGCCCAGCGGCCGGTCGGCGTACTGCGTCCAGTCCCGCGCCAGACAATGGTCGAAAAACACGTCGAGGACGATGCCCGCGTAACGGCGGCGGGTCGTGGAAAACCGCGCCAGTGAGGCATCCACCAGCGGGTGGCGATCGGTGAACACGTCGATTTGCCGATGCAGGGCAATCGCCGCTTCGATCTCCGGGTCGAACTGCCCTTGCAGCCGCCCTTTGACGAAGTCGCCATACAGACTGCCGAGCAGTTGACCGGGGCGCTGGCCACCGAGGTGTAAATGTGCGAGATAGTTCATGGGCGCAGCTTAGCACCGCGCCCGCGTTTGTTTACACCTAACATATCGTTATAACCCGATATACCGATTTATGCGGTCATCAGATCAAATTCATATTGGTATATCGCGAAGTACCGATTTAAAGTTCGCCTCATCGCGATATAGCGCTACACACATCACGAGCACCCAGCCATGAACATTGACCTCGACGAAATAATAAAAGCCCTGGCACACCCAGTACGGCGAGACATCCTCAACTGGCTGAAAGACCCGAAAGCCCAGTTTCCGGAACAGATCCACAACCACGAGTACGGCATCTGCGCCGGGCAGATCGATCAACGCTGCGGCCTGTCGCAATCGACCGTCTCCGCCCACCTGGCCACCCTGCAACGGGCCGGGCTGATCAGCAGTCAGAAAGCCGGCCAGTGGCACTTTTTCAAACGCAACGAGGACGTGATCCAGGCGTTCCTCAGCACCCTCAGCAAAGAGCTCTGACCCTTAACGTCAGCCAGCCAAAAGGATCCAACGATGCCCCTCTCGCTTCTCATACTCGCCTTGAGCGCCTTCGCCATCGGCACCACCGAGTTCGTCATCATGGGCCTGCTGCCCAATGTGGCGGCTGACCTCGGTGTGTCGATTCCCGGTGCCGGCTGGCTGGTGACCGGCTACGCCCTGGGCGTGGCGATTGGTGCACCGTTCATGGCAATGGCCACTGCAAAACTGCCGCGCAAGGCTGCACTGGTAACGCTGATGGGCATTTTCATTATCGGCAACCTGCTCTGCGCCATCGCCACTGACTACAACGTGCTGATGTTCGCCCGAGTGGTTACCGCCCTGTGTCACGGCGCGTTCTTCGGCATCGGTTCGGTGGTCGCGGCCAACCTGGTGGCACCGAACAAACGCGCTTCGGCCGTAGCCCTGATGTTCACCGGCCTGACCCTGGCCAACGTGCTGGGCGTACCGCTGGGCACCGCCCTCGGTCAGGAAGCCGGCTGGCGCTCGACCTTCTGGGCAGTGACCGTGATCGGTGTGATCGCGCTGATCGGCCTGATCCGCTTCCTGCCGGCCAAGCGTGACGAAGAAAAACTCGACATGCGCGCCGAACTGGCCGCGCTCAAAGGCGCCGGCATCTGGCTGTCGCTGAGCATGACCGCACTGTTCGCCGCCTCGGTGTTCACGTTGTTCACCTACGTCGCACCGCTGCTGGGCGATGTCACCGGTGTTTCGCCCCGTGGCGTGACCTGGACCCTGATGCTCATCGGCCTGGGCCTGACTGTCGGCAACATCATCGGCGGCAAACTGGCCGACAAGGGCCTGGCCGCAACGCTGATCGGTGTGTTCATCGCCATGGCCGTGACCTCCACCGTCCTGACCTGGACCAGCATCGCGCTGATCCCGACCGAGATCACCCTGTTCCTCTGGGCCACCGCGTGCTTCGCCGCCGTGCCGGCCCTGCAAGTGAACGTCGTGACCTACGGCCAGGCCGCACCGAACCTGGTGTCGACCCTGAACATCGGCGCCTTCAACGTCGGCAACGCCCTCGGCGCCTGGGTCGGCGGCAGCGTCATCGCCCACGGCTACGGCCTGACCAGCGTGCCTCTCGCCGCTGCAGCGCTTGCGGTCCTCGCGCTGCTGGTGACCCTGATCACATTCCGCCAGAACGGCAATCCCGAGCTGGCCACCGCTAACTGATTCACTCACTTACCTCACGAGGGTTGTATCTCATGGCAACAATTTTCGATCCGATCAAACTGGGCGACCTTGAGCTGTCCAACCGCATCATCATGGCGCCGCTGACCCGCTGCCGCGCCGACGAAGGCCGCGTACCCAACGCGCTGATGGCCGAGTATTACGTACAACGCGCCTCGGCCGGCCTGATCCTCAGCGAAGCCACGTCGGTGACCCCGATGGGTGTCGGCTACCCGGACACTCCGGGCATCTGGTCCAATGACCAGGTGCGCGGCTGGACCAACGTGACCAAGGCCGTTCACGCCGCCGGCGGCAAGATCGTCCTGCAACTGTGGCACGTCGGCCGGATCTCCCACCCGTCGTACCTGAACGGCGAAACGCCGGTTGCACCGAGCGCCATCCAGCCAAAAGGCCATGTCAGCCTGGTTCGCCCGCTGGCCGACTATCCAACCCCGCGTGCGCTGGAAACCGCTGAAATCGCCGACATCGTCGACGCCTACCGCGTGGGTGCGGAAAACGCCAAGGCGGCCGGTTTCGACGGCGTGGAAATCCACGGCGCCAACGGTTACCTGCTCGACCAGTTCCTGCAAAGCAGCACCAACCAGCGCACCGACAACTACGGCGGCTCCCTGGAAAACCGTGCCCGCCTGCTGCTGGAAGTGACTGACGCTGCGATCGAAGTCTGGGGCGCCGGCCGCGTAGGCGTGCACCTGGCTCCGCGCGCCGACTCCCATGACATGGGCGACGACAACCTGGCCGAGACCTTCACCTACGTCGCCCGCGAACTGGGCAAGCGTGGCATTGCCTTCATCTGCTCCCGCGAGAAAGAAGGCGCCGACAGCCTCGGCCCACAGCTGAAAGAAGCCTTCGGCGGCGCCTACATCGCCAACGAGCGTTTCACCAAGGACAGCGCCAACGCGTGGCTGGCCGAAGGCAAGGCTGACGCCGTGGCATTCGGCATCCCGTTCATTGCCAACCCGGACCTGCCGGCCCGTCTGAAGGCCGATGCGCCGCTGAACGAACCGCACCCGGAAACCTTCTACGGTAAAGGCGCGGTCGGCTACCTCGACTACCCGACCCTGTAAGCCACACCGCAGAAACACAAAAGCCCCCGACTCGTGAGAATCGGGGGCTTTTTATTGGTCGCCGGACGGGTGACTCGCTCACATTCGTTCACAGGCTCGACACAAAATCCCTACAAAATACGTAGCTCGCTACATATCAACCCGCACCGCAGAGGTATATAAAAGCATCCCATTGCAGCGAGGCGAGTGAACAGGGATCTTCACCCTCCTCCGTCATTGACACAAACTGATCCAACAACGAATTTTGTTTCATTTGCGCAGGCTGGGGCTCCAGCGCAGCATGTCCAGCCCGGTATCGACCCAGCGCTCGGCCTCGGCGTACAGCTCGAAGCTGTCCGGCGCCAGGAGCCATCCATAAAGGAGGCCGTCGATATAGGCGTGAATGCTGATGGCTGCCCGGGCGGTGTCGAGGTCTGCCGGCAACTGCCCACGATTGACTGCATTACTCAATGTCAGCGCGATCCGCACATTGCAATCCAGGCTGGCGGTCCGGCGCTGCTGGCGCAGGTCGCACATTTCATCGGTGAACTCGCACTTATGAAACAGAATTTCTTTGATACGCCGGGTCTTCGGGTCCAGCGCAACTTGATGAAACAAATGAATCAGCAATTGGCGCATGCAGCCCAGCGGATCGGGTTCGTCCTCGCTTTCGCTGGCCTTGGCCAGTTCGTCCAGCGGCTCATGCAGGGTATCGAGCATGGCTTGCAACAGATCGGCCTTGTTGCTGAAGTGCCAATAGATCGCACCGCGCGTCACCCCGGCCAGAGTCGCGATATCCGACAGGGTCGTGCGAGCCACGCCCCGCTCATAGAAGGCTTTTTCGGCCGCTTCGAGAATCTGGCTGCGCGTTTCCTGAGCTTCCTCTTTGGTACGACGAACCATGGCAGTAAAACCTCAAACAGGATGTTTCAGGGATGGCTGAATATCCGCTGAATAAAAAAGGGTCGATCTCTCGCGGATCGGCTCCCCGGCCTACAATTTCAGACCTTGCGACGACTTTTGTAACAGGGTGGATACGACGCCAAGGTGTTTACAAACAACCATGAACGTAAGTATATTCATTAGCAAGCTACTTATCCACCCGGTAACCCTTTTTTACCCTTCCACACTTCTTGTGCGCTTTTCGCGCGCCTGACCCGAGGATCTTCATGCAATTCAAGCCAGCTGTTACCGCTCTGGTCACTGCCGTCGCCCTGGCATCGCTGCTCAGCGGATGTAAAAAGGAAGAGGCGGCTCCCGCCGCACCACCTCCTCAGGTCGGCGTCGTCACCCTGCAACCACAAGCCTTTACCCTGACTTCCGAATTGCCGGGCCGCACCAGCGCGTTCCGCATTGCCGAAGTTCGTCCGCAGGTCAACGGCATCATTCTCAAGCGTCTGTTCAAGGAAGGCGGCGATGTCAAAGCCGGCCAGCAGCTGTATCAGATCGATCCGTCGGTCTATGAAGCGACCCTGAAAAGCGCCGAAGCCAACCTGCGTTCGACCAAGTCGATCTCCGACCGCTACAAGCAACTGGTCGACGAGCAGGCCGTCAGCCGTCAGGAATACGACACCGCCGTGGCCAACCGCCTGCAATCGGAAGCGTCGTTGCAGAGCGCACAGATCAACGTGCGCTACACCAAGGTCTACGCACCGATCTCCGGTCGTATCGGCCGCTCTTCGGTGACCGAAGGCGCGCTGGTCAGCAACGGACAGGCCGACGCGATGGCCGTGATCCAGCAACTGGACCCGATCTACGTCGACGTCACCCAGTCCTCGGTCGAATTGCTGGAACTGCGCCGCGAACTGGAAAGTGGCCGCCTGCAAAAGGCTGGCGACAACGCCGCTGCGGTCAAGCTGACCCTGGAAGACGGCAGCCAGTACAAGCTCGACGGTAAGCTGGAATTCTCCGAAGTGTCGGTCGATCAGACCACCGGTTCCGTGACCCTGCGCGCCGTGTTCCCGAACCCGGATCACACCCTCCTGCCGGGCATGTTCGTCCACGCACAGTTGCAGGCCGGTGTGAACAGCGCCGCGATCCTCGCACCGCAGCAAGGCGTGACCCGCGACCTCAAAGGCACCCCGACCGCACTGGTCGTCGGTCCGGACAACAAGGTCGAACTGCGTCAGCTCAAGGCCAGCCGCACCGTCGGCAGCCAGTGGCTGATCGAAGACGGCCTGAAGGCCGGCGATCGTCTGATCACCGAAGGGCTGCAGTTCGTCAAACCGGGTGTTGAGGTCAAACCGACCGAAGCGACCAACGTCGGCAACAAGAACCCGGCCCCCGCTCAGGCAGCTGACAAAGCCGCCGGCGGCAAAGGGGAGTAATCCATGTCAAAATTTTTCATCGACCGTCCGATTTTCGCCTGGGTAATTGCCCTGGTGATCATGCTGGTCGGGGCACTTTCGATCCTGAAACTGCCGATCAACCAGTACCCGAGCATTGCGCCACCGGCCATTGCAATCTCCGTGACCTACCCGGGTGCTTCGGCACAGACGGTTCAGGACACCGTGGTGCAAGTGATCGAGCAGCAGCTCAACGGTATCGACAACCTGCGTTATGTGTCCTCGGAAAGTAACTCCGACGGCAGCATGACCATCACCGCGACCTTCGAGCAAGGCACCAACTCCGACACCGCGCAGGTTCAGGTCCAGAACAAGCTGAACCTGGCCACCCCGCTGCTGCCGCAGGAAGTGCAGCAACAGGGTATCCGCGTGACCAAGGCAGTGAAGAACTTCCTGCTGGTGATCGGCGTGGTGTCGCGTGACGGCAGCATGACCAAGGACGACCTGTCCAACTACATCGTGTCGAACATGCAGGACCCGATCTCGCGGACCGCCGGTGTCGGTGACTTCCAGGTCTTCGGTGCCCAGTACGCAATGCGCATCTGGCTCGACCCGGCCAAGTTGAACAACTTCAACCTGACCCCGGTCGACGTGAAAACCGCGATTGCGGCGCAGAACGTCCAGGTGTCGTCCGGTCAGCTCGGTGGCTTGCCTGCCGTGCAGGGCCAGCAGCTGAACGCCACGATCATCGGCAAGACCCGTCTGCAGACTGCCGAGCAGTTCAAAGAAATTCTGCTCAAGGTCAACAAGGACGGCTCGCAGGTTCGCTTGAAAGACGTCGCCGACGTCGGCCTGGGTGGCGAGAACTATGCGATCAGCGCCCAGTTCAACGGCAGCCCGGCTTCCGGTCTCGCGGTGAAACTGGCCAACGGCGCCAACGCTCTCGACACCGCCAAGGCACTGCGCAAGACGATTGACGACCTCAAGCCGTTCTTCCCGCAAGGCATGGAAGTGGTGTTCCCGTACGACACCACCCCGGTGGTGACCGAGTCGATCAAAGGCGTGGTTCACACCCTGGTCGAAGCGATCGCGCTGGTGTTCCTGGTGATGTTCCTGTTCCTGCAGAACTTCCGCGCCACCGTCATCACCACGATGACCGTGCCGGTGGTATTGCTCGGCACGTTCGGCATCCTCGCGGCGGCCGGCTTCAGCATCAACACTCTGACCATGTTCGGCATGGTGCTGGCCATCGGTTTGCTGGTGGACGACGCCATCGTTGTGGTGGAAAACGTCGAGCGGGTGATGAGCGAAGAAGGCTTGTCACCGAAGGAAGCGACCAAGAAATCCATGGGCCAGATCCAGGGCGCCCTGGTCGGTATCGCCCTGGTGCTGTCGGCGGTATTGCTGCCGATGGCGTTCTTCAGCGGCTCCACCGGTGTGATCTACAAGCAGTTCTCGATCACCATCGTGTCGGCCATGGCCTTGTCGGTACTGGTCGCGCTGATCTTCACCCCGGCGCTGTGTGCCACCATGCTCAAGGCGATTCCGCACGGTGAGCACGGCACGCCGAAAAAAGGTTTCTTCGGCTGGTTCAACCGCAATTTCGACCGTGGCGTCAACAGCTACGAGCGCGGTGTCGGCAACATGTTGTCGCGCAAGGCGCCGTATCTGCTGGCCTACCTGCTGATCGTGGTCGGCATGATCTGGCTGTTCACCCGCATCCCGACCGCGTTCCTGCCGGAAGAAGACCAGGGCGTTCTGTTCGCCCAGGTGCAGACGCCAGCCGGTTCCAGTGCCCAGCGCACTCAGGTGGTGGTGGATGAAATGCGTGAATTCCTGCTGCGTCCAACCAAGGATGGCGGTGAAGGCGACGCAGTCGCCTCGGTGTTCACCGTGACCGGCTTCAACTTCGCCGGCCGTGGCCAGAGCTCGGGTATGGCGTTCATCATGCTCAAGCCGTGGGACGAACGTAACGCCGACAACAGCGTGTTCAAACTCGCCGCCCGCGCCCAGCAGCACTTCTTCAGCTTCCGCGATGCGATGGTGTTCGCCTTCGCCCCGCCCGCCGTACTGGAGCTGGGTAACGCCACCGGTTTCGACGTGTTCCTGCAGGACCGCGCCGGTATCGGTCACGAGAAGTTGATGGCTGCACGCAACCAGTTCCTCGGCATGGCCGCGCAGAGCAAGGTGCTCACGCAGGTCCGTCCGAACGGTCTGAACGACGAACCGCAATTCCAGCTGGAAATCGATGACGAGAAGGCCAGTGCCCTGGGCATCACCATCTCCGACATCAACAACACCCTGTCGATTGCATTGGGCAGTAGCTACGTCAACGACTTCATCGACCGCGGTCGGGTGAAGAAGGTGTACGTGCAGGGCCGGCCAGATTCGCGCATGAGCCCGGAAGACCTCAAGAAGTGGTACGTGCGTAACGCCTCCGGCACCATGGTTCCGTTCTCCGCGTTCGCCAAGGGCGAGTGGATCTACGGCTCGCCAAAGCTGGCGCGTTACAACGGCGTTGAAGCGGTCGAGATCCTTGGTGCCCCGGCGCCGGGTTACTCCACCGGTGAAGCGATGGCCGAAGTCGAGGCGATTGCCAAGAAACTGCCGGCCGGTGTGGGTATTTCGTGGACCGGTCTGTCGTATGAAGAACGCCTGTCCGGCTCGCAGGCTCCGGCGCTGTACGCCCTGTCGCTGCTGATGGTGTTCCTGTGTCTGGCGGCGCTGTATGAAAGCTGGTCGATTCCGATCGCGGTCATGCTTGTGGTACCGCTGGGGATCATCGGTGCACTGATGGCTACCAGCCTGCGCGGTCTGTCGAACGATGTGTACTTCCAGGTGGGTCTGTTGACGACCATTGGTCTTGCGGCTAAAAACGCCATTCTGATCGTCGAGTTCGCCAAGGAATTGCACGAGCAGGGACGCAGTCTGCGCGATGCGGCCATCGAAGCCTGCCGCATGCGTCTGCGACCGATCATCATGACGTCGCTGGCCTTCGTCCTCGGTGTTGTACCGTTGGCTATCTCCACCGGCGCAGGCTCGGGCAGTCAACACGCGATCGGTACCGGCGTGATTGGCGGTATGCTCACCGCAACGATCCTGGCGATTTTCTGGGTTCCACTGTTCTTCGTCACTGTGTCGTCCATGGGTCAGCGCAAAAACGCCGGCAAGGATGACGCCATAGAAACTCCTAAAGAGGCTGGCCAATGAGCAAGTCGCTACTCTCCATCGCAGTCGCCGCCTTCGTGCTGAGCGGTTGCTCGCTGATACCGGATTATCAGCAGCCGGAAGCACCGGTGGCCGCGCAATTCCCGCAGGGCCCGGCGTACTCGCCGGCCCAGGCACCGGCACAGGCCGCTGCCGAACAGGGCTGGAAGCAGTTTTTCCATGACCCGGCCCTGCAGCAGCTGATCCAGGTCGCCCTGGAAAACAACCGCGACCTGCGCGTCGCGGCGCTGAACATCGACGCCTATGCGGCTCAATACCGCATCCAGCGTGCTGATCTGTTCCCGGCCGTGTCGGCCAATGCCAGCGGCAGCCGTCAGCGGGTTCCGGCCCGTGCGTCGCAGACCGGCGAGTCGAGCATCACCAGCTCCTACTCCGCCACCGTCGGCATCAGCGCCTACGAACTCGACCTGTTCGGTCGGGTTCGCAGCCTGAGCGAACAAGCGCTGCAACAATACTTCGCCACCGAAGAAGCGCGCCGCAGCACCCAGATCAGCCTGGTGGCCAGCGTGGCCAACGCCTACCTGACCTGGCAGGCCGACAAGGAACTGCTCAAGCTGACGCAAGACACCCTCGGTGCCTTCGAGGAAAGCTACAAGCTGACCAGTCGCAGCAACGAAGTCGGTGTGGCCTCGGCCCTGGACCTGGCGCAGTCGCGCACTTCGGTGGAAAACGCCCGGGCACAACTGGCGCGTTACACCCGCCAGGTCGCCCAGGACGAAAACAGCCTGACCCTGCTGCTCGGCACCGGCATACCGGCCAACCTGCAAGCGGCCAAGCCGCTGTCGGATGACCTGCTGGCCGACGTACCGGCCGGTCTGCCGTCGGATCTGCTGCAACGTCGTCCGGACATCCTGCAGGCCGAGTACAACCTGAAGGCCGCCAACGCCAACATCGGCGCGGCCCGTGCAGCGTTCTTCCCGAGCATCAGCCTGACCGCCAACGCGGGCAGCCTGAGCCCGGACCTGTCCGGCCTGTTCAAGGGCGGTTCGGGCACGTGGCTGTTCCAGCCGCAGATCAACCTGCCGATCTTCAACGCCGGCAGCCTGCGCGCCAGCCTCGACTACGCCAAGATCCAGAAGGACATTGGCGTGGCGAACTACGAGAAGTCCATTCAAACGGCCTTCCAGGAAGTCGCCGACGGCCTGGCCGCGCGCCAGACCTACACCGAGCAGTTGCAGGCCCAGCGTGATTTCGTTCAGGCCAACCAGGACTACTACCGCCTGGCCGAGCGTCGCTATCGCATTGGCGTCGATAGCAACCTGACCTTCCTCGATGCCCAGCGTCAGCTGTTCAGCGCACAACAATCGCTGATCACCGACCGCCTCGCGCAGCTGACCAGTGCGGTCAACCTGTACAAGGCCCTGGGCGGTGGCTGGAATGCGCAGACCGCGCAGAACGAGCCGCTCAAAGAAGAAGCGCCGAAGATGAAGTTGTTCTGATCACCTGCTGAATACAAGAAGCCCACCGTTTGGTGGGCTTTTTGTTGCCCGCAAATCTTGCGTTCGATAATCGCCCAAATTCCACTTTCGCCAATTGAATCGCCTCGCCCGCGCCCCGCACCATTCGAGCCACAAAACCAATAACAACAGGTTCGACACCATGCTCCCGCGCCCTGCTCCTCCCGGCTGATCGCCGCCGCTTCGCCCCCTGATTCCATTGAATTCCTGCGCCTCAGAAAACGGCCGCAGCGCTCCCGTTCGCCCAAAAAAACAAGAGAGACCCGAGCCCATGACAACCTCCCCTGCGCCCTACGCACTTCCCGGCCTGATCGCCCTCGCCCTGGCCGGCATCGCGCTGCCCGCTGCGGCTGAAGAAGCCGGTTTCATCGAAGGGGCCAAGGTCAACCTGAACCTGCGCAACTTCTACATCAACCGCAACTTCACCAACCCGACCAAGGCTCAGGGCAAGGCTGAAGAGTGGACGCAGAACTTCATCCTCGACGCCAAGTCCGGTTTCACCCAGGGCACCGTCGGGTTCGGCCTGGATGTGCTGGGGTTGTACTCGGTGAAGCTCGATGGCGGCAAAGGCACCGGCGGCACGCAACTGCTGCCACTGGATCATGACGGACGCCCGGCGGACAACTTCGGCCGCACCAACGTCGCGTTCAAGGCGAAGCTGTCGCAAACCGAAGTGAAGGTCGGCGAGTGGATGCCGGTGCTGCCGATCCTGCGCTCGGACGACGGCCGCTCGCTGCCGCAGACCTTTCGCGGCGGCCAGATCACCTCGAAGGAAATCGATGGCCTGACCCTTTACGGCGGCCAGTTCCGCGCCAACAGCCCGCGCGACGACAGCAGCATGAGCGACATGTCGATGACCGGCAAAGCCGCCTTCACCTCCGACCGCTTCAACTTCCAGGGCGGCGAATACGTATTCAACGACAAGCGTACCCAGATCGGTCTGTGGAACGCCGAGCTCAAGGACATCTACAGCCAGCAATACGTCAACCTGATCCACAGCCAGCCAATCGGCGACTGGACCCTCGGCGCCAACCTCGGCTTCTTCTACGGCAAGGACGACGGCAGTGCCCGCGCCGGCGACCTCGACAACAAGACCTGGTCAGGCCTGTTCTCCGCAAAATACGGTGGCCACACCTTCTACGTCGGCCTGCAAAAACTCACCGGCGACAGCGCCTGGATGCGCGTCAACGGCACCAGCGGCGGCACCCTGGCCAACGACAGCTACAACGCCAGTTACGACAACGCGCAGGAACGCTCCTGGCAGGTGCGCCACGACTACAACTTCGTTGCCCTGGGGATCCCCGGCCTGACCCTGATGAACCGTTACATCAGCGGCGACAACGTACACACAGGCACCATCACCGACGGCAAGGAATGGGGCCGCGAATCGGAACTGGGCTACACCGTGCAGAGCGGCGCACTGAAAAACCTGAACGTCAGATGGCGCAACTCGACCATGCGCCGCGACTTCAGCAACAACGAGTTCGACGAGAACCGCCTGATCGTCAGCTATCCGATCAGTTTGCTGTGACTGTGACAACGGCGCTCCCGGCGAGCGCCGTCTTTGACCACTGGTCATTTGAGTCTGGCAAGCCACCAAGACCCGGTTACATTTAAGCGGTACTTTTTATTCTCCAGCCTGCTGTAGGAGCCATTTACCTTCCGTTATCTCCGGATGCTGTACGCGAAGCACACCTTGACCATGGAGGTCAGGTATGAAAAAGCGAATAGTGATCGTCGGTGGCGGCGTAGGCGGAACCATGCTGGCCAATCAACTGGTCGGCAAGCTGTATCCCGAAATCCTGCGTGGCGAAGTCTCGATCATCCTGCTGTCGGAATCCCCCGATCATTACTACAAACCTGCGTTCATGTACGTGGCGTTCAACCTGTTTTTCAAGAAAGAACTCAAACGCCCGGAACGCTCATTGTTGCGCCCTGAAATCGACTTTCAGGTTGAAAAGGTCATACGGTTCGACTTCAACAACCAGCGCCTCAAAACCCATAGCGGCAAGTTTTTTGTCTACGACTTTCTGGTCATCGCCACCGGTTGTGTGCCCGCTCCGGAACGCATCCAGGGGTTGAAAGAGGCCGGCGACCATTTCTATCAATACGAACCGGCGCGCCAACTGGCGCAACGTTTGAGCACGATTGAAAAAGGTCGGATTTTCATTACCGTGTCTTTCCCGCAGACTCCCAATGTGCCGCACCAATGCGGTATTGCTCCGGTAGAAACGACACTCATGCTGCATGATTTTCTGTGCCGTCGTGGTGTTCGCAAGAACGTGGAGATCATCTACACCTACCCGACTACCGCCCAGCTGTTGCGCAACTGTCTGTTCCTGCAACGCCCGACCGGAGAGATCCTGCCGGGCATTTTCGACAAAGCGGGCATCCAGTATCGGCGCGGTTTCACCCTGAGCCAGGTCGATCCCGACGCAAAAATCGCCTACTCCCATGAAGGCGCGGACGAACAGTTCGACATCCTGATGGCAACCCCGCCGATCCGCGCCGTGGATGCGGTGCTGGAATCCGGAATTTCCCAGGCGCCCAACAACGAAGGCTGGTTGCCGACCAACCACGAAACCCTGCAGGTCTATGGCCTGGACGGGGTCTATGTGATCGGCGACACCGTTGACCTGCCGGTGAGCAAGGCCGGTGGAGCCTGCCATAACCAGGCACCGGTGATCGCCAACAACATCGCCGCCGAAATCCGTCTGGGGCACCCCATCAGTGCCTATGACGGTCGCGTTCAGGCCGTTGCGCAAATGGGCCTGAATGCCGGAATGCCGCTTTGGTACAACTATCGGAGCGATGTACTGCCGACGCCACCGACCAAGCTCGGCGGCCTGCTGCGCAACAGCTTCAATCGCGGTCTGTACTGGGCGGTGGCCCGAGGAATGCTTTGACCCTGCACAGGGAGGAGTGATTGCTGATGAAAGAGTCTGAAGCCCCGTCGGCCACACCCGGCTACACCGCCCTGATGGCCAGACTGCAACCGTTGATCGACGCTGGACGGCTGGAAAACATTGTCGACCTGCTGTCCCTGCTGTCGGATCTGGTCGACCTGTTGGATGAAGCCATGGTGGAGAAGCTGTCCTTGCTGGTCGAACAGGCGGCAGCCGGCAGTTGGGAGATGGCCAATGCTCTGCGTCTGGCGAAGGCTGAAGTGGCCGCGCAACACCAGCCACCAAGCGTCGTTGCACTGCTCAAACTGTTGAACGACAGCGATACACGCAAAGGAGTAGCCGTTGTCTTGAAAGCGCTCAACGTCATCGGAAGACAACTTTAACTCGCCAGAGAGGATCACCTCATGAGCGTAAAACTCGAAACGCCGGGCAAGCCCTGCTCCGACTGGGACGCCAAGGCGTACCAGCAGTTTTTCCGTCTCAGGCAACAACCGGTCGTTGAATTGCTCGGCCGCGTAGACCTGGACAATCCTCGACTCATCTACGACCTCGGTTGCGGCACCGGCATTGCCACCAAAGTTCTGGCCGATCGCTGGCCGCAGGCAGATATCAAAGGCATCGACAGTTCGAAAGACATGCTTGAGGTCGCACGTTGCCTACCGATCAAGGCGCGCTGGCAACACGCCGAACTGCAGCACTGGAAACCCCGCAAGCCGGCCGACCTGTTGTTCGCCGCGGCCGTGCTGCATTTCATCGATGACCATCAAACGCTGTTGCCGGGACTGCTTCGCCACCTCAACCCCGGCGGGTGCCTCGCCGCGCACATGCCGGACTGGCGCGATGCGCTGTGGTATCAGCTGATGCTCGACACCCTCAACGATGCCGGACCCTGCGGTCGCCCCATCGGCACTGCACAATTGCGCCAGCGCATGGCCGCGCGGCCGTTGTTGTCGCTGGAGGATTACTACCGGTTGCTGGCCCCGCTGACCCAGTCACTGGATATCTGGGAAACCGAGCAGTTGCAGGTGGTCGACGGTAAATCGCCGGTTTATGACTGGGTGAAGGTGTCGGCGCTGCGGCCGGTGATGCAGGGGCTGACGTCAGAGGAACAGGCGCGCTTCATTTATCACTACCTGATGCGGGTGCATGCGCATTATCCGCAGGAGGAAAATGGCCATACGTTGTTTGCGTTCAAGCGGATTTTCATTGTTGCCAAGGTGTGATTTTCAAAGGATCGCAGCCAGTTGAAGACTGCGATCCCTTGAGTTCAACGATTACTCGCGAGATTCGGTACCCAGCTCATCCCACACCGATTCGGCCAGATGAAAGGTCGCATTCGCCGCCGGAATCCCGCAGTAGATCGCGCTCTGCATGATCACTTCCTTGATCTCGCCACGGCTCACGCCATTGTTGGCCGCCGCCCGCAGGTGCAACTTCAGTTCACCTTCGCGGTTCATGCCGATCAGCATGGCGATGGTGATCAGGCTGCGGGTGTGGCGTGGCAGGCCCGGGCGGGTCCAGATGTCGCCCCAGGCGTGACGGGTGATCATCTCCTGGAACTCCGAGTTGAACTCGGTCAGCGTGGTCAGGCTGCGGTCAACGTGAGCATCGCCGAGCACCGCGCGGCGCACTAGCATGCCGTCGTCGTAACGTTGTTTCTCGTCCACGGAAATCCCCTCAATCGGCCAGCAAAAAGGTCAGCACGCGGTCGCTGAACGCGTCACCGGCCTGAACGTTGGAAAGGTGCGCCGCATAGAACTCGGCGTACTCGGCGCCGCGCACGTGTTCCTGAATGAAATGCCCGCCGGACGGTGGCGTCACCGCATCTTCGGTACCGGCGATCACCAGCAGCGGCGCCGTGATCGACGCCAACTGCTCGCGGAAATCCGCATCGCGTACCGCTGCGCAGTTGGCGGCGTAACCTTCAGGATGGGTCGCGGCCAGCATGTCGGTGATCTGCTTGGCGGCTGCCGGGTTGGAGGCCGAAAAGTCCGGGGTAAACCAGCGGGCAATCGATGCATCACGCAACGCAACCATCGCCGCCGGGCCGTCGCGCAGCACGGTTTCGATGCGCGGATTCCACACCGACGGATCGCCGATTTTCGCCGCCGTGTTGCAGACGATCAGTTTGTTCAGACGCTGGCCGGCGTTGATTCCCAGCCACTGGCCGATCAGGCCGCCCATCGACAGCCCGCAGAAATGCGCGCGTTCGATGTGCAGCGCATCCAGCAGCGCCAGCACGTCG
This sequence comes from Pseudomonas sp. 22085, assembly GCF_052045815.1. NCBI lineage: Bacteria > Pseudomonadati > Pseudomonadota > Gammaproteobacteria > Pseudomonadales > Pseudomonadaceae > Pseudomonas > Pseudomonas sp. 22085. The sequence goes on from NZ_JBQEQA010000006.1 coordinate 210,010, forward strand.
CGGCCCAGTTGCTCGATGCTGTAAGGGCCCGGCGTCACCAGCGACTGGCCGTGCCCGCGCGTATCAAAACGCAGCACGCGAAAATGTTCGGTGAAGGCCGGCATCTGCACGTCCCACATGTGCAGGTCGGTGCCCAGCGAGTTGGACAGCACCAGCACCGGCGCATCGGCCGGGCCTTCCAATGTGTAATGCAGTTCGCCATCGGCGAGTTGAACGAAAGCCACAGCCCTCTCCTTTCAGTCAGACAATGCGTTGTGTTCGGCCACTGCCCGCTCGACCCAGACCTGTGCCTGACCGAGGTAATGGGCGGGATCGAGCAGATGATCCAGTTCGGTTGCGCTCAGTTCGGCGGTCACCTGCGGCTCGTCACCGAGGACCGCTCGCAGATGACGCTGTTCGGCCACCGCTCGTTTGCAGCATTGCTCGAGCAGATGATGCGCGGTATCACGACCGACCCGTTGCGCCAGCACGATGCTCACTGCTTCGGCCAGCACCAGGCCTTGGGTCAGTTCCAGGTTGCGGGCCATGCGCGCGCCATCGACTTCCAGACCATCGGCCAGCAGCCGCGCCTGTTGCAGCGCGCCCGACACCAGGCAGCAGATCTCCGGCAGGGTTTCCCATTCGGCGTGCCACAAACCGAGGCTGCGTTCATGTTCCTGAGGCATGGCGCTGAACAGTGTCGAGACCAGCCCCGGCACGCGGGTCGCCGCACCGATCAGTACCGCCGCGCCCACCGGGTTGCGCTTGTGCGGCATGGTCGAGGAACCGCCCTTGCCCGGCGCCGACGGTTCGAACACTTCCGCCGCTTCGGTCTGCATCAACAGGCTGATGTCGCGGCCGAATTTGCCAAGGCTGCCGGCGATCAGACCAAGTACCGCGCCGAACTCGACGATGCGATCACGCTGGGTGTGCCACGGTTGTTCCGGCAGGGTCAGATTCAGTTCTTCGGCCAGCGCCTGGGCGATCGGCAACGCCTGTTCGCCGAGCGCCGCGAGGGTGCCGGACGCGCCGCCGAATTGCAGCACCAGCAGTCGCGGTTTGAGCTCGCGCAGACGCTGACGGCTGCGCGTGATCGCACCGAGCCAACCGGCGATCTTCATGCCGAGGGTCACCGGCGTCGCATGTTGCAGCCAGGTACGTCCGGCCAGCGGCGTCGCGGCGTGGCGCTGCGCCTGAATGGCGAGGGAATCGGCGAGTTGCGCCAACTCCTCTTCAATCAACTCCAGCGCCTGACGCAATTGCAGCACCAGCCCGGAATCCATCACGTCCTGGCTGGTGGCGCCCAGATGCACGTAGCGCTCGGCTTCGGCATCGGTCGCGGCGATCTGTTTGCCCAAGGCCTTGACCAGCGGAATCGCCGAATTGCCGGCCGTGGCAATCGCCTCGCCCAGTGCGGCGAAATCAAACAGCCCGGCGCGGCAGGCGTTTTCAATCGACGCGACAGCACCCGCCGGAATCAACCCGACCCGCGCTTCGGCCCGGGCCAGTGCCGCTTCGAAGTCGAGCATCGCCTGCACCCGGCCCTGATCGCAGAACACGTCGCGCATATTGCGGGCAGTAAAGTAGGCATCGAACAATTGATTGCCCGGTCGCTGAGTCATAAACAGTCCTTGCCGGCGCGGGCCGGTGTGGCCCGCGCGCATGGTTTAAAGGTCGTGGTGCAAATACTTCGCTTCTTTGGGCAGGCGCAGGCTGAACAGGAACGCCACGGCCATCATGATCGTGACATACCAGTAGAACGCGTTTTCCATTCCACCAGCCTTGAGGCTCAGGGCCACGTATTCTGCCGAACCGCCGAAGATCGCGTTGGCCACCGCATACGCCAGGCCGACGCCGAGGGCGCGGACTTCCGGCGGGAACATCTCGGCTTTCACCAGACCGCTGATCGAGGTGTAGAAACTGACGATCGCCAGCGCCAGGGTGATCAGCACGAAAGCCAGGAACGGGCTGCCGACACTTTTCAGGCTGAGCAGGATCGGCACCGTGAACAACGTGCCGAGGCCGCCGAACCAGAGCATCGAGTTACGCCGGCCGATCTTGTCGGCGAGCATGCCGAACAGCGGCTGCATGCACATGTACAGGAACAGCGCGCCGGTCATGATGTAGCTGGCGGTCTTGGCGTGCATGCCGGCGGTGTTCACCAGGTATTTCTGCATATACGTGGTGAAGGTGTAGAAAATCAGCGAGCCACCAGCGGTGTAGCCGAGCACGGTGATGAACGCAGCCTTGTGGTCGCGGAACAGCGCACTGATGCTGCCGGCGTCCTTGTGCTCACGCGTTTCCTTGTTGGTGGTTTCTTTCAGCGAACGGCGCAGGAACAGCGAAATCAGCGCCGCTACCGCCCCGACCACGAACGGAATCCGCCAGCCGTAGGCACGCAATTCTTCTTCAGAAAGGAACTGTTGCAGGATCACCACCAGCAGCACCGCCAGCAGTTGCCCGCCGATCAGGGTCACGTACTGGAACGAGGCGAAGAACCCGCGCTGGCCCTTGAGCGCGACTTCGCTCATGTAGGTCGCGGTGGTGCCGTACTCACCGCCCACCGACAGGCCTTGCAGCAGACGCGCGAACAACAGCAACAGCGGCGCCCAGACGCCGATGTCCTTGTAGGTCGGCAGGCAGGCAATCAGCAACGAGCCGAAGCACATCATCAGGATCGAGATCAGCATCGAGTTCTTGCGCCCGTGCTTGTCCGCGACCCGGCCGAAAATCCAGCCGCCGATCGGTCGCATCAGGAACCCGGCGGCGAACACGCCTGCCGTGTTGACCAGTTGCACCGTCGGGTTGTCGGAGGGGAAAAACGCCGGGGCGAAGTAGATCGCGCAGAAAGCGTAGACGTAGAAGTCGAACCATTCGACGAGGTTGCCGGACGAGGCACCGACAATGGCAAAGATGCGCTTGCTGCGCTCTTCGCCGGTGTAATGGGAGGTGGTGGTTGTCATTGTTTTTTCACTCGATAGGGACAGTGAGAGTCTAGACACACTTCGCAACAGTCCCGTTCCACATTGGATCACCAACCAGACCCGATCTCTGATCGTTCCCACGCTCCGCGTGGGAATGCCGCCATGGACGCTCTGCGTCCACTGTGACGCGGAGCGTCACGGTATGCATTCCCACGCAGAGCGTGGGAACGATCAGTATCCGGTTCAATAATCGAAGAACACGGTCTCGGCATCAGTGCCCTGCAGGATCACATTCCACTGATAGACACCCGCCGCATCCGGCTTCGCCAGCAACGTATCGCGGCGCTCGGCCGGTACGCATTCGAGCAGCGGATCATTGACGTTCGCCGGATCGCCCTCGAAATAAATCCGTGTCAGCAAGTGCTTCACCAGCCCGCGCGCAAACACCAGCACCACCAGATGCGGCGCCTGGGTCGTGCCTTTCAGGCCTTCGACCGTGCCCGGCTTGATGGTGGTGAAACGGAAGCGCCCATCGGCATCTACCGGCACCCGGCCGAAGCCTTCGAAATTCGGGTCGAGCGGTTTGGCCTGCTCGTCTTCCGGGTGATCGTATTTGCCGGCGGCGTTGGCCTGCCAGACTTCGAGCATGGCGTCGTTGACGACGTCGCCGTTGCCGTCCACCACTTGGCCGGTGATCGCCACGCGCTGACCGAGGGTCAGTTCGTTGGCCAGGTTTTCACGGTTCAGCCAGGTCAGGCCGATGTGGTAATACGGCCCGACGGTGTGGGACGTGGTCGCAGTCAGGGTCATCTCATTTCTCCATCGGCGTGGCTTCGCGGCCGCGCAGCACGATGTCCCAGCGATAAGCGAGGGCGTAGGACGGAATGGTTTTTTCCAGATCGAAAGCGGCGATCAGGCGTTCCTTGGCCGAGGTGTCCGGCACGCAGTTGTAGATCGGGTCGTAGGCCAGCAGCGGGTCGCCCGGGAAATACATTTGCGTGACCAGACGGGTCAGGATGCTCGGCCCGAACAGCGAGAAATGCACATGCGCCGGGCGCCAGGCGTTGTGGTGGTTGCCCCACGGATAGGCGCCGGGCTTGATGGTCTGGAACTGATACCAGCCGTCGGCGTCGGTCACGGTGCGACCGGTGCCGGTGAAATTCGGATCCAGCGGTGCATCGTGCAGGTCACGGGCATGGTTATAGCGACCGGCGGCGTTGGCCTGCCAGATCTCCACCAGAATCCCCGGCACCGGCAGACCGTCTTCGTCGAGCACACGCCCGTGAATGATGATCCGCTCGCCGAGCGGTTCGCCCTGATGCTGGGCAGTCAGATCGTTATCGGTGTCGGCCACACGCTCGGCGCCGATGGTCGGGCCGGTGATTTCCGACAGCGAATGCGGCAGAAACACCAGCGGCTTGGACGGCGAGCGCAGATTGGTGGATTGATAGGTCGGATGCAGGTACGGCGGCTGGGTGCCTTCCTGCGGGCGGCGGTAACCAGGCTTGTCAGTCATTTCGCTTTCCTCTGTTCTTTTTCGTCACGGCTTGCGTCAGACGCGTTCGATGGCCAGGGCCAGACCCTGGCCGACACCGACGCACATGGTCGCCAGACCTTTCTTGCCACCGGATTTTTCCAGCTGATGCAGCGCGGTCAGCACCAGTCGCGCACCGCTCATGCCCAACGGGTGGCCCAAGGCAATCGCGCCACCGTTCGGGTTGACCTGGGCCGCGTCGTCCGCCAGCCCCAACTCGCGTAATACCGCCAGACCCTGGCTGGCAAACGCTTCGTTGAGTTCGATCACATCGAAATCGCTGACCGCAACGCCGAGGCGTTCGGTGAGTTTGCGCACCGCCGGCACCGGGCCGATGCCCATCACCCGTGGCGCGACCCCGGCGCTGGCCATGCCGAGCACTTTGGCGCGAGCGGTCAGGCCGTGTTTTTTCACCGCTTCCGCCGAGGCCAGAATCAGCGCGGCGGCACCGTCATTCACGCCCGACGCGTTGCCTGCGGTGACGGTCTTGTCCGGGCCGTTGACCGGTTTCAGTCTGCTCAGCGCTTCAAGCGTGGTGTCGGCGCGTGGGTGTTCGTCCTGGCTGACCACGGTTTCACCCTTCTTGTGGGCGATCCGCACTTCGACGATTTCCTCGGCGAAGTAGCCGGCAGCCTGGGCAGCGGCCGTACGTTGCTGACTGCGCAGGGCGAAAGCGTCCTGATCCTCGCGGGAAATTTCGTAATCGTCGGCAACATTGTCAGCGGTCTGCGGCATCGCATCGACGCCGTACTGCGCCTTCATCAACGGGTTGATGAAACGCCAGCCGATGGTGGTGTCTTCCAGCTTCATGTTGCGCGAGAACGCCGCATCAGCCTTGCCCATCACGAACGGTGCGCGGGACATCGACTCGACGCCGCCGGCAATCGCCAGCTCCATTTCACCGCTGGCGATGGCGCGGAACGCGGTGCCGATGGCATCCATGCCCGACGCGCAGAGGCGATTGAGAGTGACGCCCGGCACGCTCTCCGGCAGACCGGCCAGCAGCAACGCCATGCGCGCCACGTTACGGTTGTCTTCGCCAGCCTGGTTGGCGCAGCCGAGGAATACCTCGTCGATGGCGCTCCAGTCCACCGACGGATTGCGTTCCATCAGGGCCTTGATCGGCACGGCGGCCAGGTCGTCGGCGCGAACCGCCGCCAGACCGCCACCGAAACGACCGATGGGGGTACGAATCGCATCGCAGATATAAACGTCACGCATCATGCTTCTCCCGGTGCCTGGCCGTGGGCAGCGGCCGTGCGCGCTTCGAGATCGCGCAGCGCAGTCAGTTCGACTTCTGTCGGTTCAGCGGTGGTTGCAACGCTGTCGGCAAAACGGATCGCCCAACCGGTGGCGGCGACCACTTGCTCGCGAGTCACGCCCGGGTGCAGTGCGGTGACCACGAACTCGTGGGTGCCCTCTTCCGGCTCCATGATGCACAGGTCGGTAATGATCCCGACCGGGCCGGCACCCGGCAGGCCCAGACGTTTGCGCGAATCGCCGCCCTCGCCATGGCCGACCGAGGTAATGAAATCGAGTTTGTCGACAAACGAACGCGCCGACTGTTTAAGGATGATCAGCACGCTTTTGGCGGAGCCGGCAATTTCCGGCGCGCCACCGGCACCCGGCAGGCGTACTTTCGGCTGGTGATAGTCGCCGACCACAGTGGTGTTGATGTTGCCAAAACGGTCGACCTGGGCTGCGCCGAGGAAACCGACGTCGATGCGCCCGCCCTGCAGCCAGTAGCGAAAAATCTCACCGGTCGGCACAACAGTGTCCGCGGTTTCTGCCAGTTCACCGTCACCGATCGACAGTGGCAATACGCTGGGTTTGGCGCCGATCGGGCCGGATTCGTAGATCAGCACTACGTCCGGCGACGAGGTCAGGCGCGCCAGGTTGGCGGCTTTCGACGGCAGGCCGATGCCGACGAAGCACACCGAGCCGTTCTGCAGGCGACGGGCCGCGGCAACGGTCATCATTTCATTGGTGGTGTAAGTCATTACTTGGCCTCCGAAGCAGCGGCCAACTTGGCCTGGAACTCGCTGAAGTCAGCGCAGCCATGGATGTATTCGTTGATCCACGCGGTAAACGTCTCACGGTCGCGGGCGATCGGATCCCACGCCTGATAGAAGCGGTTGTCACGTTCGGTGTAACCGTGGGCGTACGACGGATGCGCGCCACCGGGTACATGGCAGACCGCGCTCAATGCCCAGGTCGGCAGCACGCAGGCGTTCATCGGCGCGTTGAGGTTGTCGACGATTTCTTCGACGGTGACGATGCAGCGTTTGGCGGCCAGTGCGGCTTCTTTCTGCACACCGAGAATGCCCCACAGCAGCACGTTGCCCTGACGGTCGGCTTTCTGGGCGTGGATCACGGTCACGTCCGGGCGCACCGACGGCACCGCCGCCAGCACTTCACCGGTGAACGGGCAAGTCACGGACTTGATCAGCGGGTTGACCTTCGGCAGGTCGGAACCGGCGTAGGCTCGAAGCACCGCGAATGGCAGGCCGGAAGCGCCGGCGACGTAGGCGTTGGCCAGGTCGGCGTGGCTGTGTTCTTCGATTTCCAGCGCGTGCGGCCATTGCTTCTCGACCGCGTCGCGCAGACGGTGCAGCGAACCCACGCCAGGGTTGCCGCCCCAGGAGAAGATCAGCTTGCGTGCACAGCCGGCGCCGATCAGTTGGTCGTAGATCAGGTCAGGCGTCATCCGCACCAGGGTCAGATCTTTCTTGCCCTGACGAATGATTTCATGACCCGCCGCCGTAGGGATCAGGTGAGTGAAGCCTTCGAGCGCGACGGTATCGCCGTCGTTGACGAATTGCTTCACCGCGTCGTGCAGCGAAAGGATCTCAGCCATGGAGCGGGCTCCCGTTTTTGTAATGAATCGCCAGTGAATAAAAAGGCGCGAGGTTCTGCGCCGGAGTCACTGAAGATTAAGCCGCTGATTTTCGCCAAACAATCCGATAATCGACTGAGTGTTCGTTTATCGAACAGATTGTTATCTGCCTAATGATCACTCCCGCACCGCGTGCGGGAGAGCCGCTGATCGTTCCCACGCTCTGCGTGGGAATGCAGCCCGGGACGCTCCGCGTCCCTTCCGAAACCGAACGCGGAGCAACCTCTGCGGCCAGTTCGACGCGGGAACGATCCTGCAATGAAACTCAGGTCGCGTCCGCGTGACTGACCAGACCCTTGATCACCACTGCTGCCGTGGCCAGGCCCGCCGGAATCACCAGCGCCGTCAGCACCTGTTCGAAATTCCAGCCCAAACCCAGCAGGGTCGCGCCCATCCACGCCCCAAGAATCGCGCCGAAACGGCCGATCCCGAGCATCCACGACACACCCGTCGCCCGGCCCTGAGTCGGATAAAACCGCGCCGCCAGCGACGGCATCGCTGATTGAGCACCGTTGACGCACATGCCCGCCACCAGCACCAGCGTCGCCAGCAGCGTGATATTGCCCAGGCTCTGCCCCACGGCGTAGGCGAACACCCCGGCCAGCAGGTAGAAAATGCCGATGACCTTGTGCGGATTGAAGCGGTCCATCGCCCAGCCTACGCCGACCGCACTCAACACCCCGCCGAACTGGAACAACGCGCCGATGAAAGCGGCCTGCTCCATGCTCGCGCCGCTGTCGCGCATCAGGGTCGGCAGCCAGCTGGTCAGCAGGTAAACAATCACCAGGCCCATGAAGTAGGTCAGCCACAGCAGCAACGTGCCGACGCTGTAGGTACCGGAGAAAATCACCGCGAACACATTGCGCGCTTTGACGGTTTTCTGTTCCGGCACACTGAAACTCGCAGCCTGAGCGACTATGGCCGGGTCAATGGGGGCGAGGGTCTGGCGCACTTTGTCGGTGCCGCGATTGCGCACCACCAGATAACGTGCCGATTCCGGCAGCCAGAGCAGCAGCACCACGGTGAGGATCAGCGGCAGGATCCCGCCGATCAGCAACAGACTGTGCCAGCCAAACGCAGGAATCAGCTTGGCCGAGATGAATCCACCGCCGGCCATGCCCAGGTTGAAGCCGCAGAACATGCTGGTCACCAGCAATGACTTCTTGCGCTCCGGGGTGTATTCCGACAACAGCGTGGTGGCGTTCGGCATCCCCGCGCCCAGTCCCAGACCGGTGAGGAAACGCAGTACCAGCAGTTGATCGACGTTGGTGGCGTAGGCCGAAGCCAGGCTGAAGGCGCCGAACAGAAATACCGCGCCGACCAGTACGACTTTTCGCCCGAAGCGGTCAGCCAGCGGACCGGAGCCCAGCGCGCCGAAGACCATGCCGATCAGCGCGGCACTCATCACCGGGCCGAGGCTGGCGCGGTCGATGCCCCAGTCCTGGGACAGGGCCGGCGCGATAAAACCCATGGCCGCGGTGTCGAGGCCATCGAGGAACACAATCAGGAAACACAGAATCACCACGCGCCATTGATAGCGCGAGATCGGTTGGGCATTGATGAAGGACTGCACGTCGAGGCAGTGACCTACAGCGGACTGAGGCTGGTTCATTATTTTTATTCCACGCAAGAAAACGCAGTCGAACGGCGGCCGGCCAGAGAGCGGCACGGTCACAACTATATAAGGAAGAAATCAGGCGTTGCGCTAATACCGGCAACAGGAACGGGAGCGGCGACAGTCGGGGAACGTGCGCATGGGAAGTTGCCTCTTGTCATTATTATGGGAGTCGACAATCCGGCGGGCTCATTCACATTCGCGCCGGATGACGCTGCCGCGACATTAATGATCCGGGGGTTTTAGCGTCAATTCGATAAACGCAACTCTGTGCGTTTATCGAACAGCTTCATCAGGCGAACAACTGCGCACTGAGGTCGCGGCTGGCGCTCAACAGGCCGGGCAGAAAGCGCTGCTCCAGCTCGGTGCGGCTGACGCGACCGGCGTGGGTGCTGACGTTGAGCGCGGCCACCACCTGGCCGGAAGCGTCGTACACCGGCACGGCGATCGAACGCAGGCCCTGCTCCAGTTCCTGATCGACAATGCACCAGCCTTGCTGCCGGACTTCCTGCAGACATTCGAGCAGGGCGTCAGGGGTGTGAATCGTGCGGCTGGTCTTGGCCACCAGTTCGGCGTGGTCGAGATATTCGCGCAGCGAGGTGTCGTCGAGCGCCGCCAGCAGAATCCGCCCCATGGACGTGCAATACGCCGGCAAGCGCCCGCCCACCGAGAGGTCAACCGAAATCAGACGCTGAGTGGTGGCCGAACGGGCGATGTAGAGAATGTCGTCGCCTTCCAGCGTGGCCATATTGCAGGCCTCATGCAGTTGCTCGCTCATGCGGTCGAGGTACGGCTGGGCAGAGACCGCCAACGGCGTCGAAGACAGATAGGCGTGGCCGAGGGTCAGCACTTTCGGCAGAAGCGAATACGTACGCCCGTCGGTGGTGGCGTAGCCGAGCTTGATCAGTGTGTGCAGGCAACGGCGCACGGCGGCGCGGGGAATTTCCGTACGGTGGCTGATCTGGGCGATGGTCAGGTGGCGCTTGCGCTCCTGGAACGCCTGTACTACCGCCAGGCCACGGGCCAGGGAGGTCATGAAATCCGGATCACCGGTCAGGGCCTGGATACGCTTGGCCGGCGAAGCGACGATCGGCGGCGCTACCGAGGTGAAGGAATTGCGCATTTGATCGTTCATGTCGGGTCCTTTTTTCTTGTTCGGATCAACGGCTATACAAACGGCTCGCCGGCGGTTACACAAGCGACAGACCGCCAACACCGGGCGATTATCGAACCGTCGACCGATAATCGCAATCATCCTCTCCTCTTTGGCTGGGGCTGTGCAGAGCGGATTTGAACTAGGGAAGCCTGCGGAATTTAAGCGCCTTAGTTGTTCGACTAAATGGCGCCAGAAACCAAACACTGCGCAACAACGATGCAACTATCGATGAAAGTTGTACGTCACAAAACAATCACACATCCGGAACCGTTTTTAGTTTGGCAAAGATAGTCAATCCCGATTCGGCCGCTATAATGCACCTCAGCGACACCGCGCTTTTTTTGCAGACGGTGTCGCTCGCTGGCGCGATGTCCATCGCCGCCAGCCCCGGCCAGCGCCTGATGCTCATTACTCATGCACCGCCAGCGCGCTCGCTGAAACAGGAAACTGATGCTGCGTCAGTTTTAATCTGGTGCCGTAGCCGCCTGCAACATGGAAGTCCTGACCGCTTCCCGACAATAGCGCTGCCTGCACAGGCAAGCGCTTGTTGGCGAACCGGTTAAATGATCCGTTGCAGTGCGTTCACCAGACATTTATCTCAACTCATACAGGTAGCACTGTGACGAAAGACGAACTGCGCGCGGAACTTGAGCGCCAGGAACAACGTTACAAGGAAGTTTACGGCGGGGAAGTCACCACCTACGCCGCCCAGCCCGAACCAGAACGCAAAGCCTGGCGTAAACGCCCTACCGTTCAGGATCAGGTCTTCCAGCAAGAACTGAAAAAAATGGAAGAGGAACTCAAAGCCGAAGAGCCTTGAAGCCGTCCCTTCCATCTTTCGAGGGTAAGCGTACTCACCGGGTTACGAGCACGGTGGACTGACGATGCCTTGCGCGCCCGCTACCCGCGGGCAGCGGCCAACTCCCCTGTATTGCACAGGTTTGGAGCATGTCAGACGTGTTTCCAAGATATTTCATACAAGCTTCTGGCCCCTCCCGACAACCGGCCAACCCACCGGCTCTTCACGTTTTTCTTAACTTAATCAATGACTTGCAAAACCGCGTAAAAAGCTGGGGTAATGCCCTCTGATACAAATTAATTCGTTGAAGAATGTTACCGATGAGCAGGTAGGGGATCGATTTCCAGTCTTTTCTGGCATAATCGCGCCCCCTTATGACCGGGTCAGAAAACCTTCATGATCGATTTATTCAGCGGACTGGATGCCTGGGTGCTTGTGAGCCTCCTGCTCGCCCTGACATTTGTCCTCGCCTTCGAGTTCATCAATGGATTTCATGACACCGCTAACGCGGTAGCCACTGTTATCTACACCAAAGCGATGCCGCCTCACCTGGCGGTGTTCTTCTCGGGCGTGTTCAACTTCCTCGGCGTATTGCTGGGCGGCGTTGGCGTGGCGTATGCCATCGTGCACCTGCTGCCGGTAGAACTGTTGATCAACGTGAACACCGGCCATGGTCTGGCAATGGTGTTCTCGCTGCTCGCCGCCGCGATCGCCTGGAACCTGGGCACCTGGTACTTCGGTATCCCGGCCTCCAGTTCGCACACACTGATCGGCTCGATCCTCGGTGTCGGCCTGGCCAACGCCCTGATCAACGAAATCCCATTGGCCGACGGGGTCAACTGGCAGAAAGCGATCGACATTGGCGCCTCGCTGGTGTTCTCGCCGATGGCCGGCTTCCTGATCGCCGCACTGGTGCTGATCGGCCTGAAATGGTGGCGCCCGCTGTCGAAGATGCACAAGACGCCGGAACAGCGCCGCAAGATCGACGACAAGAAGCACCCACCGTTCTGGAACCGTCTGGTCCTGGTGATCTCGGCCATGGCCGTGAGCTTCGTGCACGGCTCCAACGACGGCCAGAAAGGTATCGGCCTGATCATGCTGGTACTGATCGGTATCGTGCCTGCGCAGTTCGTACTCGACCTGAACAGCACTACCTACCAGATCGAACGCACTCGCGACGCGACCCTGCACCTGAGCCAGTTCTACAAGCGCAACGCCGATACCCTGGGCGAATTCCTGGCCCTGGGCAAAAGCGTGGAAGGCGACCTGCCGGAGAAATTCCGTTGCAACCCGCAACAGACCGAACCGACCATCGCCGCCCTGCTCGACACGCTCAAAGGTGTAGCTGACTACCACTCGCTGTCCGCTGAAAGCCGCATCGAAGTGCGTCGCTACCTGCTCTGCCTGGACGACACCGCGAAGAAAGTCAGCAAACTGCCAGGCCTCGCCGCTCGTGAAAAAGCCGACCTGGACAAACTGCGCAAAGACCTGACCACCACCACCGAATACGCCCCGTTCTGGGTGATTCTGGCGGTAGCGCTGGCCCTGGGCCTGGGCACCATGGTCGGTTGGAAACGCGTGGTACTGACCATCGGTGAGAAGATCGGCAAGCAAGGCATGACCTATTCCCAAGGCATGTCGGCCCAGATCACCACCGCCAGCCTGATCGGCATGGCCAACATCTTCAGCCTGCCGGTGTCCACCACCCACGTCCTCTCCTCGGGCGTGGCCGGCACCATGGTCGCCAACAAAAGCGGCCTGCAAGGCGGCACGGTGAAAACCATCCTGCTGGCCTGGGTCCTGACCCTGCCGGCCACCGTGGCCCTGTCGGCCGGCCTGTTCTGGCTGGCGTCGAAGGCGCTGGGGAGCTGATAGACCGCTGTAATGAAGAAGGCGTGATTCGAAAGGATCACGCCTTTTTTGTTGCCTTCAGAAATGGGACGCAGAGCGTCCCGGGCTGCATTCCCACGCGGAGCGTGGGAACGATCAAAAGCAAAAGCAGTCGCTTTCCGCTTTCCGCTCCTCACCACTCAACACGATGAGCGTTAGCTCGAGTACCGCTTTTGACGTGCCGGCCCCATCGGAAGGCTGAGTGGAGGGATTGATCCGGGGGTGGGAGCGCAGCGACCGTTTGGCGGAGCCAAACACATCGAGAGGAGGTGCAGCGAAGCAAACCGTAGGCGATGCCCCCGGATAAATCCCGGAACGAAGGAACGCCGAGCCACAGCGAGGCGCCGAACGCCGGGGCCCAGCGTTTTGGTTACTTTGGGGCGTTTGCCAAAGTGACCCGCCGTAAGGGCGGAACCCTAAGAAGCCGTTACCGCAGCATCGGATATTCACCCCAAACAACCCAAAGCATGGTCGGCCCAAAGGCCGCCAAGAAGACAAAAAAAAGGGCAACCGAAGTTGCCCAAAATGCCTTGCGTGCTCATCAAACCCGGAAGAATCAAGGCTTCTTGCGCTTGTTCGCATCCTTCCAGATAAAAAATCCAAACCCTGCAAAAAACAGAACCATCAGGCCCACAGTCAGGACCCCGGCAAACACCACGTTATCGAAAAACATGACTGGCCTCCTGGCCCCTGCTCTGCTGCGATGGAGCTAAGTTAACCAATCAGGCAGGCGCAGGAATTGACCGGGATCAATGCCGGTCAATACGCAGAAGAAAGGAGGGAAAATAACTGACCTGCATCAACGGATGCAGAGGAGATCAACGCTTTTTCGGTTTGTTTTTCGGCTTTTTCTTCGGTTTACCCAAAGGCATGGCCTGCTCGAAAGCCTGGCGAACTTCATTCAGGCGCTTCTCGTTGAGGTCATGCACCCGCTTGGCGCGTTCGGTGTTGAGGTCAATCAGCTTGTCGTCTTGGCTCATGGCGTTCGGTGCATCGCTTGGACTGAATCACAACTGCCGGATCTCCGACAGGACTGCGCCAATAATGCGGCCTGACGCAAGCGCTGACCAGCCACTGACCTGAACGCTCTACAACAATTCATGTACCGCCCACCGGATTTGCCCGCACAATCGGCACCTCGCCCTGAACCCGAAGGATCTGCGCCGTGCCCCTGCATCAGGATCTGCCACCGCTGATGGCCTTGCGCGCCTTCGAGGCCGTGGCCCGCCATTTGAGTTTCATCAAGGCTGCCGATGAGCTGTCGGTGACCCAAAGCGCGATCAGCCATCAGGTGCACAAACTCGAAGAATTCCTCGATCAGCGACTGTTCGTGCGCCGCACCCGGGCGATTGATCTGACACCCGCCGGCGAACATTACTACCGGCAGATCGAACCGGCCCTCGCCGCGATTGCCGCCGCCACCCTCCACCTGCGCGGCGAACGCCCCACCAACCTGCGCATCGGTCTGCTCGCCTCTTTCGCCACTTTATGGCTGGCGCCGCGTCTGGCGGATTTCAACGCGAAATACCCGAACATCCATGTCGAACTGCTGCCCGCCGTGCAACTGGCCGACGTCGACGCGGGCGAGGTGGATCTGGCGATCCGCTACGGCAAGGGCGGCTGGCCGAAAGTCCAGGCCCGCCGGTTCATGGGCGAAACCCTGATGCCGGTATGCAGCCCGGCCTTCAAGGCCAAGGGCGTGAGCAACGGACCGTTGCTGATGGCCAAATCGCGCCAGCCGTTCGAATGGATCGACTGGCAGCAAAACAGCGGCATCGATCTGACTCATGTGCCCAGCGTCATGCTGCACGACTACAACATCGTCGTCGAAGCGGCCGTCGCTGGTCAGGGCATTGCCATGGGCCGGCAACGAATGATCGAACGGCGGATCAAGGACGGCGCGTTGGTGCCAGCCTTCGACACGCCGCCGATGCTCGGCGAGATCGGTTTTTGGCTGGTCACCCCGCAACGCCCGCTCACGTCGCCAGCGCAATGTTTCTGCCAATGGTTAGAGGCCACCGCGAACGCATGAGTTTTTTGGATGCGTCGGATTAAATCTATCCGTTTGTCGCCCTCCGCTCGCGCCAACATGCTGAAGCCCTCACTCAGGAGGACTTCCCATGACCGATTCCCTCAGCCAACGCGTTCAACAACTCGGCCTGCGCCTGCCCGAACCGAGCCAGCCGATCGCCAATTACGTCAACCATGTGCTCAGCCAGAATCAGTTGTTCATCTCCGGGCAGATTCCATTGCTCGACGGCAAACCTGCGTTCATCGGGCGTCTGGGCGAAGCGATTTCCGACGAGGAAGGAGTTAAAGCCGCTGAACTGGCTGCCCTGGGCCTGCTCGCCCAGTTGAGCCATGCACTGGGCGATGACCTGTCGAAACTGGTGCGCATCCTGCGCCTCGGGGTGTTCGTGGCCGCCACGCCGGACTTCAAGGCTCAGGGCGCCGTCGCCAACGGCGCCTCGAACCTGCTGGTCAACGCCCTCGGCGACAAGGGCCGACACGTGCGCACCGCGGTCGGCGTGGCGAGCCTGCCGGCCGGCGTTGCGGTGGAAATCGACGCGATCTTCGAGCTCAAGCCGTGAATATCGACGACATCCTGCGTCTGCGCACCGCCACACCTGGCTGCGCTCAGTTGATCCACTTCAACCACGCCGGCGCTTCCTTACCGAGCCAGGCCACCCTCGACGCGGTGATCGAACAGTTGCAACGCGAAGCGCTCGGCGGGCCGATGGAAGCGGCGGACAACCGGGTACAGGAACGCGCGCGCAACGCGGCCGCCGCCCTGCTCAACGCTGAACCCGAGGATGTTGCCTTCGCCAGCAGCGGCTCGGCGGCCTGGAGCCAGGCGTTCAACGCGCTGGGGCCGTGGCAGCCCGGCGAGCGGATTCTGGTGGGTCGCCATGAATGGGCCGGCAATCTGGCGTGCATGGCCGAAGCAGTGAAGGCCGGCGCGCGGCTCGAAGTGATTCCTTGTAACGCCCACGGGGCAGTCGACCCGCAAGCCCTGGCGCAGATGATCGACGGCCAGGTCCGCCTGATCGCCCTGACCTGGCTGCCGGCCAACGGTGGCCTGATCAACCCCGCCGCGCAGATCGGCAGTGTGGCGCGGCGTCACGGCATCCCTTATTTCATCGATGCCGGTCAGGCGCTGGGGCAGTTGCCTTGCGATGTTCAAGACTTGCAGTGCGACGTGCTCAAGGGTGCCGGACGCAAGTTCCTGCGCGGGCCGCGCGGCACGGCGTTGATGTACATCCGGCAGCAATTTCTGCAACGGCTGCTCCCCGTGCAACGCGATGTATTGTCGGCGCCGTGGGACGGCAAGCGCTTTACCCTGCGTGACGACGCCCGCCGCTTTGAAACCAGCGAGGTGTCGCTGGCGCTGCTGGCCGGGCTGGCCAATGCGCTGGAGGAGCACAATCGCCTCGGCGCGTTCGCGATCCGCCAACGCATCGCACACCTGAGCAATGGACTGCGCCAACGCCTGAAGGCGATTCCCGGCCTGACGCTGCGGAATCTTGGCGCGGCCAATCAACAATCCGGGCTGATCGCCTTCACGCTGGAAGGCTGGGACAGTGTGGCGCTCAAACAGACATTGGCCGAACGACGAATCAACATCGGCGCCAATGGCGTGGCCTACACGCCGCTGGACATGCAGGCGCGCGGGCTGACGAATATCGCGCGGGTCTCGGTGAGTTACTTGAACACACAAGAAGAGATCGACGTGCTGCTGGAAAATCTGATGGAGCTGGCAACCCGGCCTCAGATTTCGATGTCGACCCAAAGCCCCTGACGTGGCTGATCTTCCATCAGCGGCGCCACCGGAACGGTGTTGTCGGCATTCAATTCGGTGCCGGGCACGGCAAGGTGCGCTTCCGGGTCGTCGTCGGCTTCGCGGCGCCGGCGATCGCGCTCCTGCTGGCGGCGCTGCTCTTCGCGCAGCAGATAGCCGTCCTCTTCCGGGTCGCGCTTTTGCAGGTCGATGGTGCTTTCGTTGGAGCTTTCCTGCACCGGCACCACAGGGGGAATATCCGGTCGCTGGCGGATCGGATCCTGCTGGGAGGTGATCGGCACGGCGCTCAGGGGGAGCATCGGTGGCAGCATATGAAGGTCTCCTGTCAGCAGGTTATCGGCGGCGCCAAGGGTGCCTTGAGCCATCGGTCGCAAACTTGTGACCGGTTTGGCACTCAGGGGTGCCGCAACATCCCGTAAAACCGATGCATGACCTAATCTTCCCTGCAATTGGCCGATTGCGGTTAAAAGCCGGGCTGTGGCTCCTTATCCTTTGGCCTCGGGCCCTCATTCCGTTAAGATAGCCCGCTTTTTCAAGGTGGGAGTCAGGCAGCATGGCGCAGCAGTATCAACCGGGGCAACGCTGGATCAGTGACAGCGAAGCAGAGCTTGGTTTAGGCACCGTTCTGGCACAGGACGGCCGCTTGTTGACCGTGCTTTACCCGGCCACTGGCGAAACTCGCCAGTACGCGCTACGGAATGCGCCCCTCACCCGCGTGCGGTTCTCGCCGGGCGATTCGATCACTCACTTCGAAGGCTGGAAGATGACGGTCCAGCAGGTCGACGACGTCGACGGCCTGATGGTCTACCACGGCCTCAACGCGCAGAACGAAGCGGTCACCCTGCCGGAAACCCAACTGTCGAACTTCATTCAGTTCCGTCTTGCCAGCGACCGTCTGTTCGCCGGCCAGATCGACCCGCTGGCGTGGTTCTCCCTGCGTTATCACACCCTGGAACACACCAGCCGCCAGTTGCAGTCTTCGCTCTGGGGCCTGGGTGGCGTGCGCGCACAACCGATCGCCCACCAGTTGCACATTGCCCGTGAAGTCGCCGACCGCATCGCGCCGCGCGTATTGCTGGCGGACGAAGTGGGTCTGGGCAAGACCATCGAAGCCGGTCTGGTGATCCATCGCCAGCTGCTGTCGGGCCGCGCCAACCGCGTGCTGATCCTCGTACCGGAAAACCTCCAGCACCAATGGCTGGTGGAAATGCGCCGCCGCTTCAACCTGCAGGTCGCGCTGTTCGACGAAGAACGCTTCATCGAAAGCGATGCCACCAACCCGTTCGAAGACACCCAACTGGCCCTGGTGGCACTGGAGTGGCTGGTCGACGATGAAAAGGCGCAGGACGCCCTGTTCGCTGCCGGTTGGGACCTGATGGTGGTCGACGAAGCCCACCACTTGGTGTGGCACGAAGACAAAGTCAGCCCGGAATATTCGCTGGTTGAACAGCTGGCCGAGGTCATTCCCGGCGTGCTGCTGCTCACCGCCACCCCGGAACAACTCGGTCAGGACAGCCACTTCGCCCGTCTGCGCCTGCTCGACCCGAACCGTTTCCATGACCTGGCCGCCTTCCGCGCCGAGAGCGAAAACTATCGCCCGGTGGCCGAAGCCGTTCAGGAGCTGCTGGACAAGGGTCGCCTGTCGCCGGCCGCGCACAAGACCATCCACGGTTTCCTCGGCAACGAAGGTGAAGCCCTGCTCACCGCCGTCAACGATGGCGACACCGAAGCCAGCGCCCGCCTCGTGCGTGAACTGCTCGACCGCCACGGCACCGGCCGCGTGCTGTTCCGTAATACCCGCGCCGCAGTGCAGGGCTTCCCGGAGCGCAAGCTGCACCCGTACCCGCTGCCGTGCCCGGACGAATACCTCGAACTGCCGCTGGGCGAACACGCCGAGCTGTACCCGGAAGTCAGCTTCCAGGCCCAGCCGGACGCCAGCGAAGAAGAACGCTGGTGGAAATTCGACCCGCGCGTCGAGTGGCTGATCGACCAGCTGAAAATGCTCAAGCGCACCAAAGTGCTGGTGATCTGCGCCCACGCCGAAACCGCGATGGACCTGGAAGACGCCCTGCGCGTGCGCTCCGGCATCCCGGCCACGGTGTTCCACGAAGGCATGAATATCCTCGAGCGTGACCGCGCCGCCGCCTACTTCGCCGACGAAGAGTTCGGCGCGCAGGTGCTGATCTGCTCGGAAATCGGCAGTGAAGGTCGCAACTTCCAGTTCGCCCACCACCTGGTGCTGTTCGATCTGCCGTCGCACCCGGACCTGCTGGAGCAGCGGATCGGTCGTCTCGACCGGATCGGCCAGAAGCACATCATCGAACTGCACGTGCCGTACCTGGAAACCAGCCCGCAGGAGCGCCTGTTCCAGTGGTACCACGAAGCGCTGAACGCGTTCCTCAACACCTGCCCGACCGGCAACGCCTTGCAGCATCAGTTCGGACCGCGCCTGCTGCCGCTGCTTGAAGAAGCCGACGACGGCGAGTGGCAAGCGCTGATCGACGAGGCGCGCACCGAGCGCGAACGTCTGGAAGCCGAGCTGCACACCGGTCGCGACCGTCTGCTGGAGCTCAACTCCGGCGGCGCCGGCGAAGGTGAAGCGCTGGTCGAGGCCATCCTCGAGCAGGACGACCAGTTCGCCCTGCCGATCTACATGGAAACCCTGTTCGACGCCTTCGGCATCGACAGCGAAGACCATTCGGAAAACGCCCTGATCCTCAAGCCGAGCGAGAAGATGCTCGACGCCAGCTTCCCGCTGGGCGACGACGAAGGTGTGACCATCACCTACGACCGTAACCAGGCGCTGTCGCGCGAAGACATGCAGTTCATCACCTGGGAACACCCGATGGTGCAAGGCGGCATGGATCTGGTGCTGTCCGGTTCGATGGGCAACACCGCCGTTGCGCTGATCAAGAACAAGGCGCTCAAGCCAGGCACTGTTTTGCTGGAATTGCTCTACGTCAGCGAAGTGGTTGCCCCGCGTTCGCTGCAATTGGGCCGCTACCTGCCGCCGGCCGCCCTGCGCTGCCTGCTCGACGCCAACGGCAACGACCTGTCGTCGCGCGTGGCGTTCGAAACTCTCAACGATCAACTGGAAAGCGTGCCGCGCGCCAGCGCCAACAAGTTCATCCAGGCCCAGCGCGATCAGCTGACGCCACGGATCAACGCCGGTGAAGACAAGGTCACCCCGCGCCACGCCGAGCGTGTGGCCGAGGCCCGCCGCCGTCTGGCAGCCGACACCGACGAAGAACTGGCACGCCTGACCGCGTTGCAGGCGGTCAACCCGACCGTACGCGACAGCGAACTGGACGCCCTGCGCAAGCAGCGTGAACAGGGTCTGGCGATGCTCGACAAAGCGGCGCTGCGACTGGAAGCGATCCGGGTGCTGGTGGCGGGCTAAACCGCCCTGCTCCATCGCCAAAAACGAAAAGGCCCGCAGCGATGCGGGCCTTTTTGTTTGCCTGTCCCCCCCGCCGATCGTTCCCACGCTCCGCGTGGGAATGCCTCAAGGGACGCTCCGCGTTCCAGCTCTCGAATGGGACGCAGAGCGTCCCGGGCTGCATTCCCACGCAGAGCGTGGGAACGATCAGGCGATGCAGGTCATCAAGCGGTAACGGCCTGACTCTGCGGCTCAACCACCGCTACCAGCCCGTCCTTCATCCGCTTGGCATCCCGCACAAAACAGCGTGCCGCGAGGAACAGGAACACCATGGTCAGGAACAGCGCCACCGGGATCAGGTACATCGCATCATGCAGACCGACGGCCTTAAACGCCTCGGTCATCTGCTCGGCGCCCGCCGAGGCCATCGCCGACTTGGCGAAGTGATCCGACAAACCGCCGACCACCACCGGCCCCAGACCACCACCGAGCAAATACAACCCGGCAAAGAACAGCGCCATCGCCGTGGCCCGCAGGCGTGGCTCGACCACGTCCTGAATCGCCGTATACACGCAGGTGTAGAAGTTGTAGGCGAACAGCCAGCCCACGCTGAACACCGCGACAAACACGCCGATCTCGATGCGCCCGGCATGCAGCGCCCACGCCGTGCACAGGGTCGAGATGATCAGGCTGAACGCGGCAAACAGCAGTCGCCCGTTGGCCACCCGCTGGTGAATCTTGTCGGCGATCCAGCCGCCGAGGGTCAGGCCGATCAGCCCGGTCACACCGACGATTACCCCGGTCGCCACCGCCGCGTCCTGCAACGGCATCAGGAAATAACGCTGCAGCATCGGCACCAGGAACGAGTTGCAGGCGTACGTCGCAAAGTTGAAGCACAATCCGGCCATCACCAGCCACAGGAAGGTCGGAATGGCGAGAACCCGACGAATCGGCCTGTCGACTTTCTCCTGGGACACCTGCACGGTTTCCGCCGCGCCACGCTTGGGTTCCTTGATGAAAAACATGAACACCGCCAGCACCAGCCCCGGCACGGCGGCGATGAAAAACGGTGCGCGCCAGCTGTCGAATGCCTTGACCATCCAGCCGATGGTGAAGAAGGCCAGCAGCAGCCCCAGCGGCAGGCCGAGCATGAAAATGCCCATGGCCCGGGCCCGGCGATGGGCCGGGAACAGGTCGCCGATCAGCGAGTTGGCGGCGGGCGCGTAACTGGCTTCACCAATGCCGATGCCCATGCGCACCAGCAGAAAACTCCAGAAACTGCCGACCAGACCGTTAACCGCCGTCAGCGCGCTCCAGGTCGCCAGACCCCAGCCCATCAGTTTGCTGCGCGAACCGGTGTCGGCCATGCGCCCCAGTGGTAAGCCGGCGATCGCATAGACCAGGGTGAACGCAGTGCCGACGATCCCCAGCTGAAAGTCGCTGAGGTGCCATTCCATGCGGATCGGTTCGATGATGATCGCCGGAATGGTGCGGTCGAAGAAGTTGAACAGGTTGGCAAGGAACAGCAGGAACAGAATGCGCCAGGCATTCGCCGCTTGGGTCGAGTTCTGCATGGGTCCGTCTCTTTATTGTTATGAGGGCTTCACTGCCAACGCATCCGAGCCCGGAACCTGCAATCTAGTCACGCTCGTCGGGGCTGTCTGTGATCATTCGCAAGCCTGATGACGGGCCATGGCCGTGTAACGAAACGTAAGCCCTTGAAATGCTTCGAATCCCCCGAAAACCGGGGGTTTTGCGGAAAAATCCGGCAATGAAAAAATACTTTCACGCCCCCCTTCCCAACGCCGTGGCGAAGCCTAGAATGGCCGCCGGATCCGTCCGGTTCCTGCCGATCAACCCCTTTGATATCCCGCCCATGTCCGAAGCCAGTCCGTGTCTGAATTGCGGTGCCTGCTGTTCCCATTTTCGTGTTTCTTTTTTCTGGGGTGAATGCGCATCCTCCGGCGGGACCGTGCCCGATGAACTGGTCACTCAGATCACGCCCAGCCGGGTCGCGATGATCGGTACCGACCGCAAGGCGCCGCGCTGTACCGCGCTGGAGGGCGAAGTCGGAAAAGCCGTGAGCTGCACGATCTACGACAAGCGTTCCAGCCCCTGCCGCGAATTTGAAGCCTCGTGGGAAAACGGCGAACAGAACACCGATTGCGACAAGGCGCGGGCCCGTTTCGGCCTGCCGCCGCTGCAACCGCACTGGAACGAAGTCGCCTGAGTCCAAGCCTTTCAACGCTTAGTGCCAAACGCTATGACGCTAATGCCGAAATCATTAGCGCCAATGTGCCACTACCGCTTGCACGGCAAAAACCGCCTCTATACTGCAACCATTCGCCTGCGTTGATGACGCAGTAAGGACGCACTCAGAGACGGGGCATGCTATGGAGTGGCTTGGTTTGCAGTTTGTTGCCGAGCAGCCGGAGAGCGGGCAGGTCATCCTCAATTGCACACACAATCCCCTGCTGGTGCTGGTGGCCTACCTGGTCGCCTGCGCCGCGAGTTTCGCCACCCTCGACATGGCCGAACGGGTCGCCCACGCTGAAGAGCCCGGCTCGCAGCGGATATGGCGCTGGATCGGTGCCACCTGTCTGGCCGGCGGCATCTGGGCCATGCACTTCATCAGCATGCTGGCGTTCCAGGCGCCGATCGGCATTCAGTACAACCTGCCCGTGACCCTGTTTTCCCTGGTGATCGCGCTACTGGCGTCCTGGCTGGCGATGCATACCCTGAGCACGCCCCAGCCGAGCCTGCTGCAGTACCTCAAGACCGCCATCGTCATTGGTCTGGGCATCGCCGGCATGCACTACGTCGGCATGGCCGCCATCGAATCCGCCGCCTCGGCTTACTACGACCCCACTCTGTTTCTGGCCTCGATCGTGATCGCGATCGGCGCCAGCTTCGCCGCACTGTGGGTGGCCGGTTATCTGCGCGAAGGCAGCGGCCTGCACATCCAGATGCTCAAATACGTGGCGGCGCTGATTCTCGGTGCGGGCATCCTCAGCATGCATTTCACCGGCATGGCGGCGCTGCAACTGGTGCTGCCCGAAGGGCAACTGCCGACCCTGGCGTCGCAAACCAGCCATTTGCAGTTGGGCCTGACCGTCGCGCTGATCACCTTGCTGATTCTTGGCAGCGCCATCAGCGCCGCATTGGCCGACAAGAAGCTGCAGAACAAGGAGCACGATCTGCGCCGGGTCAACGCCTTGCTCAGCCAGCTGGATCAGGCACGCATGTCGCTGCAGCACGTGGCCAACTACGACGCGCTGACCAACCTGATCAACCGGCGTGGATTCAATCAGATCTTCGCCGAAAAACTCAGCCAGAAAACCAGCGAAGGCGGCATGCTGGCAGTGATGTTTCTCGACATCGACCATTTCAAACGCATCAATGACAGCCTCGGCCATGACGCCGGCGACCAGCTGCTCAAAGTCATCGCCCAGCACATCAAGGGCTCGGTGCGCAGCCACGAAGATGTGGTGGCGCGGTTCGGCGGCGACGAGTTCTGCATCCTTATCGGTCTGCGCGACCGCGAAGAGGCACGCAATCTGGCGCAACGCATCATGCTCAAGATGAAGGAGCCGATCGAACTCGCCGGGCGGCGCATGGTGATGACCACCAGCATCGGCATCAGCCTGTTTCCCGAAGACGGGTCCACCTGCGATGAACTGCTCAAGCATGCGGATCTGGCGCTGTACCAGTCCAAGGGCGCCGGGCGCAACGGCGTACACTTCTTCGATTCCAACCTGAAGAATCGCGCCAGCCTCGAACTGCAACTGGAAGAAGAACTGCGCCACGCTCTGCGTCAGGAGAACGGTCTGCTGCTGTATTACCAGCCGATCTTCGAACTCAAGACCGGCAAGGTCACCAAGCTCGAAGCGCTGATCCGCTGGCAGCACCCGGTGCACGGCCTGCTCACCCCGGATCGCTTCATCGCCATCGCCGAAAACAACGGGCTGATTGCCGAGCTCGACAACTGGGTTCTGCGCAAGGCCTGTGAGGACCTTGGCGAACTGTCGCGCCATGGCTGTGAAGAGCTGAAGATCGCCTGGAACTGCTCACCGCTGAATCTGGCCCGGGAAGAACTGGCCAATGAAATCGAGCATGCCTTGCGCAGCGCCGGGGTCGCGCCTGAACGGCTGGAACTGGAAGTCACCGAAAACGCCTTGATGGGCAACATCGCCAACACCCTGGTGTTGTTGCGACAGATCCGCGCCCTCGGCGTGTCACTGTCGATCGACGACTTCGGCACCGGCTATTCGTCGCTGGCCTATCTCAAGCGCTTGCCGCTCAACACCCTGAAGGTCGACCGCTCGTTCATCCTCGACATTCCCAAGGCCACCGCCGACATGGAGATCGTCCAGGCGATCATCGTCATGGCGCACACCCTGCATTTGCAGGTGGTCACCGAAGGCGTCGAAAGCCTGGAGCAATACGAATTCCTCGAGCGCTCGGGCTGCGACTTCATTCAGGGCTACCTGCTCAGCCGCCCGGTGCCACTGGCCGAACTGCGCCCGGTGCTTGAGGAAATCAACCAGCGCAAACACGCGCACGCGGTCAATCCGTTGAGTCTGGCGCGCGGTACATTTGCACCAGTGTCGCTGGATCCTTCTGCAAAAAACCCTGCGCCCCATGCAGGCGCATCAGTTGTGCGGCCAATCCGCTGATCGGCGTGGCCGAGCCGGTTTCCCGGGAAAACTTCACGGCGGTATCCAGATCTTTCAGCAGCGTGCGCACGTGCCACTTCACCGGTTCGAAACGGCTTTCGGCCATTTGCGGGGCAAGAATCTGCAACGGTCTGGAATCGGCAAAGCCACCGGCCAGCGCCTCGGCGATCAGGCTGGCATCAACCCCGGCCTGCTCGGCCAGCGCCACCACTTCGGCGATCACCAGGGCGTTGCAGGCGACGATCATCTGATTGCAGGCCTTGGTCACCTGACCGGCGCCGACGCCGCCCATGTGCGTGACGCGCTGCCCGAGTTCGAGCAATACCGGTCGTACGCGATCAAGATCCGCTGCATCACCGCCCACCATGATCGCCAGACTGCCGGCCTCGGCCCCGACCACCCCGCCGGACACCGGCGAATCGAGCCAGGCCATGCCTGTCTTGTCGGCCAGTTCAGCCGCCATCTCACGGGTCGCCGTCGGTTCGAGGCTGGAAAAATCCACCAGCAACTGACCGGGTTTCGCCCCTTCGGCCACGCCGGCCGGGCCGAACACCACCTCGCGCACCACCGCCGTGTCCGCCAGGCACAGCATCACCACGTCAGCCTGTTCACAGAGTTCAGCGGGAGTCGCCACCTGCCGGGCGCCGGCCTCGACCAGCGGCGCGCACTTGGCCGGGTTGCGGTTCCACACGGTCAGCGGGTAACCGGCGGCCAGCAGACGACGGCACATCGGCAGGCCCATCAGGCCGATTCCGGCAAAACCCAACGAAGGTCGCGTTGACATCATTTAGCCTCCTTTTGATTAAAGATCGCCGAATAATGGCCGATCCATCATCAATCAGGAAAGGATTCCCCCGCGCGGCACTCAGGCCATAACCCTGACGCACGGGCCAAATACGCGCAGAAAAAAGACGCGAGATTCCCATTCCGTGAGGTTCGACGACAGCGGTCGTTGAACCAACCAGTCCAGGTAGATGGCGCTCAATGACTTCTAAAAACAATCCGGCCACTGCGGTATCCGATCTGACTCTGAGCCCTGCGGCGAACAGCCCTGCCCCGATGAAGCCATTGCCCCCCTCGCGCCCGCTGGGCACCCAGCAATACCTGTACTTCACCGAAACCAACACCGACCGCATCCTCGACAACCTCGATGGCTTGCGTGACCTGGTGTTCCCGCGCCCGCCGCACCTGGAAGGCGACAACGAACAGCACAACGATCAGGAATTCCCGTCGGTGTGCCTGATCGGCCTCGGTCGCTGCGGCTCCAACATCGCCCTCGACGTGGCGGAGCTGGTGTACAACGCGCGCAAGTTCTACCTCAACGAATTCAACAACGAGGATCGCGCGGCTGACCGTCGCCTGGCCTCCGACAAAGGCTACAGCCCGGCCCAGTGGATCAAGCAGAATCTGCGGATCGGCCCGAACAAGTCGACCAAACCGGTGTTCCTGGTAGAACCGCTGGTGATGCTCGGCGACCTGGACAAGGACATTGCCGGGCGTATCCGCTTCTCGCGCAAGGGCGAAAAGAGCGGTTTCCTGCGCGACTACAGCAAGATGAAGATCATGGACTTGTCGGAAGTCCACGCCGGTGGTGCCGGTAACGCACCTATTCTCGGCCAGTATCTGGCGAAGATCATCCTGAACAAGGACACCCAGCGCTTCTCCAGCCCTGACTGGAAAATGATCCACTCGTACCTGATCGACAGCTGCGGCATCAAGGCCAACCAGTCGCGCCTGTATTTCTCGATCTTCAGTGCCGGCGGCGGTACCGGTTCGGGCATGGCCTCGGAATTCGGCCTGGCCCAGCAGCACTCGTACATGAACAAGACGTTCGACACCAAGCCGATGGACGAGCACGACGGCAAGAGCGGTCATTCGTTCGTGTTCGAGCCGATCTTCACCAGCGGCATCTGCGTGCTGCCGAACATTTCCGACCACCGCAGCGAAATGTCCGAGGCGCTGCACATCAACGCCGGTCGCCTGCTGTGCAAATACCTGTCGGAAGAATGGGATTTCTCATACAACTTCGCCAACGAAGACAGCAGCGAAGCCAGCGTCATGGGCCGTATCCGCCCATGGAACGCAATGATGCTGATCTCCAACGACATCATGCGTTACGCCGAAGAGAGCGATGACGGCAACATCCAGAACATTGATGTCAATGCGATGGAGAAGCACGCCAACCAGTACATCTCGCAGCAGATCTTCAACATTCTGACGGCCCAGGCGGTTACGACCGACTACGACCAGAACTATTTCCGTCGCGCCGGGATCGACATCGGCGAGACCATTCGCCTGGACGCCAACGACCTGTTCATGAGCCTGGCCGGCCCGGTGGCGATTGCCTATGCAGAATCGGTAGTGCCGGAAACCCCGCCGCCAAGCAGCGACAAGTTCAAGGTGTTCGACAAAGAGCCGCAGCGCCTGAACATCGACGACCTGTTCTTCCGCTCGATCGACCTGCCGCACTTCAACAAAGTGACCCAGGCCATCGAAGGCATCAGCCTGCTGCCGATCGAGTCCAAGCGCTATCGCGCGTCGCTCGAGCAGTACAAGAATTCCGGTTACGACGCGGCCGCGCTGCATGACCTGCACTTTTTCAAGAACTGCTCGTCGGTGGTCTCGATCGTTTCGCTGCCGAAAGACTACAAGCTGTCATACATGGACCTGAACCGGTTGAAGACCCACCTCAACAGCCTGTTCCCCAACACCACGCTCAAGCGTTACGCGCTGGTGATCGGCGCCTCGGCCAACCTGTCGCTGACCACTCTGATCGCCAAGAGCCCGTGCCTGTCGGACGACTTCCTGACGCTGATCGTGGCGTTCATCAAGCGTTGCTTCGCCAAAACCCCATACCGTTTTGACGAGACTCTGGACAACTCGATCCTCGATTTCATCATCCAGGAAGAGTTCGACGAAGACCGCATCGACGACCTGCTCAACGAATTCGAGAACCCGGCAAAGATCCTCGATACCAATTGGTACGCGATCAAGCCGATGTACGAGAAGAAGTACCGCGAACTGATCAACGACAAAGAGAAGTTTGTCTCGATCAATGACATTCGCCTGTCGCGCGATTGCGTGAAGAAGTCGATCAAGTACCTGCGCGAGATCTACCGTCACCGGATAGGCAAGACCAAGGTTATTTCCCTCAATAACCATACTGGCAAGTCTTACTCGGTCTGATCGAAGACCGGGTCGCCCCGATCGCTGGCAAGAGAGCTCCCACAGTTTTCGTGGTGTCCACAATATTCGTGTTCACTTGAACCCTGTGGGAGCTGCGGTGCGACGATTCGACTTGCCAGCGATGAGGCCCCGAAATTCACTGAAGATTTCAGCCTTTCCAACATCCCGAAACAATTAAGCAGCCGTTAGGCTGCTTACTAAACTGTGCCCGTTACGTTTACGTCACCGTTATGCCACCCATGCTTGTGGCATTTCTCTACGGCAACGTGCCATCACGCTACTCCGCTACACACTTTTTGCCGACATGCACTCGCACCAACAAGGTGCAACCCGTCAGGCCGCTGCCCTTTCCTGGACCAGGATCCATGGCCGGACCACCACCGCCCACATCTCGGGATCACGCTCGAAAATATCCAGCGCCCGCGTTTCAGACAGCTTGGCGACCTTGTCTTCGGCCAGCCAGGCGGCGACTTTCTCGCCCTGATCCGACGCCACGGCCTCGGCGACCGCGATCAAATCCAGACCGGGGTCGACCCACAATAGGGCACCCTGGGCGTAGAAGCGCTCCAGCTCTTTCCAGGTAATAGATGCGGTTTCACCAAGCAGCTTGGCATAGAGGGTGCTAGGTTCTTGATTCATGGGGCTGTCCGGAAAAGAAATCGGCGCGAATGATAACGTCGGTGGTTCGGCAGAAAAACCCGGTTGCAAAAGGTCGTACCGAACGAAAAGAGCAGGAACGCCAAGGAATGCTGATGATTGGGCATAAGCCCTCTGAACGTCCCGCCGCAATTCTGTCTTTTTCTTTCATTAAAGCGACACCCTCAGGTTTTGCCCCCTGGCGCCAGCTTCCCAGGCCAACAACCGGCGCTCTACACTGTACCGGTACAGTTGCCGGGGGCTTTTCCGGAGGGTATCGCCTAGATATCTGTCCCGGTTCTGCTGCTACGGCGTCAGGACTCTAAAAAAATACAACAGTAAGAGTGGAGCACTATGACTAAGGCTACTAAGCAGATTTCCAAACTGTTTGCCGCTATGGTTCTGGCCGGGGTTGCCAGCCATTCGTTCGCAGCTGACACCATCAAGATCGGTATCGCCGGCCCTAAAACCGGTCCAGTAGCCCAGTACGGCGACATGCAGTTCAGTGGCGCGAAAATGGCCATCGAACAGATCAACGCCAAAGGCGGCGTCGACGGCAAGAAGCTCGAAGCCGTTGAATACGATGACGCCTGCGATCCGAAACAAGCGGTAGCGGTTGCGAACAAGGTCGTCAACGACGGCGTCAAGTTCGTGGTCGGTCACCTGTGCTCCAGCTCCACCCAGCCTGCTTCGGACATCTACGAAGACGAAGGCGTGATCATGATCACCCCGGCTGCCACCAGCCCGGACATCACCAACCGTGGTTACAAAATGGTCTTCCGCACCATCGGTCTGGACAGCGCCCAAGGCCCTGCCGCCGGTAACTACATCGCCGATCACGTGAAGCCGAAAATCGTCGGCGTGCTGCACGACAAGCAGCAGTACGGTGAAGGCATCGCCACCGCCGTCAAATCCACCCTCGAGAAGAAAGGCACCAAGGTTGCCGTGTTCGAAGGCGTCAACGCCGGCGACAAGGACTTCTCCGCGATCATCGCCAAGCTCAAGCAAGCCAACGTCGACTTCGTCTACTACGGCGGCTACCACCCGGAGCTGGGTCTGATCCTGCGTCAAGCCCAGGAAAAAGGCCTGAAGGCCAAGTTCATGGGTCCGGAAGGCGTGGGTAACGACTCGATCACCCAGATCGCCAAGGACGCGTCCGAAGGCCTGCTGGTGACCCTGCCGAAATCCTTCGACCAGGATCCGGCCAACGTGGCCCTGGCCGATGCATTCAAGGCCAAGAAAGAAGACCCGAGCGGTCCGTTCGTGTTCCCGTCCTACTCGGCAGTTGAAGTGATTGTCGGCGGTATCGCTGCGGCCAAGTCCGAAGACCCTGCCAAAGTGGCTGAAGCCATCCACGCCGGCACCTTCAAGACCCCGACCGGCGACCTGAGCTTCGACGCCAAGGGCGACCTGAAGGACTTCAAATTCGTGGTCTACGAGTGGCACAACGGCAAACCTAAAACCGAAGTGTCGCCTCAGTAAGGCGCTGCCTGACTGACTGCCAATAAAGCCCACGGCGTGCCGTGGGCTTTGTTTTACGAATGTATTGGGCCGCGCTGGCGTGATCCGCCAGTCTCCCCACCTGAAAATCTCAAAACCGTCATCAGCGGTTCGCTGGCAAAACCCGGATTCGAAGTGGATAAAGATCCACGGGACCGGGCGGGAAAATGACTCCACCAGTGAAATGCGTATCAGGTTTTTAGGAGCGCTGTAATGCCTGACATCTATCACTTCTTCCAACAGCTGGTTAACGGCTTGAACGTTGGCAGCATGTATGCCCTGATCGCCATCGGCTACACGATGGTCTACGGCATCATTGGAATGATCAACTTCGCCCACGGCGAGGTGTACATGATCGGTTCCTACGTGGCGTTCATCGCCATCGCCGGGCTGACCATGATGGGACTCGAAAGCGTCCCGCTGTTGATGACCGTGGCGTTTATCGCCAGCATCGTTGTCACCAGTTCCTACGGTTACAGCATCGAACGCATTGCCTACCGCCCGTTGCGCGGCAGCAACCGTCTGATCCCGCTGATTTCCGCGATCGGTATGTCGATCTTCCTGCAGAACACAGTTCTGCTGGCGCAAGACTCCAAGGACAAAGCAATCCCCAACCTGATTCCGGGCAACTTCGCCTTCGGCCCGGGTGGCGCACATGAAGTGCTGATTTCCTACATGCAAATCGTGGTGTTCGTGGTGACCCTGATCGCCATGCTCGGCCTCACGCTGTTCATCTCCCGCTCTCGCCTGGGCCGCGCCTGCCGCGCCTGCGCCGAAGACATCAAGATGGCCAACCTGCTGGGCATCAACACCAACAACATCATCGCCCTGACCTTCGTCATCGGTGCTGCGCTGGCGGCCGTCGCGGCCGTGCTGCTGAGCATGCAATACGGCGTGATCAACCCGAACGCCGGTTTCCTGGTCGGCCTCAAGGCCTTCACCGCCGCGGTACTGGGCGGAATCGGCAGCATCCCCGGCGCCATGCTCGGCGGGCTGGTGCTCGGGGTAGCGGAAGCCTTTGGCGCCGATATCTTCGGCGACCAGTACAAGGACGTCGTGGCTTTCGGCTTGTTGGTTCTGGTGCTGTTGTTCCGTCCGACCGGCATTCTGGGCCGTCCGGAGGTTGAGAAAGTATGACTAGGAATCTTAAACAGGCGCTGTTCAGCGCCTTGCTGGTCTGGGCCGTGGCCTATCCGGTACTGGGTCTGAAACTGACCATCGTCGGTATCAACCTGGAAGTGCACAACACCAGCCCGGCCATTCTGGCGACCATCGCGATCTGCTCGGTGCTGATGTTCCTGCGGGTGCTGTTCAACCAGCAGATCAGCAAGGCGTGGCGTTCGTCGCCGGGCATGCCGCTGATCCCGGCCAAGGCCAGCAACTTCCTGACCCTGCCGACCACCCAGCGTTACTTCATCATCGCGCTGATCATCGGTGCGCTGGTGTGGCCGTTCTTCGGCTCCCGCGGCGCAGTGGATATCGCGACGCTGATCCTGATCTACGTGATGCTCGGCCTGGGCCTGAACATCGTGGTCGGTCTGGCCGGTCTGCTCGACCTGGGTTACGTCGGCTTCTATGCCGTCGGCGCCTACAGCTACGCGTTGCTGTCGCACTACTATGGCCTGAGCTTCTGGATCTGCCTGCCGATTGCCGGCCTGATGGCGGCGACGTTCGGCTTCCTGCTCGGCTTCCCGGTGTTGCGTCTGCGCGGTGACTACCTGGCGATCGTGACCCTCGGCTTCGGGGAAATCATCCGCCTGTTCCTGCGTAACCTGACCGACATCACCGGCGGCCCGAACGGCATCAGCAACATCGAGAAACCGACGTTCTTCGGCCTGACCTTCGAACGCAAGGCTGCGGAAGGCCTGCAAACCTTCCACGAGTATTTCGGCCTGGAATACAACTCGATCAACAAGGTGATCTTCCTGTACCTGGTTGCCCTGCTGCTGGCGCTGGCTGCGCTGTTCATCATCAACCGACTGCTGCGCATGCCGATCGGCCGTGCGTGGGAAGCGCTGCGTGAAGATGAGATCGCCTGCCGCGCGCTGGGTCTCAACCCGACCGTGATCAAGCTGTCGGCGTTCACCCTGGGCGCGAGCTTCGCCGGTTTCGCCGGCAGCTTCTTCGCCGCCCGTCAGGGTCTGGTGACGCCGGAGTCGTTCACCTTCATCGAGTCCGCCATCATCCTCGCCATCGTGGTGCTGGGTGGCATGGGCTCGCAGCTGGGCGTGATTCTCGCGGCCGTGGTGATGATCCTGCTGCCGGAAATGATGCGTGAGTTCAGTGAGTACCGCATGTTGATGTTCGGCGCCCTGATGGTGCTGATGATGATCTGGCGACCTCAAGGCCTGCTGCCCATGCAACGTCCTCACATGGAGCTGCGCAAATGAGCCGCGAGATCCTGAAAGTCGAAAATCTGAGCATGCGCTTCGGCGGCCTGCTGGCGGTCAACGGCGTGGCCCTGACCGTGAAGGAAAAACAGGTGGTGGCACTGATCGGGCCGAACGGCGCCGGCAAGACCACCGTGTTCAACTGCCTGACCGGCTTCTACCAGCCATCGGGCGGCAGCATCCTGCTGGACGGCGAGCCGATCCACGGCCTGCCGGGCCACAAGATCGCCCTCAAAGGCGTGGTGCGCACCTTCCAGAACGTGCGGTTGTTCAAGGACATGACGGCGGTCGAGAACCTGTTGATCGCCCAGCACCGTCACCTGAACACCAACTTCCTGTCCGGCCTGTTCAAGACCCCGGCGTTTCGCAAGAGCGAGCGCGAGGCCATGGAGTTCGCCGAATACTGGCTGGAAAAGGTCAACCTGAAAGAGTTCGCCAACCGCCCCGCCGGCACCCTGGCCTACGGTCAGCAGCGTCGCCTGGAAATCGCCCGCTGCATGATGACCCGTCCGCGGATCCTCATGCTCGACGAACCGGCCGCCGGCCTGAACCCGAAGGAAACCGAAGACCTCAAGGCGCTGATCAGCGTGCTGCGTGAAGAGCACAACGTGACCGTGCTGCTGATCGAACACGACATGAAACTGGTCATGAGCATTTCCGACCACATCGTCGTGATCAACCAGGGCACGCCCCTGGCCAACGGTACGCCGGAACAGATCCGCGACAATCCTGAAGTGATCAAAGCCTACCTGGGGGAAGCGTAAATGCTGCAGTTCGAAAACGTTTCCACCTTCTACGGCAAGATCCAGGCCCTGCACAGTGTCAACGTCGAAGTCCGCCAGGGCGAGATCGTGACCCTGATCGGCGCCAACGGTGCCGGCAAGTCCACCCTGCTGATGACGCTCTGCGGTTCGCCGCAGGCCCATAGCGGCAGCATCCGCTACATGGGTGAGGAACTGGTCGGCCAGGACTCGTCGCAGATCATGCGCAAGAGCATCGCCGTGGTGCCGGAAGGTCGTCGGGTGTTTGCCCGTCTGACCGTCGAAGAAAATCTGTCCATGGGCGGATTCTTCACCGACAAGGGCGACTATCAGGAACAGATGGACAAGGTTCTCGGACTTTTCCCACGCCTGAAAGAACGCTTCAACCAGCGCGGCGGCACCATGTCCGGCGGCGAACAGCAAATGCTCGCCATCGGCCGTGCGCTGATGAGCAAGCCCAAACTGCTGTTGCTCGACGAGCCGTCGCTGGGCCTGGCACCGATCATCATCCAGCAGATCTTCGACATCATCGAACAACTGCGCAAGGACGGTGTGACGGTGTTCCTGGTCGAACAGAACGCCAACCAGGCGCTGAAAATCGCTGACCGTGCGTACGTTCTGGAGAACGGCCGGGTGGTGATGCAAGGCACCGGCGAAGCGCTGCTGACCGACCCGAAAGTGCGCGAGGCGTACCTCGGCGGTTGATGGATCGCTTCAAACAGAAAACGGCCTTCGGGCCGTTTTTTTGTGCCCGGCAAAAAATCTTTTATCGATCGCTGTAACGCATCCCCAAGTCGTTTCTCTAGTAGGGCAAGCAAGCGCAATCGCTTGTTCAAACCCAAGTTCAAACCGGAGAAACATCATGACTGCTACCACCCGCACCCTGTCCGCCACCGCCCTGGTTCTGGCCCTCGGTTCCGCTCTGAGCATCGCTGCCGTCTCCACCGCCCACGCCGCTGACGACAACATGGAAAAATGCTTCGGCGTGGCCATGAAAGGCAAGAACGATTGCGCCGCAGGCGCGGGCACCACCTGTGCCGGCACCGCGAAAATGGATCATCAGGCCAACGCCTGGAAACTGGTTCCGAAAGGCACCTGCACCACCACCGAAAGCAAAACCTCGCCGACCGGTTTCGGTCAGCTCGAAGCGTTCAAAGCCAAGTCCTGATCCGGGAG
Organism: Pseudomonas sp. 22085; assembly: GCF_052045815.1. Classification (NCBI taxonomy): domain Bacteria; kingdom Pseudomonadati; phylum Pseudomonadota; class Gammaproteobacteria; order Pseudomonadales; family Pseudomonadaceae; genus Pseudomonas; species Pseudomonas sp. 22085. The sequence continues at coordinate 244,306 of NZ_JBQEQA010000006.1, forward strand.
CCGCCCGAGTGTCGATCATGAGCACATCCTGCGACCATGCCTTGCGCCGCACTCGGGCAGCCCTCACCGGGCTCCCGTCCCGTGCCGGGCTGGGGCTCAAGAGCGAGCACTTCAGCGAAGTGCTCGCTTCACGTCCGGACATCGGTTTCTTCGAAGTCCACGCCGAAAACTACATGGTGGCCGGCGGACCGTTTCATCATTTTCTGGGCTTGATTCGCGAGGCGTATCCGCTGTCGCTGCATGGCGTCGGGCTGTCCATCGGGGCCGAAGGCCCGCTGGATGTTCAGCACCTCAAACGCCTGGCGGCGCTGATCGAGCGCTATCAACCCCACTCCTTTTCCGAACACCTGGCCTGGTCGAGCCACGGCCCGGTGTTCCTCAATGACTTGTTGCCCCTGGCCTACGACAGGCCGACGCTGAACCGCGTCTGCGACCACATCGATCAGGTACAGCACACCCTCAAGCGCCAGATGCTGCTGGAGAACCCGGCGACCTATCTGGCGTTCCAGCGCTCGACCATCGACGAAGCGGATTTCATCCGTGAAGTCATCCGGCGCACTGGCTGCGGGCTGTTGCTGGACGTGAACAATGTCTACGTCTCGTGCATCAACCATCAACGCGATCCCCTGGCTTACCTCGATGCACTGCCACTGCACGCGGTGGGCGAAATTCATCTGGCAGGTTTTGCTGAAGATTCCGACAGCCTCGGTGATCGCTTGCTGATTGACGATCACGGCGCGCCTATCGATCAAGCCGTCTGGTCGCTGTACCGGAAAGCGCTGGAACGTGTCGGCCCGGTGGCGACGCTGATCGAACGGGACAATCAGGTGCCGGCCTTCAACGTGCTGTTGGCCGAAGCGCATCAGGCCGATGAGCTGTTGCTGTGCGCGGGAGGTCGGCCATGAGCACTCAAGCCGCATTCAGCGCAGCGTTGCTCGATATGGACCTGCCCTGCCCCGACGGTTTGTGCAGCGCCAACGGTGCCGACCCGGCCAGCCGTTTCGCGGTGTACCGCAACAATGTTCAGAGCTCGTTGATCAACGCACTGGCCGACAGTTATCCCGTGGTGGTGCAGTTGGTGGGGGACGAATTCTTCCGGGCCATGGCCGGAGTTTTCGTACAAAGCCATCCACCACACAGTCCGTTGATGAGTGACTACGGCGGTGAGCTGGCGGACTTCATCAGCGGCTTCGAACCTGCTGCGAGTGTTCCCTATCTGGCCGACGTCGCAAGGCTGGAACGCTTGCGCACGCTGGCCTACCACGCGGCCGATGCTTTGCCTCTGAGTCAGGAGCGGATCGCTGCTGTGTTTGCAGATGCCGATGCGCTGAATGAATTGCGCATCGGCCTGCACCCTTCGCTGCATCTGCTCGATTCAAACTTCGCCGTAGTGGACATCTGGGCCGCGCATCAGCACGACGCGACGCTGGCCGGGATCAATCTGCATCACGCCCAACACGCGCTGATCCTGCGCAATGGACTGGAAGTCGAGGTGTTCTCCGTGGATCGCGGCGCCAGCCAGTTCATTCGCCAGCTCAAGGCCGGCCTGTCACTCACGCAGGCGCTGGAATCCGCCGAGGCCTTCGACCTCAGCCAGACCCTCGCCCTGCTGATCAGTCGCCAAGTCATCACACATTTCCACCCAAAGGTGTCGTCATGAACAGCCTCATTGCCCGCGCCATCGTGCTGCTGGAAAAAATCCCCCACAGCCTGATCGCTTTCATCGCGCGTTTTTCCATCGCAGCGGTGTTCTGGAAATCCGGGCAGACCAAGATCGAAGGACTGGCCGTCGACCTGATCGATGGCACCTTCGAGTTAGGCTGGCCGCGTCTGGCCGACTCGACGATTCCACTGTTCAAGAGCGAATACCACGTGCCGCTGCTGGCGCCGGAAATCGCCGCGCATCTGGCGGCGTTTGCCGAGCACTTCTTTCCGGTTCTGATCCTGATCGGCTTCGCCACACGGTTTTCGGCGCTGGCGTTGCTGGGCATGACCCTGACCATTCAGCTGTTCGTGTACCCGGATGCCTACCCGACCCACGGCACCTGGATGGCGGTGTTGCTGTACTTGATGGCGACCGGGCCGGGCAAACTGTCGATCGATCACCTGATCGCCAGGTACTACAACCGGTCCAGCGCCTCGCCGCTGAGCTTGAACCAGCCGATCAGGTAATCCGCCAGTACCTGGGTGCGTTTCGGTAGACCGCCCTGATACGGGTGCACCAGATACATCGGCATGCGCCGGGTCTGAAAATCACGCAGGAGCCAGCGCAATCGGCCGTCAGCCAATTCTGCCTGCAACAGGTAGGACGGCAGGCGAGCAATGCCGGCGCCGGCCAGTGCGGCTTTCTTCAACAGGTTGTAGTGATTGCTGGCGAACGGCCCCGACACCCGCACCCGCAGCAGTTCGTGCTGCTGGTGATAGAGCCATTCCTCGCGACCGCTGTAGTGACTGTTGAGCAGGCAACGGTGTTCAGCCAGCGCCTGCGGCGTCAGCGGTTCGCCAAAGCGCTCCAGATATTCAGGGCTGGCGCAGGTCATTTCCTGCCAGGCCAGCAGCGGCTTGGCCACCAGTCGCTCGTCATTGGCCACCTCGGTGCGGATCGCCAGATCGAAACCGTCGCGGGACAGCTCGCGGTAGCTGTTGTTCAGCTCCAGTTCGATCTGTACCTCGGGGTATTTCTGCGAGAAATCCAGCAGCAAACCGTCGAAGAAGGTTTCCCCCAGCGACACCGGAACGGTCATACGCACCGGGCCAGCCATGTCGTCCTTCAATCGCGCCAATGCCTGACGCGCTCGCTCCACCTGGACTACCAGCGCCTGAGCCTGCGGCAACAACGCCGCACCGGCCGCCGTCAGGCTCAGCCGACGCGTGGTGCGTTGCAGCAACACCACGGAAAACCGCGCCTCCAACTGACTGATGCGCTTGGACAATTGCCCCTTGCTGCACCCCAATTGCTGCGCCGCCAGGGTAAAACTCCCCGCCTCGATCAACACCGCGAACGCCGCCAGATCATCCATTTCGCTCATGGATTGTTTCCATTTGAAAACCAAAGGTTGCCCATTAGTGCGCTTATCCGCAGAAAAAACCACTCTAGACTGAAACCTCGTTCAATCAATTGAGGCAATCACGATGAAAATTCTGTTGATCGGCGCGGGCGGCACCATCGGTTCGGCCGTGGACAAAGAACTGTCGCAGCGTCATGAAGTCATTCGTATCGGTCGCAGCAGCGGCGATTTCCAGGTGGATATCAGCGACAGCGCATCGATCCGCAAGCTGTTCGAACAGACCGGCAAGTTTGACGCGCTGGTCTGCGCCGCCGGCAACGTGACCTTCGCCCCGCTGGGTGAAATGACCGAAGACAGCTTCGCCCTCGGCCTGAAAGACAAGTTGATGGGCCAGGTCAATCTGCTGCTGATCGGCCGCGAATTCGCCAACGACGGCGCATCGTTCACCTTCACCACCGGCGTGCTCAGCCACGACCCGATCCGCAGCGGCGCCTCTGCTGCACTGGTCAACGGCGCGCTGGACAGCTTCGTCCGCGCCGCCGCCATCGAGCTGCCGCGCGGTCTGCGCGTGAACTCGATCAGCCCGACCGTGCTGGTCGAAGCCATGGGCAGCTACGCCCCGTACTTCCGCGGCTACAAGCCGGTTCCTGCGGCGGATGTGGCGTTGGCCTACGCCAAAAGTGTCGAAGGCTTGCAGACAGGTCAGACGTTTCACGTGGGTTGAAAAACTTCGGCTTGCGACGCTGGGTCAGCGTCGCATCAAGGTGTCAAAGGCTCCAGCAGCGTCGGCACCAGATTTCTGGCGACCTCACGCGGCACGCCTATCCTCAGGCCCGGCCCGCGGACCACCGATCCAACCATCGCGCTCGACACTTGAATGCCATTGATGGATACCTGCAGGAGCTTGTGCATTCCCTCAGTCGTCGCCCGCTCCAGGCGACGCTGTGCATCCGGGCTCAAGGTGACATTGAGCTCGACCGTTTGCGGATTCGGATCATCGATTCGTTTGAGCTCGAGGCTCATTTCGGAGAAATCCGCCGCTGATGAAAAAGCAATTTCTGCCGCCACCGACGGAAATGAAGCCATCAATGCCAGTACTGCCAATAGCACCCTGCCTGATCCTTTCATACAAAACCTCGCGCATCCAAAAGGCGGACAAGGTACTGCCAAATACCTTTCGCCCCGACTTCCAAAGTTAAGCCAAATGTTTCCGGTACATGGCAGGTCCAACTCATGGTTGTGATCAGCGGCCAGCCTGCGTAACGTGGCGGCACTTGTCTGGAGAGCCAAAGATGCGTGTTGCCCGTTCCCTGATTGTTGTTGCCCTGCTCCCGTTGTTTGCCGCGTGCCAATTGTTCGACGGTGCGCGGGAAAGCGCCTCCCACGTCGGCCAGACGCGGATGCAGGGGCAACTGACCGCTGCCGACGGCAAACTGGTGTTTCAGGCCTGCGGCGAGCAGCGTCAGTACGTGGTCAATGACATCGGCGGCACCAGCGTCCTGCAAGAGGCCGCCACCCTGGCCGATCAGCAGGGCAAGCTGTTCGCCGACGTGCGCGGGAAGATCGCCGGCGACCGCCTCGACCTGACCCAGCTCTATCGCGTCGAACGCTCCGGCACTGCCTGCGACGATCCCAACTTCAAACAGCTGATCCTGCGCGCCGCCGGCCATGGCCCGGAATGGAACGTCAAGGTCAGCGGCAAGGGCCTGGTCATCGACCGCGAAGGCCAGCCACCGCTCGCCGTGCCTTACGTCGAAGAGCAATTGGGCGATGGCCGTTTCAATCTCAGCAGCGAAGCCAACAACCAGCGCATCGAGTTGTGGGTCGCGCCGCAGCGTTGCGTCGACACCAGCACCGGCAGCGTGCAGCACATGAGCGCCGAGTTGCGTATCGACGGCCAGGTACAGCGCGGTTGCGGGTATTTCGGCGGTTCGCGTAACGACTGATCGTTTTACCCTCACGGGATCCGGCGGATGCGGCTTATAATCGCCGCCTTCAAACGCCCTGGCGCAGTTGTGCGCCCCGCGAACCGGATCCTGTCATGTTACGAATCACCGAACTCAAGCTGCCGATCGACCATCCCGACGAAGACCTGCGCGCCGCCATCGTGCAACGCCTGGGCATCGCCAGCGATGACCTGCTCGATTTCACCTTGTTCAAGCGCAGCTACGATGCGCGCAAAAAGTCTTCCGAACTGTGCTTCATCTACACCATTGACCTCGAAGTGCGCGAGGAGGCCAAAGTGCTGGGCAAATTCGCCGACGACCGTAACGTCAACGTGGCGCCGGATGTCAGCTACAAATTCGTCGGCCAGGCGCCAAGCGACCTGAGCCAGCGCCCGATCGTGGTCGGTTTCGGCCCGTGCGGGATCTTCGCCGGCCTGCTGCTGGCGCAGATGGGCTTCAAGCCGATCATCCTCGAACGCGGCACCGAAGTGCGCCAGCGCACCAAGGACACCTGGGGCCTGTGGCGCAAAAGCGTGCTCAACCCCGAGTCCAACGTGCAGTTCGGCGAAGGCGGCGCGGGCACGTTCTCCGACGGCAAGCTGTACAGCCAGATCAAGGATCCGAAATTCCTCGGCCGCAAGGTGCTGCACGAATTCGTCAAGGCCGGCGCGCCGGAAGAAATCCTCTACGTCAGCAAACCGCACATCGGTACGTTCCGCCTGACCGGCATGGTCGAGACCATGCGCGAAGAGATCCGCGCTCTGGGCGGTGAAGTGCGCTTCCAGGAACGCGTCACCGACGTGCTGATCGAGGACGGTCAACTGGTCGGCGTCGAGCTGGCCAGCGGCGAAACCCTGCACTCCAGACACGTGATCCTGGCGCTGGGCCACAGTGCCCGCGATACCTTCCGCATGCTCCACAGCCGTGGCGTGTTCATGGAAGCCAAGCCGTTCTCGGTGGGTTTCCGTATCGAGCACCCGCAATCGCTGATCGACCGCGCACGTCTTGGCAAGTATGCCGGCCACCCTAAATTGGGCGCCGCCGACTACAAACTGGTGCACCACGCCAAGAACGGCCGTTCGGTCTACAGCTTCTGCATGTGCCCGGGCGGTACCGTGGTGGCGGCGACTTCCGAGCCGAACCGCGTGGTCACCAACGGCATGAGCCAGTACTCGCGTAACGAGCGCAATGCCAACTCCGGCATCGTCGTCGGCATCACCCCGGAAGTCGATTATCCGGGCGGCCCGCTGGCCGGGATCGAGTTGCAGGAACGTCTGGAATCCCACGCCTTCATCCTCGGCGGCAGCGATTACAAGGCGCCGGCGCAACTGGTCGGCGACTTCATCGCCGGCACACCATCCACCGCGCTGGGCGAAGTCGAGCCGTCGTACAAACCGGGCGTCTCGCTGGGCGATCTGGCCCTGGCCCTGCCGGACTTCGCCATCGAAGCGATCCGCGAAGCACTGCCGGCGTTCGAGAAGCAGATTCGCGGTTATTCGCTGCACGATGCGGTGCTGACCGGGATCGAGACCCGCACCTCGTCGCCGCTGCGCATCACCCGAAATGAATCGCTGCAGAGCATGAACGTGAAGGGTCTGTTCCCGGCCGGTGAAGGCGCGGGTTATGCGGGCGGGATTCTGTCGGCGGGTGTTGACGGGATTCGGATTGCTGAAGCCGTGGCGCGTGACATTCTCGGTCTGAAAGACTGACCTGCACCGCCTGAAACACTGCAAAAACTGTGGGAGCTGGCTTGCCAGCGATGACGGACTCAGATTCACATTTAATGTTGACTGACACTCCGCTATCGCTGGCAAGCCAGCTCCCACATTGGTTACCGGTGACTCAAATATTTGCGCGCAACACTGAAGCCGGCAGCGCCTCACCCTGCTCGGCACTCGCCGTCACGGCCGCCATCAATCCCTCCAGCTCATAGCCCTGCGCCTTGAGCCACGCCTGATCGTAATACGTGTCCGCATAGCGCTCGCCGCCATCGCACAGGATCGCCACGATCGAGCCTGACTCCCCCGCTGCTTTCATCTGCTGCGCCGCCATCAGCGCGCCGATCAGGTTGGTGCCACTTGACCCTCCCACATGCCGGCCCAGACGCTGCGCCAGGTAATGCATGGCCGCCAGCGACAAGGCGTCCGGCACCTTGACCATCGCATCGATTACCTTCGGCAGGAACGACGCTTCTACCCGCGGCCGGCCGATCCCTTCGATCCGCGAACCGTGGTCCAGACGCAGGCTGGCATCGCCGGTCTGGTAAAAGTCGAAGAACACCGAACGCTCGGCATCCGCGCACAGTACGCGGGTGCAGTGCTGGCGGTAACGCACGTAACGCCCGAGGGTCGCGGTGGTGCCGCCGGTGCCGGGGCTGGAGATCAGCCAGGCCGGGCATGGATGCTGTTCGTAGCGCATTTGCTGGAAGATCGATTCGGCGATGTTGTTGTTCGCCCGCCAGTCGGTGGCGCGCTCGGCGTAGGTGAACTGGTCGATGAAGTGACCGTCGTGCTCGCGGGCCAGGCGTTCGGATTCGGCGTAGATCTGGGTCGGATCATCCACCAGATGACTCTGGCCACCGTAGAACGCAATCTGCGCAATCTTCTCTCTGGAGGTGGTCGCCGGCATCACCGCAATGAACGGCAAGCCGAGCATCCGTGCGAAGTACGCTTCGGAAATAGCCGTCGAACCGCTGGACGCCTCGATCACCGGCGCGCCGGGTTTGAGCCAGCCATTACACAAGGCGTAGAGAAACAGCGAGCGGGCGAGCCGATGCTTGAGGCTGCCGGTCGGGTGGCTGGACTCGTCCTTGAAGTACAACTCGATGCCCGGAAAGCCCGGCAACGGCAAGGGGATCAGGTGGGTGTCGGCGCTGCGCTGGAAGTCCGCTTCGATGATCCGGATGGCTTCGCGGGCCCACTGTCGGTTGTCGCTCATGGCTGTTGTTCTCGTTGAATCGGGCAAAAATGCCTTCACAGGCTCAGCCCCAAGCTTAGGAAAAAACCTACAGCACCGACAGATACAGCTGAACTTCAATACCTTGGGCAACTGCTAGGCTCTCCTGCACGTTGGCCGGCGCCCTGTAACCATATATAACAAAAAAGAATATAACTTTTGTTTTAACAACTAACGGTACGGGTTAGGGTGTGCCACCTTTTGACTTTATCGATGGAGAGCGACCTTGCCTCTGCGTAGCACTTTCACGCGTTTCTTTCAGTTGGAAGCTGCCAGCGGTCTGTTACTGATCGCCGCAGCCATCCTGGCTCTAATCATCAACAACTCGCCGCTGTCGTGGTTGTACAACGGCCTGCTCGACACGCCGGTGGTGGCGCAGATCGGCGCGTTGAAAATCGCCAAACCCCTGCTGCTGTGGATCAACGACGGCCTGATGGCGCTGTTCTTCCTGCTGATCGGCCTGGAAGTGAAGCGCGAAGTGCTCGACGGTCAGTTGTCTAAACCGTCGCAGATCGTCCTGCCCGGTGCGGCCGCAATTGGCGGCATGCTGGTGCCGGCGCTGATCTACTGGTTCCTCAACCGTGACAACCCGGCAGCCCTCGACGGCTGGGCGATTCCGACCGCCACCGACATCGCCTTCGCCCTTGGCGTGCTGGCCTTGCTCGGCAAGCGGGTGCCGGTGTCGCTGAAGCTGTTCCTCATGACCCTGGCGATCATCGATGACCTCGGCGCCATCGTGATCATCGCGATCTTCTATTCCGGCGAACTCTCGACCCTGTCGCTGGGCCTCGCGGCCGCGTGCATCGCGGCGCTGGTGGCGATGAACCGGCTCGGCGTGGTCAAACTCGGGCCGTACATGATCATCGGTCTAATCCTCTGGGTCTGCGTGCTCAAGAGCGGTGTCCACGCGACGCTGGCCGGCGTAACCCTGGCGTTCTGCATCCCGCTGCGCACCAGGAATGCCGAGCCTTCGCCGCTGCTGACCCTCGAACACGCGCTGCACCCGTGGGTGGCCTACGGCATTCTGCCGCTGTTCGCCTTCGCCAACGCGGGTCTGTCGCTGAGCGGCGTGACTGTCGAGAGCTTCACCCACCACGTGCCGATGGGCATCGCCGTCGGCCTGCTGCTGGGCAAGACCCTCGGCGTGTTCGGCCTGACCTGGCTCGCCGTAAAAATCGGCATCGCCGCCCTGCCTCAGGGCGCCAATTGGGGCCAGGTGCTGGGCGTGGCGATCCTCTGCGGGATCGGCTTCACCATGAGCCTGTTTGTCGGCTCACTCGCCTTCGTGCCGGGCTCCAGTGAATACGCCGGGATGGACCGGATGGGTATTCTCACCGGGTCGGTGTTTGCGGCATTGATCGGTTATGCGGTGACATTGGCGGCGAGCAGAAAGAACGCCGCACGGCCTTCCTGATGCCGTAGCGAACAATCCCCACGTCTTTAGAGATACGTCCTACAGCCACGATTTTCCTGCTTCGTTAACGTCGTGCAGCCCCTTTCGAGGGGCTGCCGATGCATGAACGAAAGGACAATCAGTGGCTGTTCAAAAGGACATTCCCCGGGTTCCCAACCCACCGGCGGGCGACGGGCATCACGTCTCCTACCGCTATATGACGGCTACCGAACTGGCCGATCAGCAAGACCGACAAGACAAGTACGACGCCATGCTGGCGCGGCAGGACGCCTTCGAGCGCAATCGAGAGGTCGCGGCGAACAAGCCTGAGCCGGTGCGCGCCGGCTGCACGTTTGCCAAGTCCTGCAAGTTGCCGGACGCGATCATCGATTACTCAAATCCGTCGGGGATGGTGCCGACAGACAGCCTGAAGGATTACGGCGAGCTGATTTTGCTCGGTGGCCGTGAGGCCAATGACAGCGGTGGGGTTGAACTCAAGAAAATCATCGGCACTGCCATTCCTGCGGGGCTGGGCACTTTTGCCCTTGCCGGTGAGGCGGTCAAGGGATTGCCCGCGATGGCCTCTGCTGCTGTCGCGACCCCGCTGCTCGGTTTGCTGGCGATGTTGATGCCCTCGAACCTGGGCGACAGCGCTCTCTACACCGAAGACCAGTTACTCGCCCTCAAACAGGCCCGAACCCGCGTGCGCTTGCGTGTTGAACAGCAGGCCGATGGCAGCCTTAAGGGTTACGGCTTCTATACCGGCAAGAATCGCGACTGGGAGATGGTTGATGTCGTGCAGTTCGCGGCACGCGATAGCCGGTTTGTTGCAGACCTTGGTGAAGGTGTTGAGCTGGTCTGGACGCCTGCTGTGGACGGTTCCGATATCCTCGGTATTCCTGCACTGGAGGCTGCTCCGCAGGCGCCGCATATCTGGGTGTATCCGCCGACGAAAGCGGCGGACGGGATTCTGGTGAATCCGGTTTATCCACCGGAGTATCGGGATTTCATATTGGTGTTTCCGGCGGAGTCCGGGGTTCGGCCGCTGTACATTGTTGTCAGCAAGCCTGGAGACCATAAGTACTACGATGATCCCGAAACGCTTCCTGCGTTCCCCGACACTCAAAGGGTGAAGTCAAAGGCCTCAGTGCGAGGTGGTGGAAAAAAGAGAGCCCGCTGGCTTGATGGAAAAGGCCGGATATATGAATGGGACTCCAAAACCGGCGCTATAGAGCTGTACGACAAGCTGGGAATTCATTTGGGAGAATTCAATCATTTGACGGGAGAGCGAACAAAAAAAGCAAAGCCAGGCAGAACGACTCCCAGATAACTCACTGAAGAGAGAAAGATGCGCTATTTATCGATCACCGGATTTTTCCCGGATGAGAAGCAGGATGACTCATTGCAATTCGAGCTCAAGGTAAAAGATTACGAACTGAGCCAAGCATTAGCGCAAATCACTGAATCCAAAACTCTTGAGGAAGTTGAACCAGGAGAGCTGGAGATGACTGAAAGTCAGGTCAGGCAGGCGTCAGAGCTTTTGAAAGTCGACTTTCCGAAAGGCCTGGAATATTTCATTGGCACTCGGGCGGGCTCGTAAACAACCAATAAAAAAACCCCGACCAGTCACCTGACCGGGGTTTTCTTTTACCGCTCGTTCGCGATTAGTGCGAAACGCGGCTGGTCCCGCCAACGGTGGAAATCCGTACCCGCTCACCCACGCGGAACACTTCATTCTCCTGCACTTGCTGCACGTAGGCGCGCATGCTGCCGTCGTCTTCACGTACGGTGATTTCAACACCTTGAGTGCGGGTCAGACCTTCTTCAGTGGCCGAACCGATCAGGCCGCCGGCCACGGCACCGATAACGGCTGCAACGATGCTGCCTTTGCCGCCGCCGATGGCACTGCCGCCAACACCGCCAACCACTGCACCGGCAGCACCACCGATCGGGGTTTTGGTGCCTTCGATTTTCACCGGACGCAGGGATTCGATGGTGCCCATGCGAATCGTCTGCACGCGACGCGCTTCGTCACGGGAGTAGGAGTCACCGGTCAGGCTCGACTGGCAGCCGGTCAGCAACATCGCCATCGTGGAAAAGGAAGCAACCAGCAGAACAGACTTACGCATAGCATCAACTCCAAAGGACAGGTATTCATTAAACTCCGCAGCTTGACGCCTGTCACGGCGTCGCCCGGATAAAGTTGCTTTCATTCAGGCCCGGTACAGGCACCCGCGAACTCCCCAACAGTAGCGCCAAATTCCATTTCCTGCGCCGCCGACCCAAGGATTTCCATGGATTACTTCATCATTGTCGTCACCACAGCCGCCGGCCTGTACTTCCATTGGTGGCTGTATGTGCGGATCAAACGCTGGATGGATCGCGATCTGGCATTGTCACTGGCCGGCAAGGATGAAGGCAAACGCGCGTTCATGCTCGAACGGCTGGAGCAGGCTCAGGCGCAGAAGATCAAGCGCCGGGACCTGCCGAAGTGGCTCCAAGCCGCTGCGGCAGACTATCCCGCTCGGTAGACTGCTCAGGGTGCCAGACGTTCAAGAATCCAGTCGGCGCCCTGCACACGGTAGTTGAGGCGATCGTGCAGGCGGCTCGCGCGGCCCTGCCAGAACTCCATGCGCTCGGGGAGCAAGCGGTAGCCACCCCAGTGTTCCGGGCAGTGAGGCTGAGTGTCGGTGAAGCGTTGCTCGGTCGCCTTGAGCAAATCTTCCAGCTCACCCCGGCCGTTGATCACCCGGCTCTGCGGTGAAGCCCAGGCGCCGAGTCGGCTCCCCAGCGGTCGCACCTGATAGTACGCATCCGACTCTTCGGGCGTGACCTTCACCACCCGCCCTTCGATCCGCACCTGGCGCTCCAAAGTCGGCCAGAAGAATGTCATGGCAGCAAACGGGTTCGCCGCCAGATGCTGGCCCTTGGCACTTTCGTAGTTGGTGAAGAAGGTGAAGCCCTGCTCGTCCAGCCCCTTGAGCAGCAGAATGCGGCAATGCGGACGGCCATTCGCATCCACCGTGGCCAGGGTCATGGCGTTGGCTTCCACTGGCGCCTGTTCGGTTTTCACCGCTTCGGCAAACCACTGGTGAAACAACGCAAAGGGCTCCGCCGGGGCTTGCGCCTCGGTCAGGCCATCCCGGGTGTAATCACGACGCATATCTGCCAGAGACTGGGTCACGGCGCATTCCTTTTCGTTAGCGGATCACTTTTTAGTGGTATCGGTCGCAGCGACTTTCTTGTCGGTTGCGGCGGCTTTGGCGGGCGCGGTCTTTTTCGCCGGAGCCTTGGCCGGGGCCTTCTTCGCTGGAGCCTTGGCAGCAGCTTTCTTGGCTGGAGCCTTTTTGGTGGCCGGTACAGCGGCTTTCTTAGCAGCCGGTGCCGGAGTCACCGGTTTGGCGGCAGGCTTGACGTCCTGGGCGGCGACCATCGTCACTGGCTTAGGTGCTGGCATGTTGTATTTGCTCAGCAGCGCGACCATGGTGTTCTGCGGGGTCACCAGCAGTTCGACACGGCGGTTCAGGGCACGGCCTTCAACGCTGTCGTTGGCGGCACGCGGCGCTTCGGAGCCCATGCCGCGCAGCATCAGGCGGTCACGCTGCAGACCACTGAGGCGGAAAATTGCCGCCACGGCCTGGGCGCGTTCCTGGCTCAACTTGACGTTGGCCGGAGCGGCACCGGTGGTGTCACTGTGACCGAGCACCAGTACGGCGGTTTTCGGGTCGGCTTCAAGGATTTTCGCCACGCGGGTGAACGGGCCGAGGGTCACTGGCAGCAGCATCGCCGGACGATCCGGGTTGAACGAGCCTTCCACCGGCGCGGTCACGACCAGCACGTTTTCACGGCGTTCGAGTTGCAGGTTGCTGTCCTTGATCGCGGTGCGCAGGCGCGGTTCGTAGTCATCCAGCCACGCTTGGGTCACTTTCGGATCGGGCATCGGCACGACTTTGGCAGTGTCCTGCTCCTTGCCACCAAACGGCCACCACCATTTGCCACCCTTGTCGGCCTCTGCCTTGGCGACTTCGACCGGTTTTGCTTCGGGCTTGGCTTCAGCTTTCACTTCTGGCTTGGCTGCCGCCGAGTCGTCCGAGCCAAACGGCCAGTACCACGGATTGCTGCTCTCGGCCTTGGCCACAGGCGCGGTGGCGGCCGGTTTCAATGGGGCAGGCGCCGGAGCCGGCTCCTTGGCTGCAACTTTGTCGGAAGAACCGAACGGCCACCAGCTGCCGCCATCGGTGTCGTTCTTCGGAGTCTGTGCACAACCGGTGATTGCGAAACACAGGGCCAGGGCGAGAGTTTGTTTGGACGACATTGGAAACCCACAAAAAGAATTAGTGAACAATCAGAGGACTTTCGCCCGGATAAACAGACGCTTTGAAACGAAAATCGCCATGAGGTTCCGGCCCTGGAACCTCGGACGATGCTTTACAGACAAGTGGCAAGTACCCGCGCCAGCTTCTGCGCGCGCGGATCCATCAAGACGTACGGCCCCAGGGTATTTGTCACAAATCCGAAGGCCACATCGTGCTCCGGATCAGCAAAACCGATGGAACCGCCCGCCCCCGGATGGCCGAATGCACGCGGGCCGAGGCCGTAGGTGGCGTTCGGCACGTCGGGTTGATCGAGCATGCAACCGAGACCGAAACGGGTGCGGGTCAGCAAGGTCTTGTCCTCGCCGAGGCTGTGTTCGCGGGTCAGTTCGTCGAGCATTTCGCTTTCCAGCAGGCTGCCGTCGAGCAGACCGGCGTAGAACCCGGCCAGGCTGCGGGCATTGCCGTGGCCGTTGGCTGCTGGTTGCTGCATGCGGCGCCACTCCGGCTTGTTGGTGCTGGTGAGCACCGACGGCGGATTGGTGAAGGCTCGGGTGGTCATCGCTGTTGGTTCGCGCATGGTCACTTGCAGCAGGCGCTGGGCAGCAGCGTCGCCGGTGTTGCCCTTGCCCCGGGCGATATGCGCCACGCGATGGAATTCTTCGTCGGCCAGACCGACATGGAAATCCAGCCCCAGCGGTTTGGCGACCCGCGCCACAATGGACTCCCCCGGCCCGCGACCGTCGGCACGCCGCAGCAATTCGCCGATCAGCCAACCGTAGGTGATCGCGGCATAACCGTGACCGGTGCCCGGCGTCCACCACGGTGCTTCGGCGGCGAGGGCGTCGACCATGGTTTGCCAGTCGTACAGCGCTTCAGGCGCCAACAGCTCGCGCAGGGCCGGCAGACCGGCCTGATGGCAAAGCAGTTGGCGCAGGGTGACGGACTCCTTGCCGGCAGCGGCGAATTCCGGCCAGTAACGGGCTACCGGCGCATCGAGCTGCAACTTGCCTTCGGCGACCAGTTGCAGCGCGGTGACGGCGGTGAAAGTCTTGGTGCAGGAGAACAGGTTGGCGATGGTGTCGCTGTGCCAGGCTTCGGCGCCGTCCTTGTCAGCGGTACCGGACCAGAGGTCGAGGACGGATTCCCCGCCGACCCGGATGCACAACGCGGCGCCGCGTTCCTGGGGATCGTCGAACAGTGCGGCGAAGGCTTCGCGCACCGCTTCGAATTGAAGCTCGTAATGTCCCTGAATCTGCACCCGCAACTCCCCCGCGAAAACGCTCTACAAAGTGGCCCGCATTGTTCCAGCCCAAGAGGCTTTTGGGAACCGCTGCGGGCCGGGCGGTCTTCAGGCTTCGTAATGATCAGTGACCGTTGCCGGAATGCCCGCCGGTGTGGCCTGCGCCCTGCCCCGGGCCTTTGCCGGCGTCAGCCTTGCGGCCGCCTTCGGTTTCGTGGCCGGCCTTGTCCGCTGCGGCAGCCGCTTTCTGCGCCTCTTTGCTCAACTGATCGACGGTCGCCAGGTTGCTTTTGCGCACCGTTTCGACAAAGCCCTGAAACGGCAGATCAGTGACTCCGACCAGACCAAAGTGACCGTTCTCGCCATCGAGCAGGCGCCCGGTCACCGGTTGGTCCAGATACTGGAACCAGTGCACGCCGACAATCGACGGTTCGCTCAGGGCCTGTTTGAGGAAGTTGGCATAAGCCGGGCCGCGGTCTTCTTCCTTGCTCAACGGGGTCACGCCGCCCCAGAACGGGCCACGGTCGGTGGAGCCGAAGTTGAATTCGGTGATCAGCACCGGTTTGTCGAAGTTGCGCAGCGCGGCGAAGTCATAACCGTCCTGCGGTTGCAGGGTGTACATGTTGAAGCTCAGCACGTCGCAATACTGGGCGCAGGACGCCACGGCTTCCGGGGTGCTGGTGGCGAAACGGCCGCCGAGCAGTAACTGGTTCGGCGCGTGCCATTTCAGCGAGTCGGAAATGGTCTTGAAGTAAGTGTCGGCGAAGACCTTCTGGAAGTATTTGAAGTCGGCTTCGATTTCCGGATGCTCCGGATTCGGCAGCGGCGCCTCGAACCCGGGATCCTCCATCAATTCCCACGCCGGCAGATCAATCCCCCAGGCTTTCGACAGACCCGCCTGATTGCGGTACTTGTCGCGCAACTGCTTGAGAAACGCACGTTTGGCCGGAACGTCGGTGGTCATTTTCAAGGTGCCGTAAGCCAGCGCGTAACGGGATTTCGGATCATCGCCGGGGCCGGCCCAGGCCAGTTCATTGTCGGCGAAGTAGCCGATCAGCCACGGATCATCACGATGATCGCGGGCGGCGATGGCCACGGCGCGCTCGGTGGCCATGGCAAATCGTGGGTCGAACGGGTCAGGCATGCCGCCCCACCAGTCGGTGCCGGTGCTGATGCTGGTGTAATCGCCGACGATCGACAGCGGCAAGGTGTACGGCATGCGCTCGGCGTCACCTAGGACGGGGGCGCTCCAGTTACCGACCGTGTTGAAGCCCCAGGCTTGCAGACGATCAAGGGTGTGGCTGGCCCACTTTTGCTCGTCGACGGTGTTTTTGCACGGCGTCGCGACACTTTGCCCGCTGGTGGCTGCCGACTCGGCGACCCCGGCTTTCGGCTGTTCGGAGGCGGCTACCGGTGCACTGGCGTTGGTTGCCGCCTCTTCGGCGGCGCCAGCCTTGGCGGCTTCGGCGACACCGGCCTTGTTGCCGCTATCCGGGATGCATGGCTCGCCATAAAGCCGCTGAAGGTTGGCGCCGTAGAAGTCGTACCAACGCCCGAAGTTGTAGCCACGGCCCTGATCGGCGCCGTTGCCGCCACGGTTATCACCCTCGCCGAAGTGGCTGGCCAGCGGCTCTTCCGGTTTTGGCAGGGATTCGAACATGTACTCGCGGCCGGCCACGTAGGTCTGGTTGACCTCCGGGCTGACGGTGTTCACGCCCAGGGAATAGAACGGATGGCCCTCGGGCGTCACCAGATACCAGCGGCCGTCACGTTTCTCAGTGCGGAAGAAACCGCTGGCCTTGAACACCGGGCCTTTGCTCCAGCCACCGAACTTGTCCAGCGAGGACTTTTCGCGCTCGGCCAGCCAGGTGCTCAGTTGTTGCTGTTCTTTGGCGGCGGCGGATTTCAGTTGTTCGTCATTGGCGACTTTCTCCGGCCACTTGCCGCGAGTCGACTGGCCATAGGCGTCCACCAGATTGCCGTAGGCGGATTTGATCACCTCGCCTTCGTCCTGCACGCCAAAGCGTTCCAGCAGCAGACTTTGCGCGGCTTTCGGCTGATCCATCGACAGGCTGACCGACACCACCTGGCTGCGATCCAGCTCACCGCTGCTGCTCGCCAGCAGGATGCGCTGCCCGTCGATCATCATCGGCATCACCGGCCCGGCTTTCATGCCCTGACTCAGTGGCGAGGTCGCGGTCAACGGCACGAGCAAGGTCTGCGCCGGGCCGGCCGGCAGGTCAACGCGGCTGACCAGGGTCTTGCCGTCGTTGCTCTGGATCTGAACGTAGACGGTCACCGCCCAGTTCATCGCGCTCTGGATGCGCAGGCTCATCATCCCGGACTGCGACCAGTCCCAGGCACCGGTCTGCGGGGACAGACGCAAGGTCGGGCGGGCCGTCGGATTGAACGTCACCCGCCGCAGCACTTCGCCTTCGGGGGTCTGCTCGGCGTTGGCTTGCGGCAGGTCGGCGTTTTCGGTCGCCACTTTCACCACATCGGCGGGGCGGACAAAGTTGAACAGGGTCTGCTGGCCAGCAGGTGCCGCCAGCAAGGGGCCAGCGAAAACCAGGGCAAAAACGGCAGGCAACGAACGACGAATCATGAGAACGGAATTCTCCCTAACGACCCGCAAGGGCCAATGGAAAAGCAGTGACAGAGAGATAGACAGCGCGGCGGGCAAAACTGCCCACCGATGTCTCAGGATATTTCACGACGGAAAGGAGGCAACGCATTGAGGATCGCCTTGCCGTAGCGCTGGGTGACCAGCCGCCGATCCAGCAAGGTGATGGTGCCGCGGTCTTCTTCGGTGCGCAGCAGACGACCGCACGCCTGGACCAGCTTCAGCGAGGCATCGGGCACCGAGATTTCCATGAACGGATTGCCGCCCCGGGCTTCGATCCATTCCGACAGTGCGGCTTCGACCGGATCGTCCGGCACCGAGAACGGGATCTTGGCGATCACCACGTGCTCGCAGTAGGCGCCCGGCAAGTCCACGCCTTCGGCGAAACTGGCGAGACCGAACAGCACGCTGGAATCACCGCCATCGACCCGCGCCTTGTGCTTGTTCAGGGTTTCCTGCTTCGACAAGTTGCCTTGAATGAACACTTGCTTGCGCCAGTCGCGGTCGAGGCCGTCGAACACGTCCTGCATCTGCTTACGCGACGAAAACAATACCAGACTGCCGCGCGAGCCTTCGACCAGTTCCGGCAGGTCGCGGATGATCGCGGCGGTGTGGGCGGCGGCATCGCGCGGGTCGGCCTTCAGGTCCGGCACCCGCAACACACCGGCATCGGCGTGATGGAACGGGCTCGGTACCACGGCGGTGACGGCTTTCTTCGGCAGGCCGGCGCGCATGCGGAAACGGTCGAAAGTACCAAGAGCGGTCAAGGTCGCCGAAGTCACCAGACAGCCGTAGGCCACGTTCCACAGGCTGCGGCGCAGGGTTTCGGCGGCGAGGATCGGGCTGGCGTTGACCTCGATGTCGAACAGCGAACCGCTTTCGGCCAGGGTCAGCCAGCGGGCCATCGGCGGGTTGTCTTCCGGATCTTCAGCGGTGAACGCGGTCCACAGCTCCCAGTTGCCGGAGGCGCGGGACAACAGGCTGCCGAACAGTGGGTACCATTCTTCGGCCTGATTGCTGGCGATGCCGATGTTGACTTCGCCGTCCATGCCTTCCTTGAGCAGATCGGTCAGGCGGGTGAACAGGTCGTTGAGGCGGGCAAAGCCTTTTTTCAGCTCGATGCCCATCTCGCGCATGTGTTCCGGAATCACCCCGCCGATGAAGCGATGACGCGGACGTTCGCGGCCTTCGACGTCTTCACCGGGCTTGAAATCGGCAATCTGTTCGCAGGCGGTGAACATGAACTGCTGCTGGGTCTTGATCTCCCGCGCCAGCTCCGGCACCTGCTCGATCAGCTTGCCGAGGTCGCCCGGCAACGGGTGCTGGGCCAGCAGCTTGGTGAGGTTCTTGGCGGTGGTTTCCAGCCAGTCGGCGGTGGAACGCAGGCGCGTGTAATGGGCGAAGTGGCCGATGGCCTTGTCCGGCAGGTGATGACCTTCGTCGAACACATAGATGGTGTCGCGCGGATCGGGCAAGACTGCCCCGCCGCCCAGCGCCAGATCGGCCAGCACCATGTCGTGGTTGGTGACGATCACGTCGACCTTGCCCATGCCTTCGCGCGCCTTGTAGAAGGCGCACTGGCCGAAGTTCGGGCAATGACGGTTGGTGCACTGGCTGTGATCGGTGGTCAGGCGCGCCCAGTCGGCGTCTTCCAGCGCGTTGGGCCAACTGTCGCGGTCGCCGTCCCATTTATTGCCGGCAAGCTTCTCGATCATGCTGGTGAACAGCTTCTGGCTGGCCTCATCGACCTCGATCTTGAAGCCTTCTTCTTCGAAAAGCTGAGCTGTGGCGGTCTGCGCATGGCCTTCCTGCAACAGCATGTCGAGCTTGGACAGGCACATGTAGCGGCCACGGCCCTTGGCCAGGGCGAAACTGAAATTCAGCCCGCTGTTGCGCATCAGGTCGGGCAAATCCTTGTAGACGATCTGCTCTTGCAGGGCGACGGTGGCGGTGGCGATCACCAGGCGCTTGCCGGCCAGTTTCGCCGTCGGGATCGCCGCCAGGCTGTAGGCCACGGTCTTGCCGGTACCGGTGCCGGCTTCCACCGCGACAATCGCGGGGTCGCCACTGCGCCGGCCTTCGTCGTCGGTGTCGATATCCCCGAGGACCTTGGCGACTTCAGCGATCATCAGGCGCTGGCCATAACGCGGTTTGAGGCTCTTGGCCTCTAGAAAACGCGAGTAGGCGCCCTGGATCGTGGTTTTGAGTTCAGTGCTGATCATTGAGTGTCGGGCGCAAAAAACGCTGGATAAATTTTCAGTGGTTCGGATGGGGGGCTATCATACCCCGCGAATCAATCCTGCGCAGATCGGAGTACCCCAATGACACCTTTTAGCCTCGTTTACCCCATCCATGTACTGGCCGCGCTGGTGTGGGTCGGCGGCATGTTTTTCGCCTGGATGGTGCTGCGCCCTGCGGCGATGAAGGCCCTGGACGGCCCCGGGCGCCTGACGCTCTGGGTGGAAGTGTTTCAAGGTTTTTTTCGTTGGGTGTGGGGGGCGGTGATTCTGCTGCCGGTGACCGGAGTGGGCATGCTGCATCTGCAACACATCGCCTTCGACAACGCGCCGCGTTATGTGCAGGTGATGATGGGGTTGTACGTGGTGATGACCGCGCTGTTCATCCGGATTCAGGCCTTGATGCTGCCGGAACTGCGCACGGCGGTGCAGGCGAAGGACTGGCCGGCCGGTGCGGCAGTGCTGGGGCGGATTCGCAAGGTGGTGGGGTTCAATCTGCTGGTCGGGGTCGTGCTGGTGGCGGTGGCGGCTGCGCGGCCCTCGTTCTGACAAGCGCACCCTGACTGATACCTGATCGTTCCCACGCTCTGCGTGGGAATGCAGCCCGTGACGCTCCGCGTCACTGGACGCGGAGCGTCCCTTGAGGCATTCCCACGCGGAGCGTGGGAACGATCAACGTAGAGGGTAGGTGCAATCGATTACAAGCGCTGTACGGTGACAGACCCCGCCGCACCCGCAGGCCCCGGCTGCCCGTCGGCACCCGGCTTGCCGCTCTTGCCGCCATCGGCGCGATAGACCAGGCAGCCCTTGGACTTGCCACCCGCCCCCGGTTTGCCGCCAGGACCGGCCGGGCCACCGGCACCGCCGGCAACTTCGACCTTGATCAGCTCGGCCGGAAATTCGCGCGGCACTTCAAGACGCACCAGTGCGCCCGGTGCACCCGGCTGACCGTCGCTGCCGTTGCTGCCATCAAAACCGTGTCCCGCCTGACCCCAGGTGCATCCCGGCTCTTGACCGTTAGCGCCATCAAGACCGACAAAACCTGGTGCACCGGTGCCGCCACGGGCATCGACCACCAGTTTCGGCGCATTCAACGCCTTGAATTGCAGGTTCAGATTGCGCCCGGCACGGGCGGCTTTTTCGTAGGTGCCCGGGGCACCACGGGCGGTGATCTGGCTGCCCTCGCCGAGTTCGGCGCGGATGACTTTCATATCCAGCGCCTGTTCGCTTGGCACAATGGCAATGCGCGCCTCATGGCCCAGTCGCAATTCGCCGACACTCAGCTCGGTCACGTTCGAGGGAATCAGCAAGGTGCCGTAATCGGCGACCACCAGTTTTTCCAGCTGCAAAGTGCTGGCGGTGTTGGGCAGACGCATCAGGGAATTGGTTTCGACGCTGACCACCTGGGCGCAGGCCAATGGACTGATGAATGCAGCGAGCAGGCAGAGTTTACGCATGGGAAGCCTCCGGAGCGGCCGGGGCCGGGATGGTTTGCAGGTGGAATACGCCGAACAACAGGATCCGGCCACGATCACGCCAAGGGTGCGGACGGCCCTTGAGGCTGCGGTTGCACAGCAGCACTTCGAGCACGTGGATCGCCAGCAGCAGAGCGCCGGCCAGATTGACCAGCAGGTGCAGCGGATGAACAAACGGCACCAGCTGATTGGCCAGCACCACGCAGCAGAACAGCAGGGTCAACAATCGCCCCAGCCCACAGAACACCTTCATACGCTCCCCCGTGTTGCGAATTATTCTTTGGGCGCACAGTAACGGCTTCTGCAGGGGATAAGCCAGAGGGAAAAATGAAAAAAACCGATCCATCGCCGGATGGCTGCCGGTTCGACGATGATCATCGACCGACAGCTCTAGCCTGCGGACTACAGACGCATCCTAACGATTGATGTGCAGTTCCACCCGACGGTTTTGCGCACGCCCCTCATCCGTGTTGTTATCGGCGACCGGTTCGCTCTCGCCACGCCCTTCACTGGTGAGTTTGTTCGGCGCCAGGCCCTGACTCAGCAAATACTCCGCCACACTGCTGGCGCGGCGCTCCGAAAGTGCCTGGTTGTAGGCATCCGAACCCTTGCTGTCGGTGTGACCGATGACCTTGATGCTCACCACGTCAGCATTGCGCAGTTTGTCCATCAACGTGTCGAGCTGGCTTTTCGCGGCCGGTTTCAGATCGGACTTGTCGAAGTCGAACAACACGTTGCCGGCATCGTTGAGGGTGATGACTTCGGTTTGCGGGGCCGGTTCGGCGGGTTTCTCGGTGACCGGGTATTGCGGCAGCGGACAGCCACGGTGGTCGACCGGGGTGTTGGCCGGGGTATCGGGGCAACGGTCGCGGCGATCGAACACGCCGTCGTCGTCTTCATCGCCATCCTGGGCATAGCAGATCAATCCGCCGGTGAGGATCCCCAGCGCAGCGCCACCGCCGGCCCAACCGCTGCTTTCGAGCGCGCCGAGACCGCCGCCGACCAGTCCGCCAATAAGGCTGCAGATCGGCCAGGTACGTTGATTGAGGGGAGCGGTGCCATCGCTGTGGGTGGCGCAACCGGTCAACAGGCTGCCCAGCAGCAGAACCGGCAAGACGGACCTTGTAAGAACACTCATCGTTAAAGCTCCTGTGTCACCGGCTCATACCGGTTACACAGGAGTAAAGACCCGCATCCGCGACTGCACAAGCCGCGGATGCGAGGGGGCTAGCGGTTGATTTTGATTTCGGTACGACGGTTCAGCGCGCGACCGTCGGCAGTTTTGTTGTCTGCCACCGGCTGGCTTTCACCGGCACCGGTCACCGACACGAAGCTGCTTTGCGGTACGCCGCTTTCGACCAGGTACTTGACCACCGAGTGCGCACGGCGATCCGACAGTTTCTGGTTGTAGGCATCGCTGCCGACGCTGTCGGTATGGCCGGTCACGGTCAGTTGCGCCGTGCTGGATTCCTGTTTCAGGCGCGAAGCGACTTTATCCAGGACCAGTTTGTCGGCCGGGGTCAGCGTGGCCTTGTCGAACTGGAAGTGAACATCGCGGATGACAATGGTTTCTTCCTTGACCACTACAGCTTCTTCGACCACTGGTGCAGGGGCTGGTGGAGGGCAGCCGTCAGCATCGACCTGTACGCCTTTAGGCGTGCCCGGGCACTTGTCGCGACTGTCCGGCACACCATCGCCGTCTTCGTCGCCATCACCGTGAACCCAGCAATAGGCTGCTGCCGTACCGCCGACGAGTAACGCGCCATACCCCGCCCATGCGGAGCTTTCGGTCGCGCCGAGACCCGCACCGACGACACCACCGACTGCCGCACAGGTCGGCCAGTCGGTTTTCTGCAAACCTGCGCAACCAGTCAACACACTGGT
Organism: Pseudomonas sp. 22085; assembly: GCF_052045815.1. Classification (NCBI taxonomy): domain Bacteria; kingdom Pseudomonadati; phylum Pseudomonadota; class Gammaproteobacteria; order Pseudomonadales; family Pseudomonadaceae; genus Pseudomonas; species Pseudomonas sp. 22085. The sequence continues at coordinate 267,383 of NZ_JBQEQA010000006.1, forward strand.
TAGCAGAACCAAGGGTAATGCTGTCCGAACTATGCTCATCTAGTTTTCTCCTGAGGGATCGGCTTAGAACCGATTCAGGGAGTAAAGACCGGAGTTTTAATCTCCGCCAGCAATAGGCCATTGCTGTTTGTGCGCCTGTTCACGGGACTTCGACGAATTTGCCGCAAACCCGCAGGACAGAGATCTAGGCCTTGGCGTCCGGGCAGGCTAGTCTTGGCGCTCTGATTGAGGAGCTTCGATGAACGTCGCCATTTCTTCCCGCACGCCGCAGCAGGCATTGGCCGCCCTGCTCGACCGCTACGCCCCGGCACGCCTGCTGCTGATCGGCGCCAGCGAGTTCCCGGCGCTGGCTGCCTTCAAGGAAGCGCACCCGGACACCTGCGTCGCGCACGCCGCGCCCGGTGCGTTGCCGGCGGAACTGGCGGCCCGGCGTTTCGACCTGGCGCTGGTGGTCGATTGCCTGGAACATTTGCCCAAGCGTGACGGCCTGAATCTGTTGGGCGGGATCCGCAACCTCAACGCCAGCCGCATCGCGGTGCTGGCGGATCTGCCGGCCAGCGGCTGGCAGGAGACCGATTTTTACTCACTGGCCCTTCAGGCCAGCGAACGCTTCGCCCGCGACGAGCAGGTACTGACACTCTTCACCTACGATCTGCTTGACTACAAACAAGTCCCCGACTGGCTCAACTCACGGTTCTGGGCCAATCCGGAAAACTTCGGGAAATACTGGTGGTAATGCAATGAGTACAGCCATTTGCCCCTGCGGCAGCGGCAACCTGCTGGATGCCTGCTGCGGTCACTATCACGCCGGCCACCCGGCCCCGTGCGCCGAAGCCCTGATGCGCTCGCGCTACAGCGCCTACGTGCTGGGCCTGATCGATTATCTGGTGGCGACCACCCTGCCCGCCCAGCAAGCGGGGCTGGATCGCCAGTCGATCAGCGACTGGAGCGCCCAGAGCACCTGGCTCGGCCTGGACGTGGAAAGTTCGGAAGTACTCGGCGGTCAGCCGGAACACGCGTTCGTCACCTTCACCGCGCGCTGGCATGACGGTCAGGGCGAGCACAGCCACCGCGAGCGCTCGTCGTTCGTGCAGAACAGCGGACGCTGGTACTTCATCGACCCGACCGTGCAACTGAAGCTGGGCCGCAACGACGCCTGCCCGTGCGCCAGCGGTCAGAAGTTCAAGAAATGCTGCGCGGGGTATTTCGGCAGCTGAAGCTAGACTGGGCAGCAAAGGGAGTTAAACCATGCTCGGTCATTGGCGCACATTTCAGGCTTTCTCACTGCTCATGCTCTTGGGGATCAGCTTCTCGGGGCTCGGCGGCTGTGCGTCGTGGTTTACCGACGACACACGCGACCCCGCCGTGCACCTGGTGAAAGTCGAAGTGGTGCGCGCCAAGTTGCTGGAACAGAAATTCATTCTGCACTTTCGCATCGACAACCCCAACGACAGCGACCTGACCGTGCGCGGTCTGGAATACCGCATACACCTGGCCGACATGCTGCTGGCCGAAGGCGAGCACGAACACTGGATCACGGTGAACCCCAAAAGCAGCGCGTTTTACAAGGTGCCGATCCGTACCAACCTGTGGCCGAAGGTCAAAGAGGTGGTGAAAATGCTGAAAAACCCGAACCAGCAGATTCCCTATCGACTGGAGGGCGAGATGGAAACCGGTTTATTCATCGCGCACTACGTGCACCTGGCGCGCAATGGCGTGATAATCCCCGCCGATTTGATTACGGAGTGACCCCGATGACCCAGCAACCTCATGTCCATGGCCCAGACTGCAACCACGATCATGACCATCACCATGATCACGACCATGGCCATGTCCACGGCCCGAACTGCGGCCACGCCCACCAGGAACCGGTGCGCAACGCCCTGAAAGACGTTGGCCGCAACGACCCTTGCCCATGCGGCAACGGCAAGAAATTCAAGAAGTGCCACGGCGCTTGATGCCTTGGGCGGAGAGCATCTTCGCCTGAGATACCGCCTTCGCGAGCAAGCTCGCTACCACAAGGATCGCGCTCCATCAGGAGCAACTCGGTCGAATGTGGGAGCTGGCTTGCCAGCGATGAGGCCGGCGCACTCCCCGATCAGTATCAGACTGCCTCAAGAATCCCGGCACTGCTGATCACCGTCGCATACTCCCCGTGCAAATTCCCCAGCGACATCGCATGCACCTCCTCAGCCGAACGCAACGTGCCGAAATAGTCGGCCTTGTCGAAGGTAAAGCACGCATCCTCCGCTACCCACGCGTCAAACCCCAGATTGCCCGCCGTGCGCGCCGTGGATTCCACCGAGTTGTTCGTCGCCACGCCGACGATGACCAACTGCCCGATCCCCGCCTCACGCAACTTCGCCTCAAGCCCCGTCGCACAAAACGCATCCGGCACCTGTTTCTGAATCAGCCACTCGTCGTCCTGCGGCAGAAACCTTTCCTGAAAATCCACGCCTGACTGCTCCGGCCAGAACACCGAATCCGGTGAGCGCGACAAGTGCTGCACGTGGATCACCGGCCGACCGCTGCGCCGCCAGAAGTTCAGCAAGTCGAGGATTCGTTCTTCGGCCAACGGATTATTCCGCCGCCCCAGACGCGGCTGCAGGATGCCTTTTTGCTGGTCGATGATGATCAGTGCAGCGTTGGCCTGAAGCTCCATGGCGATTTTTCTCACGCGGGGTCATTGAATTTCCCGTACTTGAGCATCACCTCCTGTGACTAAGCAAGCTATCGAACGCACACAGGACAACCTGAAGCTGGCGTTTGCTGTCCGCACGTAAGCCATTTTCCTGATTTGGAGCTTTCCATGATCGACCTGTATTACTGGACCACGCCCAACGGCCACAAGATTTCCCTGTTCCTCGAAGAAGCGGGCCTGCGCTACGACGTGCACCCGATCAATATCAGCCAGGGCGAACAGTTCCAGCCGCACTTTCTGAAAATCGCCCCGAACAACCGCATCCCGGCCATCGTCGATCATGAGCCGGCTGATGGCGGCGAGCCGTTGTCGCTGTTTGAGTCCGGGGCGATCCTGCTATACCTCGCGGAAAAGACCGGCAAGTTCCTGCCCAAGGATCTGCGTGGCCGCCAGGTGGCGCTGCAATGGCTGTTCTGGCAAATGGGCGGGCTGGGGCCGATGGCCGGGCAGAACCATCATTTCAGCCAGTTTGCCCCGGAAAAAATCCCCTACGCGATCAAGCGCTACATCGATGAAACCGCCCGTTTGTACGGGGTGCTGGACAAGCAACTGGCGAACAATGAGTTCGTCGCTGGCAGCGAATACAGCATCGCCGACATGGCGATCTACCCGTGGATCGTCTCGCACAAATGGCAGAGCCAGAACCTCGAAGACTTCCCGAACGTGCAGCGCTGGTTCAACCACATCAAGGATCGCCCGGCGACCGTGAAGGCCTACGCGCTGGTGCAGAAGATCAATCCGCCGAAGTCCTGACCTGCCTTGATCGTTCCCATGTAGAGGCGTCGAACCGTCCGCGTGGAATTGGGCCGCAGAGCGACCCGGGCTGCATTCCCACGCATAGCGTGGGAACGATCTACGTGAGCGGTAAGAAATAACCGCTCGCCCCGCTTGCGCGGCCCCCTCCTGCTCACTAACGTAGCGGCTTTATTGCGCCCCCAGCCTCTACACCCCGCAGGAGCTTTGCCATGGCCTCGCCAGCCCTTTCACATTTTCTTCCCCGGTTCGGCGTTGCCGCAGCAGTGGCCGGTGTTCTGAGCCTGACCGGTTGTCAGACCTGGAACGCCCAGGACACCCTCCCGCCGACTTCCGGTGTGCAGCCGCTCAAGGGCCTGGCGCAGAACGTTTCGGTGCGCCGCAATGCCATGGGCATGCCGCTGATCGAAAGCAACAGCTTCCACGACGCACTGTTCGCCCTCGGTTACGTGCACGCCAGCGACCGGATCAATCAGATGGTCACCCTGCGCCTGCTGGCTCAGGGCCGTCTGGCGGAAATGTCCGGTTCGTCGATGCTCGACGCCGACCGCTACATGCGCGCCGTCAACCTGAAGAAAAGCGCCGGCGAGCTGTACAAGGCTTCGTCGCCACGGCTCCAGCGCTTCTTTGAGGTTTATGCCCGGGGCGTCAACGCCTACCTGTTCCGCTACGCCGACAAACTGCCGGGGGATCTGGCTTCCAGCGGCTACAAGCCTGAATACTGGAAACCGGAAGATTCGGCGCTGATTTTCTGCCTGCTGAACTTCAGCCAGTCGGCCAACCTGCCGGAAGAAATCGCTTCGCTGGTGTTGGCGCAGACCGTGACCAACGACAAACTGGCGTGGCTGACCCCGTCCGCTCCCGACGAAAACCTGCCGCTGGCCGAGGCCGACAAGCTGCAAGGCATCAAGCTCAACGGGCAGATTCCGGGGCTCACAGAGCTGAGCAACGCCAGCGAACAATTGGCCGCCCTCAACCTGCTGGGCACTCAGTCGTCGAACAACTGGGCCATCGCCCCGCAGCGCAGCCGCAGCGGCAAGAGCCTGCTGGCCAGCGACAGCCATGGCCCGCTGGCCGCGCCGTCGCTGTGGAGTTTCGTGCAGATTCGCGCGCCGAAATACCAGGCCGCCGGCGTGACCGTGGCCGGTCTGCCGATGGTGCTCGGCGGTTTCAACGGCAAAGTGGCGTGGAGCCTGACCAGCGTGCTCGGCGATAACCAGGACCTGTTCCTGGAAAAAATCCGTCGTCAGGGCAGCACGTTGTCCTACGAGGTCAACGGCAAGTGGCAACCGGTTGCGGTGCGCAACGAAACCTACTTCGTCAAAGGCCAGCGGCCGATTCGCGAAGCGGTGTACGAAACCCGCCATGGCGCGCTGCTCAACAGCACCCAGGCTGCCGCTCAGGGCGCAGGCTTTGGCCTGGCCTTGCAGACGCCGAGCTTCACCGACGACAAATCGCTCGATGCGTTTTTTGATCTCAGCCGCGCCCAGAACGTTGAGCGCGCCTCGGACGCCAGCCGGGAAATCCGCGCAATCGCGCTGAATCTGGTGTTTGCCGACGCCAGCAACATTGGCTGGCAAGTCACCGGGCGTTTCCCGAACCGCCGTGAAGGCGAAGGCCTGCTGCCGTCGCCGGGCTGGGAAGGTCGCTACGACTGGGACGGTTACGCCGACCCGATGCTGCACCCGTACGATCAGGATCCGGCCCAGGGCTGGCTCGGCACCGCCAACCAGCGGGTCATTCCCCATGGCTACGGCATGCAACTGTCCAATTCCTGGGCGGCGCCGGAACGTGGCGAGCGCCTGGCCGAACTGGCCGGCAGCGGCAAGCATGACGGTCGCAGTGTGATCGCCATGCAGTACGACCAGACCACCACCTTCGCCGCCAAACTGAAGAAAATGTTCGAGGCACCGGGCATGGCGCAGCCGCTGAAACAGGCGATCGACGCCCTGCCGGAAGCCGAGCGCAGCAAGGCCCGCGAAGCCTATACCCGCTTGATGGCGTTCGATGGCAAGCTCAGCCCGACCTCCGCCGACGCGGCGATCTACGAGTTGTTCCTGCAGGAAAGCATGAAGCAGATCTTCCTCGACGAGCTCGGCCCGCAAGGCAGCCCGGCGTGGAAAGCGTTTATCGCCAATGGCGACCTGTCCTACGCCGCCCAGGCCGATCACTTGCTGGGCCGCGAAGACAGTCCATTCTGGGACGACGCCCGCACCCCGCAAAAAGAAGACAAACCGGCGATCCTCGCCCGCAGTCTGGCGGCAGCGATCAGCGCCGGCGACAGTCAGTTGGGCGGTGATCGCAGAGCCTGGCAGTGGGGCAAACTGCACCGTTACGAGTGGAAGAATGCCAACGGCCAGACCGTTCGCGGGCCAATCGCAGCGGGCGGTGACCATACCACCCTGAACACGGCGGCATTTGCCTGGGGCCAGGACTTCAACACCACCCGTGCGCCGTCGATGCGCTTTATCGTCGACTTCGGTCAGAGCGAACCGCTGATGGGGCAGAACGGGACGGGGCAATCCGGGAATCCGGTAAGCCCGAACTACCTGAACGGCATCGATCCGTGGCTCAAGGGGCAGTACATCGGCTTGCCGATGCAGCCGCAGAACTTTGACCGGGTGTATGGCAAGACGCGGTTGACGCTTACCCCCGGCAAGTAAATCCCCACCTGATCGTTCCCACGTCGAGGCGTCGAACCGTCCGCGTGGGAACGATCATGCGACAGTTCAGAAAAACAATAGAACTTCTGACTTCGCGCCAACCTCATAGCTAACAAGTCTTCCATTCCGGTAACGCCATGGACCTTGTTATCGCCCGCCCCGAAGGTTTGTACTGCCCCGCCGGGGATTTCTATATTGACCCGTGGCGACCCGTCGAGCGCTCGGTCATCACTCATGCCCACGGCGATCATGCCCGTGGTGGCAACCAGCATTACCTGGCCACCAGCGCCGGCGAAGGGATTCTGCGCGCGCGTCTGGGCCAGGACATCAACCTGCAAACCCTCGACTACGGCCAGCGCCTGACCCACCACGGCGTCACCTTGAGTTTTCATCCTGCCGGCCATGTTCTCGGCTCGGCCCAGGTGCGGCTGGAGTACGGCGGCGAAGTCTGGGTCGCGTCCGGCGACTACAAGATCGAACCCGACGGCACTTGCGCGCCGTTCGAACCGGTGCGCTGCCACACCTTCATCACCGAATCGACCTTCGGCCTGCCGATCTACCGCTGGCAGCCGCAGGCGCAGGTATTCGCCGAGATCAATCAGTGGTGGCAGGCCAACATCGAGGCCGGCAAGGCCAGCGTGCTGTTCTGCTATTCGTTCGGCAAGGCCCAGCGGATTCTCCACGGCATCGATGAGACCCTCGGGCCGATCCTCAGCCACGGAGCGGTCGAGCCGCTGAACCGCGTGTACCGCGAGGCCGGCGTCTACCTGCCACCAACGATCTACGCCGGCGAGGTGAAAAAGAACGACCCGATGATGCGCCAGGCGCTGGTCATCGCCCCGCCTTCGGCCGGCGGCAGCAGCTGGATGCGCCGTTTCGGCGATTACAGCGACAGCTTCGCCAGCGGCTGGATGCGCTTGCGCGGCACCCGTCGGCGGCGCGGGGTCGATCGCGGTTTCGTGCTCTCGGATCACGCCGACTGGCCCGGCCTGCTGTGGGCCATCGAACAGACCGGCGCCGAGCGGGTGATGGTCACCCACGGCTCGATTGGCGTGCTGGTGCGCCATCTGCGCGAAAAAGGGCTGGACGCACAAGGGTTCAACACCGAATACGGTGACGATGAGGAGGAGCTTCCTGCCGCCACGCCCGCCGTTGCCGAGGTGCAACCATGAAAGAATTCGCCGGGTTGTACGCCGAACTCGACGCCACCACCTCCAGCAACGCCAAACTGGCGGCCATGCAGACCTACTTCGCCCAGGCGCAACCGCAGGATGCCGCTTGGGCGGTGTACTTCTTGTCCGGCGGGCGGCCGCGGCAACTGGTGCCGGTGCGGATCCTGCGCGATCTCGCGGTCGAAATGTCCGGGTTGGCGCCATGGCTTTTCGAGGAGAGCTATCAAGCGGTCGGCGACCTGGCGGAAACCATCTCGCTGGTGTTGCCGGAACATCCATACACCTCCGAGGCCGGCCTCGCCGAATGGATCGAAGACAAACTGCTGCCCCTGCGCGGTGAAACCCCCGAATACCTCGCCCGTCAGTTGCCCGCACTGTGGGCGCAACTGGATCGGCCGAGCCTGATGTTGTGCATCAAACTGATCACCGGCAGTTTCCGGGTCGGCGTATCCAAACTGCTGGTGACCCGCGCCCTTGCCTCCATGGCCGGGCTGGACAGCAAACGCGTGGCACAAAGACTGGTGGGTTATACCGACCTGTCCAACCGGCCGAACGCTGCCGCTTACCTGAAACTGATCGCCCCCGAATCCAGCGAAGAGCACGCCCAACGCGGCGGCCAGCCCTACCCGTTCTTCCTCGCCCACGCGCTGGCGCAACCGGTGGAAACCTTCGAGGCCCTGCTCGGGCCGCCGAGCAACTGGCAGGTGGAATGGAAGTGGGACGGCATTCGGGCGCAGGTGGTCAAGCGTGACGGAAAATTGTGGGTCTGGTCGCGCGGCGAGGAGTTGGTCACCGAGCGTTTTCCCGAATTCGACACGCTGCTGCACGGGTTGCCCGATGGCACGGTGATCGACGGCGAAATCGTGGTCTGGAAAAACCGGCACCCGGTCACCGAAGATGCTTTCGATCCGCAGTCGACAGAAGCTCCGGCGGTGCAACCCTTCGCGCTGTTGCAGCAACGGATCGGCCGCAAGTCGCTGGACCGCAAAATCCTCGAAGACGCGCCGGTGGTGGTACTCGCCTACGACTTGCTCGAATGGCAGGGCGAAGACTGGCGCAATCAGCCTCAGGCCAAGCGTCGTGAGCAACTGGAGCAGGTCATCGCCCGCTGCAACAACCCGGTGCTGCTACCCTCGCCGATCCTGACGGGAGATGACTGGTTTGACCTCGCCCGTCAGCGCGAGGCCTCCAGGCGCCTGGGAGTCGAAGGCATGATGCTCAAGGCACGGGACGCGATGTACGGCGTCGGCCGCACCAAGGACATGGGCGTGTGGTGGAAATGGAAGGTCGACCCGTTCAGCGTCGACGCGGTGTTGATTTACGCCCAGCGCGGTCACGGTCGCCGCGCCAGCCTTTACAGCGATTACACCTTTGCGGTGTGGGACGGCCCGCCCGGTGCCAGTGCGCGGGCGTTGGTGCCCTTCGCCAAGGCCTATTCCGGGCTGACCGACGCGGAAATGCGCGAAGTCGACAGCATCGTGCGCAAGACCACCGTGGAAAAATTCGGTCCGGTCAGCAGCGTAAAGCCGAGCCTGGTGTTCGAATTGGGCTTCGAAGGCATCGCCCTCTCCCGCCGGCACAAGAGCGGCATCGCCGTGCGCTTCCCGCGCATGTTGCGCTGGCGCCAGGACAAGACCGTGGACGAGGCTGATAGCCTGGCGACCCTGCAAAACCTGTTGGTCTGACTCCTTCCCCCGATACTCCCCCTCACCCCGATCGTTCCCACGCTCCGCGTGGGAATGCCTCAATGGACGCTCTGCGTCCGCTTTGCGACGCGGAGCGTCCCGGGCTGCATTCCCACGCAGAGCGTGGGAACGATCCTCTGAACCATCCTGGTGCAGCTTTTGCGGCGCGCCCGTTTTCGTGCACTGACCGGCCCCGGCATGCACTTGCTGCACCTTTTAAAACACTTGTTCGGGACTCTGGTTCGGAAATTGCTACTTTCTATAAGTCGTAAGCGCTCCAGTAACAATCATTCCGCGCCACAAGCGCTCATATTGGTTCTTAGGGATTGAATAATGAAAAAAGCATTGCTGACCCTTTCTGCACTGGCGTTGTGCATGGCCGCCGGCTCCGCGCTGGCCAAGGAATACAAAGAACTGCGGTTTGGCGTTGACCCTTCCTACGCACCGTTCGAGTCGAAAGCGGCAGACGGCAGCCTGGTTGGCTTCGACATCGATCTGGGCAACGCGATCTGCGCCGAGCTGAAGGTCAAGTGCAAATGGGTCGAAAGTGACTTCGACGGTATGATTCCGGGCCTCAAGGCCAATAAATTCGACGGTGTGATCTCGTCGATGACCGTTACCGAAGCCCGCGAAAAAGTCATCGACTTCTCCAGCGAGCTGTTCTCCGGCCCGACGGCCTACGTGTCGAAAAAAGGTTCGGGCATCACCGACGACGTCGCTTCCCTGAAAGGCAAAACCGTCGGCTACGAGCAAGGCACCATCCAGGAAGCCTATGCCAAAGCCGTGCTGGACAAGGCCGGCGTGAAAACCCAGGCCTATCAGAATCAGGACCAGGTGTATTCCGACCTGACCTCGGGCCGTCTCGATGCGGGCATTCAGGACATGTTGCAGGCCGAACTGGGCTTTCTGAAGTCGCCGCAAGGCGCTGATTATGAAGTCAGCAAGCCGGTCGACAACCACTTGCTGCCAGCCAAGACCGCTGTCGGTATTAAGAAAGGTAACACCGAGCTGAAAGCGCTTTTGGATAAAGGTATCAAAGCGTTACACGATGACGGCAAATACGCCGAGATTCAAAAGAAACACTTTGGCGATCTGAATCTGTACAGCGGCAAATAATGCCCCGGCGCCCATCCTCGATGGGCGCCTTTTTCATTCAGTCAGGTTGCTGATTTATGTTCGAAACCCTCTTACAAAATCTGGGGCTCTCCGCCTTCAGCCTCAAGGGCTTTGGCCCGTTGCTGTTGGAAGGCACCTGGATGACCATCAAATTGTCGGCGTTGTCGCTGCTGGTGGCCGTGTTGCTCGGCCTGCTCGGCGCCAGTGCCAAGCTGTCAAAAATCAAGCTGCTGCGCCTGCCCGCCCAGCTCTACACCACGCTGATTCGCGGGGTGCCGGACCTGGTGCTGATGCTGCTGATCTTCTACAGCCTGCAAACCTGGCTGACGACGCTCACCGATTACCTGGAATGGGAATACATCGAGATCGACCCGTTCAGTGCCGGGGTCCTGACCCTGGGCTTCATTTATGGCGCGTACTTCACTGAAACCTTTCGCGGGGCGATTCTCGCCGTGCCGCGCGGTCAGGTCGAAGCCGCCACCGCCTATGGTCTCAAGCGCGGCCAGCGCTTTCGCTTCGTGGTGTTCCCGCAAATGATGCGCTTCGCCCTGCCGGGCATCGGCAACAACTGGATGGTGATGCTCAAGGCCACCGCGCTGGTTTCGATCATCGGCCTGGCCGATCTGGTCAAGGCCGCACAGGACGCCGGCAAGAGCACCTATCAGCTGTTTTACTTCCTGGTGCTCGCCGCGTTGATTTACCTGCTCATCACCAGTGCCTCGAACTTCATCCTGCGCTGGCTCGAACGTCGCTACGCCGCCGGTGCACGGGAGGCCGTACGATGATCGAACTCCTGCAGGAATACTGGAAAGCCTTCCTTTATACCGACGGCCAGAACATCACTGGCCTGGCGATGACGATGTGGCTGCTCAGCGCCTCGATCTTCTTCGGCTTCATCGTGTCGATTCCGCTGTCGATCGCCCGGGTCTCGCCGCACTTCTACATTCGCTGGCCGGTGCAGTTCTACACCTACCTGTTCCGTGGCACGCCGCTCTATATCCAGCTGCTGATCTGCTACACCGGGATCTACAGCCTGGCCGCCGTGCGCGCGCAGCCGCTGCTCGACAGTTTCTTTCGCGATGCGATGAACTGCACGATCCTGGCCTTCGCCCTCAACACTTGCGCCTACACCACGGAGATTTTCGCCGGGGCGATCCGCAGCATGAACCACGGTGAAGTCGAAGCGGCCAAGGCCTACGGGCTGACCGGCTGGAAGCTGTATGCCTACGTGATCATGCCGTCGGCGCTGCGCCGTTCGTTGCCGTACTACAGCAACGAAGTGATCCTGATGCTGCACTCGACCACCGTGGCCTTCACCGCGACCATCCCCGACATCCTGAAAGTCGCGCGGGACGCCAACTCGGCGACCTTCCTGACCTTTCAGTCGTTCGGCATCGCCGCGCTGATCTACCTGACCATCACCTTTGCGCTGGTCGGCCTGTTCCGCCTTGCCGAACGCCGATGGCTGGCCTTCCTCGGCCCGACCCACTAGGACCCATTAGAGATGCGTCATCAGATACACGACCTGCTGGCCCCGCTGCCGGGGACCGCACGACAGATCCACAGTTTTCACTTTGGCCCGGACAAGGCCCGAGGCAAGATCTACATCCAGTCTTCGCTGCACGCCGACGAACTGCCCGGCATGCTCGTGGCCTGGCACCTCAAGCAGCGCCTGGCGGAGCTGGAAGCCGCCGGCCGCCTGCGTAGCGAAATCGTGCTGGTGCCGGTGGCCAACCCGGTCGGCCTCGAACAGGTGCTGATGGATGTGCCGCTGGGCCGCTACGAATTGGAGAGCGGGCAGAACTTCAACCGCTGGTTTGTCGACCTCAGCGAGGAAATCGGCAACGAGATCGAAACACAGCTGTGCGACGACCCGCAGCGCAACCTTGAGCTGATCCGCGCCAGCCTGCGCAATGCCCTCGCCCGCCAGACCGCCAGCACCCAACTGCAATCCCAGCGCCTGACCCTGCAACGGCTGGCCTGCGATGCGGACATGGTGCTCGACCTGCATTGCGATTTCGAATCCGTGGTTCACCTCTACACAACGCCCGAGGCCTGGCCGCAGGTCGAGCCGCTGGCGCGCTACATCGAATCCCAGGCGAGCCTGTTGGCCACCGACTCCGGCGGCCAGTCGTTCGACGAGTGCTTCACCCTGCTGTGGTGGCAATTGAAGGAGCGCTTCGGCGAACACTTCGAGATTCCGCTCGGCAGCTTTTCGGTCACCGTCGAGTTGCGTGGCCAGGGGGATGTCACCCATCCGCTGGCCAGTAGCGATTGCCAGGCGCTGATCGATTACCTGATTCATTTCGGCGCCATCGTCGGCGAGCCCAAAGCCTTGCCGGCCCTGCCACATCCCGCCACACCTTTGGCCGGCGTAGAACCGGTGGCCACTCCCGTCGGCGGCCTGCTCGTCTACACCGCCACACCCGGCCAGCTTCTGGAAGCCGGGCAGAAAATCGCCGAAATCATCGACCCGATCAGCGACCGGGTCACACCAGTCCATTGCACCGCTTCCGGTCTGCTCTATGCCCGCTCGTTGCGGCGCATGGCCACCGCCGGGATGGTGATCGCCCACGTCGCGGGCGCCGAAGCCTATCGCAGCGGCTATCTACTTTCGCCTTGAGGATGCCTGTCCCATGTACAAATTGACCGTTGAAGGCCTGCACAAAAGCTATGGCGACCATCAGGTGCTCAAAGGCGTCTCGCTCAAGGCCAGGACCGGTGACGTGATCAGCCTGATCGGCGCCAGCGGCTCGGGCAAAAGCACCTTTTTGCGCTGCATCAACTTTCTCGAACAACCCAACGACGGCGCAATGAGCCTCGACGGCCAGGCGATCCGCATGGTTACCGACCGCCACGGCATGCACGTCGCCGACCCCAATGAACTGCAACGCCTGCGCACCCGGCTGGCGATGGTGTTCCAGCACTTCAACCTGTGGAGCCACATGACCGTGCTGGAAAACATCACCATGGCCCCGCGCCGGGTGCTGGGCTGCAGCAAACAGGAAGCCGACGACCGCGCCCGGCGTTATCTGGAAAAGGTCGGCCTGCCGGCACGGGTGGCCGATCAGTACCCGGCGTTTCTCTCCGGCGGCCAGCAACAGCGGGTGGCCATTGCCCGGGCATTGGCCATGGAGCCGGAAGTCATGCTGTTCGACGAACCGACGTCGGCACTCGACCCGGAGCTGGTCGGCGAAGTGCTCAAGGTGATTCAGGGCCTGGCCGAAGAAGGCCGGACCATGATCATGGTCACCCATGAAATGAGCTTTGCGCGCAAGGTCTCGAGCCAGGTGCTGTTCCTGCATCAGGGGCTGGTGGAAGAAGAAGGCGCACCCGAAGAAGTGCTGGGCAATCCGAAAAGCGAACGCCTGAAGCAATTCCTCAGCGGCAATCTCAAGTAAAACTATTGCCCGGCCGGCGCGGTCATTGAAGGAACACCTTCAGAGCACACGTCGCCGGCATGGGCACTTCCACCGACTTCGCCAAATACTGGTTCAGCGCCCGCGACTGGAAGCCTTTCGCCTTTCAAAAACAGGTGTGGGCCGCGGTCAAGCGTGGCGAATCCGGCCTGCTGCACGCCAGTACCGGCGCCGGTAAAACCTACGCGGTGTGGTTTGCCGCGCTCAATCGGTTTGCCCGCTCCAGGCCTGCTGCTGAAACCACCCGCAAACGCCCACCGCCGGCCGAACCGCTGACAGTCTTGTGGATCACCCCCATGCGCGCGCTGGCTGCCGACACCGCGCGCGCCCTGCAAGCGCCGCTGGACGATCTGCAGATTCCCTGGAGCGTCGGCCTGCGCACCGGCGACACCGGCAGCAGCGAACGCGCCCGGCAGAACCGGCGCCTGCCCACCACGCTGATCACCACCCCGGAAAGCCTGACCCTGATGCTCGCCCGGGCCGACGCGCAAACGGCCCTGTCGACGCTGCGTATGGTCGTGGTGGATGAGTGGCACGAATTGCTCGGCAACAAGCGCGGCGTGCAATTGCAACTGGCCCTCGCCCGGCTACGGCGCTGGCAGCCGGGGCTGATCGTCTGGGGCGTTTCCGCGACGCTCGGCAATCAGTCCCACGCCGAACAGGTGCTGATCCCACAGGGCGGTGGCGTGAGTATTCAGGGGCAAAGCGAAAAGTCGCTCAAGGTCGATACCCTGCTCCCGCCGGCCATCGAACGATTTCCCTGGGCCGGGCACATCGGTCTGAAGATGTTGCCGCAGGTGGTCGCCGAACTGGACGTCTGCGCCAGCAGCCTGGTGTTCACCAACACCCGGGCGCAATCGGAAATCTGGTATCAGGCCTTGCTGGAAGCGCGGCCGGACTGGGCCGGTTTGATTGCCCTGCACCACAGCTCTCTGTCCCGCGACACCCGCGACTGGGTCGAGCAGGCGCTGAAGAACGGTCAACTCAAAGCCGTGGTCTGCACTTCAAGCCTGGATCTGGGGGTGGATTTCCTGCCGGTGGAGCGGGTGCTGCAGATTGGCTCGGCCAAAGGCGTGGCGCGACTGATGCAGCGTGCCGGGCGTTCGGGGCATGCGCCCGGCAGAACGTCGCGGGTCACCCTGGTGCCGACCCACAGCCTGGAGCTGATCGAAGCTGCGGCCGCTGGCGATGCCGTGGCACAGCGGCGGATCGAACCGCGACTGTCACCGCACAAACCGCTGGATGTGCTGGTGCAACATCTGGTCAGCATGGCCCTGGGCGGTGGCTTTGTTCCCGATGAGCTGTACGAAGAAGTCCGTGGTGCCTGGGCCTATCGCGACCTGACACCAGCAGACTGGGCCTGGGCGCTGGCGTTCGTACGCCACGGCGGGATGTCGCTGACGGCGTACCCGGATTACCGCCGGGTCGAGCCGGATGAGCACGGAATCTGGCGCGTTCCCGATGCGCGACTGGCGCGCCGCCATCGCATGAGCATCGGCACCATCGTCAGCGATGCCAGCATTCACCTGAAATTCTGGAGCAAGGGCGGTGGCGGCAAACAACTGGGCAGCGTGGAAGAAAGCTTCATCGCACGCCTGAAACCCGGTGATGGTTTTCTGTTCGCCGGACGCTTGCTGGAACTGGTGCGGGTGGAAAACATGACCGCCTACGTCAAACGCAGCACCGCAAAAAAAGCCGCCGTACCGCGCTGGAATGGCGGACGCATGCCGCTCTCCAATGAATTGGCCGAAGCCGTGGTCAGCCGCTTCAGCGCGGCGGCACACGGTGAGTTTGCCGGCCCGGAAATGCACGCCTTGCGCCCGCTGCTGGAAACACAGATGCGCTGGTCGGGCCTGCCGACAGACAACAACCTACTGGCCGAAGTGCTGAAATCCCGCGAAGGCTGGCACCTTTTCCTCTACCCGTTTGCCGGACGCCAGGTGCATCTGGGGCTGGCCAGCCTGCTGGCGTGGCGGGTCAGTCAGCGCTTGCCTGTGACCTTCTCGATTGCGGTCAACGATTACGGACTGGAACTGCTCAGCGCCACGCCCGTTGACTGGTCTGTACAGCTGAATCAGGCCCTGCTCAGTCCCGAAGGTTTGTTGAGGGATGTGCTGGCCAGCCTCAACGCGGGCGAACTGGCGCTGCGCAGGTTTCGGGAAATCGCGCGGATAGCCGGCCTGGTGTTCGCCGGTTACCCCGGTGCACCGAAAAGCACCCGTCAGGTGCAGGCCTCCAGTGGGCTGTTTTTTGAAGTGTTCAAACAATACGACGCCGACAACCTGCTACTGGCCCAGGCCGGGGAAGAAGTCCTGCGGGAAGAACTGGATATACGACGACTGGAACAGACACTGGAGCGAATCAACCGGATGAAACTGGACATGCACCTGATCAAACGTCCGACACCGCTCGGCTTTCCATTGCTGGTGGAGCGCATGCGCGAAAGCATGAGTTCGGAAAAACTTGCCGACCGGATCCGGCGCATGGTCGGCGATCTGGAGAAAACCGCCGACACAGGCCGATCCTGATGAACGCGCCCTACCCCGTGCGTCTGGCAGGCGAAGAACTCTGGTTGCTGCCGGAAAAGGCGCTGTACTGGCCGGCGCAACAGGCGCTGCTGATTGCCGACGTGCATTTCGGCAAGGCGGCCGCTTATCGTCGACTTGGCCAACCGGTGCCGCAGGGCACTACGACGAGCAACATCGCGGTGATCGAGCAATTGCTGGCGAAGCTGCCGTGTCGGCAACTGATCTTTCTGGGGGACTTTCTGCACGGACCTGGCTCCCACGCCCCCGACACGTTGCAGGCTTTGGCGCAGTGGCGGGCGCGTCATGCCGACCTGCCGATGACGCTGATTCGCGGCAATCACGACAAGCGGGCGGGCGATCCGCCGCTAGCGCTGAACATCCGGGTGGTGCCAGAGCCGTTGCTGCTAGGGCCCTTCGCGTTGCAACACGAGCCGGATCCGCACCCTGAGCGGCACGTCCTCGCAGGGCACGTACACCCGGTTTATCGATTGATCGGCAAGGGGCGTCAGCGTTTGCGGCTGGCGTGTTTCAGGCTAGGAGAACGCATCAGCCTGCTGCCGGCCTTCGGCGCCTTTACCGGAGGTTACCCGGTGGAGAAGGAAGACAGCTGTCGGATCTTTGTCATTGGCGACAACGAAATATGGCCCGTCGGCTGAAGTCCTGTTCAGGATTCAGCCGACGAACCATACGTTCAATCAGGCGACGGGCGCGGGTGGCGGTTTGTCCGGCAACGTCGGTTCGCCGGGCTCGGTCGGTTCTTCGTTGGGGGTATCGGGATCGGGCTGGTGAGGGATTCCGCCGGCCGTGGTGATGGGTGGGTGTGCCAGCAACGACCAGGCCATTACGCCAACCTGATTGGGCTCGAGCCTTGCCAGTTCGGCAGTGATTTGCGGATCGATCTTCATGGAGCACTCCTCGGCGAAGGCCCGTCCCGCTGTTCGCGAAACGGGCAGTACACCTCATAGAGTGTCTACCCGCCGAAGAATTCCCGGTAACTGCCGGATGGACGGATCAGGTACGCGGCAGGGTCACGCCACGCTGGCCCTGGTACTTGCCGGCGCGATCCTTGTAGGAGACTTCGCATTCCTCGTCGGATTCGAGGAACAGCATCTGCGCCACGCCTTCGTTGGCGTAGATCTTCGCCGGCAGGTTGGTGGTGTTGGAGAACTCCAGGGTCACCTGGCCTTCCCACTCGGGCTCGAGCGGGGTGACGTTGACGATGATGCCGCAACGGGCGTAAGTGCTCTTGCCCAGGCAGATGGTCAGGACGTTGCGTGGAATACGGAAGTATTCAACGGTCGTGGCCAGGGCGAAGGAGTTCGGCGGAATGATGCAGACGTCGCTGTGGACGTCGACAAAACTGCCGGCGTCGAAGTTTTTCGGATCGACGATGGCCGAATTGATGTTGGTGAACACCTTGAAATGATTGGTGCAACGCACATCGTAGCCGTAGCTCGACACACCGTAGGAGATCACACGGCTGTCGTCGCTGCCACGTACCTGGCGCTCGACGAACGGCTCGATCATGCCGTGTTCCTGCGCCATGCGGCGAATCCACTTGTCCGATTTGATGCTCATGGCGGGTGTCCTGAATAGCGAGGTGGAAAAAATCTGTCCGGCATCTTACCGGGCGCGCCGCCGGGTTCAAAGTCCGCGCTGCAAATCTCGGCGAACGTGCAGGAATTACGCGGCCTGGCGACGAACCGTCACACCGTCGATCCCTAAAACAGAGAAACCTTCGCAAGAAGCATTGGCACGTTCCGGAAAAAGGGTTAAGGTGGCGCCACTGTGCTGCTTGTGTCACTGAGAATCTCTACACGATATGT
This sequence comes from Pseudomonas sp. 22085, assembly GCF_052045815.1. Taxonomy (NCBI): domain Bacteria; kingdom Pseudomonadati; phylum Pseudomonadota; class Gammaproteobacteria; order Pseudomonadales; family Pseudomonadaceae; genus Pseudomonas; species Pseudomonas sp. 22085. The sequence goes on from NZ_JBQEQA010000006.1 coordinate 285,246, forward strand.
TGAATTTCGATCCAACCATCTACAAGAATTTTTCCTGCTCTTTGCACTCAGTCTCGGCCAGGGTTCTTCCTGAGTCGCAGTTATCTTTGTTCAAGGAGTTACACCATGTCTAATCGCCAAACCGGTACCGTTAAGTGGTTCAACGATGAAAAAGGCTTCGGCTTCATCACCCCACAATCCGGTGACGACCTGTTCGTTCACTTCAAAGCTATCCAATCCGACGGCTTCAAAAGCCTGAAAGAAGGCCAACAGGTTTCTTTCATCGCTACCCGCGGTCAGAAAGGCATGCAAGCTGAAGAAGTACAAGTTATCTAACTTGTAGCTTCTTTAGAAAAAGGCCCCGCCCTCAAAAGCGGGGCTTTTTTGTGGGCGTCCGTTTTTCCGGGCGCAAAAAAAATCGCAGCCTTCGTAGGCTGCGATCTTTTTTGTTGTTTACCAGGCGACGCCGAAGCCGGCGGTGTAGCGGGTTTTGCTCAGATCCGCGTCCTCGGTGCCGCTGATGATGTCGCGTTCGGCCTTGAGGTTGAGCGAGGCCCAGTCGGTAACTTTGTAGCGCAGGCCCATTTCCGCATCCAGCGCGTAGTCGGCCACGCCGGACAACGGCTTGCCGACCTCGCCATTGGTGAAGAACTCGACCTTCTTGCCGATCAGGTAGCGGTTGTAGTCCCACTTCATGGCGACCGAATAGAAGTTGTCCTTGCTGCCATCGCGGTACTCGTAATCGGTTCGGTTGAGCAGCGAACCCAGGGAGAACGCTCCCAGTTCATCGTCCCAGAACTGGTAACCCGGACCGGTACCGACCACGCGCTGGCGGGCCAGCTCTTCAATGTGATCACGCTTGTAGTTCAGGCGGCCCTGCCAGAACCATTGATCAGTGAGGAAGCGGTCGAGCGAGTACTCGGCGCGCCAGTTATCGGTGGTGGTCACGTCGTCCTGCACTTCGCGGTTGTATTCGCCCTCGGCGGTATGGCGCCAGCGGCCGTGACGAGCAGTGGTCTTGAAGCCGACATCGTAATCATCGGTATCTTTCTCGGCACGCTGGTAGTCGAGCGCCAGGTCGACGTTGCCCTTCCACACCAGATCCTCGACCACCGGTTTGGGCTTGAGAATCTGCTGAATGCTCGCCAGTTCCACGGTTTTCGGCGCTTCGCCGTTGGCCAGGGTGACCTTGCCGTCTTCGGCGGCGCTCAGCGACTTGGCCTTCTCGCCATTGTAGGCGTCCTGTTTGACCAGCAACTCCTGATCACTTTCCAGGGTCTTGACCTGCTTCCAGTCGATGGTGACGGCACCGGCGTACTGGGTCTGGACCAGCAACTTGCCGCCGTCGAACAGCGTGATTTTGCCGCTCAGCTTGTCACCGTTCTTCAACCAGACGGTGTCGGCAAGCAAGGGTGTGGACGCACTGAAAACAGCAAGGCACAGCAGGGTTCTGGACAACATAAGCGAATCGAAGACTCAAGTTTGCGAAAAAAGGGTCGGCATTATCCGTAGGAATAATTCCCTGACAAGGAGTGACCCGGCTAATTCTGTTGAGTTCATTTCTCAATTGACCCTCCACCGATTACGCTTAAGCACATAACGCGATCAAGTTCAGGAACCGCGCACGTGACAGACCCGATGCATGCCTGCGAAAACGATCCGCAAATCCGACGCACGGCACTCTATTCCACCCTCGCCCAAGTGCCTGAAGGCAAAGTCGTCAGCTATGGTCAGTTGGCCGAACTGGCGGGGTTGGGGCGCGCCGCCCGCTGGGTCGGCCGGACCCTGAGCCAATTGCCCGGCGACACCAAACTGCCCTGGCACCGCGTACTCGGCGCCGGCGGTCGGATCAGCCTGCCGGTGGGCAGCCCGTCCGGGGACGAACAGCGTGCGCGATTGCGCATGGAGGGCATCACCGTCCTGAACAATCGTGTGGATATTCGGCGCCATGGCTGGCGTCCGGTAGAGCACAGCGGTTAGAGTGCGCGCTTTGTTTTCGCAATCTTGAGGCAGACTTCAGCCCATGCCCCGTAAAACCTGGCGCGCCGCGCTCGCCGCCTATGCCAGTCCTTCGACGCTCGTGCTGTTGTTGCTGGGTTTCGCCGCCGGCCTGCCGTACATGCTGGTGTTCTCGACACTTTCGGTCTGGCTGCGTGAAGCCGGTGTGGCCCGTGAGACGATCGGCTACGCCAGCCTGATCGGTCTGGCCTACGCCTTCAAATGGGTCTGGTCGCCCCTGCTCGACCAATGGCGCCTGCCGTTGCTGGGCAAGCTGGGACGTCGCCGTTCGTGGCTGGTGCTCTCACAGACGCTGGTAATCCTCGGCCTGATCGGCATGGGTTTTTGTGACCCGCAGAAACACCTGTCCTGGCTGATCGCTATCGCAGTGGTGGTTGCATTCGCCTCCGCCACCCAGGATATCGCCGTCGACGCCTATCGCCTGGAAATCGCCGAAGACAGCCGTCAGGCCGCGCTCGCCGCCAGTTACATGTCCGGTTATCGGGTTGCAGCGCTGCTGGCGACTGCCGGTGCACTGTTCTTCGCCGAGGGCTTCGGTTCCACCGGTTTCAACTACCAGCACTCCGCCTGGACCGGCACTTACGTGCTGTTCGGCGCCCTGATGGTGCCGGCCCTGCTTACCACCTTGCTGATGCGCGAGCCGCCGGTGCCGTTGCGCACCCAGTTGCAGGCCGGGCGCTACACCTTCATGCATCAGTTGATGTCAGTGTTCGTGCTGATCATTTTGCTGGTATCTGTGCCGGCGATGTTTACCCAGCTCTACAACACCGATTTCGCCAGCGTGCTGTTTGGTGACATGAGTCCGCTGGACCTGCTGCTGGAAGACCGGGCGTTCCTGCGTGCGATCCTCTACACCACGCTGACCTGCCTGTGCCTCTCGGCCATGGGCCGTCGCGGTCTGGCGCCGGTACTGACACCGGTCAACGACTTCATCCTGCGCTACCGCTGGCAGGCGTTGCTGCTGCTCGGCCTGATCGCCACCTATCGAATGTCCGACACGGTGATGGGCGTGATGGCCAACGTGTTCTACATCGACCAGGGCTTTACCAAGGACCAGATCGCCAGCGTCAGCAAGATCTTCGGCCTGATCATGACCCTCGTTGGCGCCGGCATGGGCGGTCTGCTGATCGTGCGCTTCGGCATCCTGCCGATCCTGTTCATCGGCGGTGCCGCGTCGGCGGGTACCAATCTGCTGTTCCTGATGCTCGCCGACATGGGCCCGAACCTGCAGATGCTGGTGGTGACGATCTCCCTCGACAACTTCAGCTCCGGCCTGGCCACCTCGGCGTTCGTCGCCTACCTGTCGAGCCTGACCAACCTGAAGTTCTCCGCCACCCAGTACGCCCTGCTGAGCTCGATCATGCTCCTGCTACCGCGCCTGATCGGCGGCTACTCCGGGGTGATGGTGGAAAAATTCGGCTATCACAACTTCTTCCTGATCACCGCGCTGCTCGGCGTTCCGACCCTGGTGCTGATCGCCCTGCACTGGTTCCAGGAAAGCCGCCGAGAAGGCCCGACGCCGACGCCGGAACCCGCACCGACCTCCGTCGTGGAAGAATCGTAAGACATCTCGCACCCGGCGAGAGGGTTCGCGCCGGGGCTGCACTTCTGTACGTCGGCGGATCTCGCCGTTACACTGCTCCGTCATTTCCAGTCATAGCAACCGACAACGGCCAACCATGCGCACCAGTCAATTTTTGCTCGCCACACAGAAAGAAACGCCTTCCGACGCGGTCGTGATCAGCCACCAGCTGATGCTGCGCGCCGGCATGATCCGCAAACTCGCCTCGGGCCTGTACACCTGGCTGCCGATGGGCTTGCGAGTGATGCGCAAGGTGGAAGCCATCGTTCGCGAAGAAATGGACGCCGCCGGCTCTCTGGAAGTGTTGATGCCGAGCACCCAACCGGCCGAGCTGTGGCAGGAATCGGGGCGCTGGGAAGAATACGGCCCAGAACTGCTGCGCATCAAAGACCGCCACGGTCGTGATTTCTGCGCGGGCCCGACCCACGAAGAAGTGATCACCGATCTGATGCGCAACGAGTTGAGCAGCTATAAACAGTTGCCGATCAACCTGTACCAGATCCAGACCAAATTCCGTGACGAAATCCGTCCACGCTTCGGCCTGATGCGCGGTCGCGAATTCATCATGAAGGACTCCTACTCGTTCCATGCGGATCAGGCGTCGCTGCAGATCACTTATGACCGCATGCACGATGCGTACTGCAACATCTTCACCCGCCTGGGCCTGAAATTCCGTCCGGTGGAAGCCGACAACGGTTCGATCGGTGGCGCCGGTTCCCACGAATTCCACGTGCTGGCCGAGTCCGGCGAAGACGATATCGTCTTCAGCAACGGTTCCGACTACGCCGCGAACATCGAGAAGGCCGAAGCCGTGCCGCGTGAAACCTCGCGCGCCGCGCCAGGCGAAGAGCTGCGCCTGGTCGACACACCAGACACCAAGACCATCGCGGCCCTGGTGGAGAAATTCAATCTGCCGATTGAAAAGACCATCAAGACCCTGATCGTGCATGCCGAAGAAGAAGGCAAGCTGATCGCTCTGATCATCCGTGGCGACCACGAACTGAACGAAATCAAGGCTGCCAATCAGCCAGGCGTTGCCAGCCCGCTGGTCATGGCTTCCGATGCCGAACTGCGTGACGCCATTGGCGCCGGCGCCGGTTCCCTCGGCCCGCTGAACCTGCCGCTGCCGATCATCATCGACCGTTCGGTCGAACTGATGAGCGACTTCGCCATCGGTGCCAACATCGACGACAAGCACTACTTCGGCGTGAACTGGGAGCGTGATCTGCCGGTTCCGACCGTGGCCGACCTGCGCAACGTGGTGGCCGGCGACCCGAGCCCGGACGGCAAGGGCACCCTGGAAATCAAGCGCGGCATCGAAGTCGGACACATCTTCCAGCTGGGCAACAAGTACAGCAAGGCGATGAAGTGCGAAGTGCTGGGCGAGAACGGCAAGCCGGTGACCCTGGAAATGGGTTGCTACGGCATTGGCGTGTCCCGCGTGGTGGCTGCCGCCATCGAGCAGAACAACGACGAGAACGGCATCATCTGGAGCGACGCCCTGGCACCGTTCCAGATCGCTCTGGTGCCACTGCGCTATGAAACCGAGCTGGTGCGTGAAGCCACCGACAAGCTGTACGCGGAACTGACCGCGGCCGGCTTCGAAGTGCTGCTGGACGACCGCGACAAGAAAACCAGCCCGGGCATCAAGTTCGCGGACATGGAGCTGATCGGCATTCCACACCGGATCGTGGTCAGCGACCGCGGCCTCGCCGAAGGCAACCTGGAATACAAGAGCCGTACCGAAGGCCAGGCGCAAGCGCTGCCGGTTGCCGACGTGCTGTCCTTCCTTCAGGCCCGTATCCGCCGCTGAAACCAGATAGAGACGTCATGTTCAAGCGAAACACCTTAGGCCTCGGTGGTGCCGCCCTGTGCGGCACCCTGCTGGTCAGCGGCTGTGCCAATCACATGTCACAACGCAGCGAGCACGAGGAACGTGTCGAGCGCAAACTGCTCGATCACAGCCTGCAGATCGATGTCGGCGAGCCCAAGGTGCTTGAGCTGCCGCAACGGCGCGTGAAGATCAACGAACAGAAGACTTTCGAAGTCACCGAGTTCGAGGTCACCCGCCATTACGACCGTTACACGCCTTACCAGCCATGGCGGGAGATCTACGAGATCCCGCTGGGCGCGGTGGCGGTGGTCGGCGGCATCGGCGCGAACGTGGTCAACGTGTTTGCCCTCGGCAATCTGCCCGACAGCGTGACACGGGACTGGCTCAGCTACGGTTTCGCCGGGCTCAACCCGTTCATGAACGTGCAATCCAACGGTCGCGCGCAGCAGAACCTGGCCGGCATCGATGAAGTCCAGCGCGACAAGCGCACGGAGTATTCGAGCCTGCCCTGGAGCGAGCGTCCGGTTCAGGTCAAGGCTGGTAAACAGACCTTCGACATGACCACCGATCGCAACGGCGTGCTGCGTCTGAACCTGCTGGACAGCCCGTTCGCCGAAAACGACCTCAATCATGTGGGCAAACTGCAGATCAGCGTCGAAGACGGCAAAGATGACGTGCATTCCGATTCGTCCCTGGCGATCAGCACTCACCTGCGCGGCAAGCTGCTGGAGGCTCACGGGCTGATCTACGACGATCTGGAAGACGACGAAGTGAGCCAGTGGGTGCACCGGGTCAAGCGTCTGTCGGAACTGGGTCTGGAAGAGGAAGCCAGTGAGCTGGAACAAAGCCTGATCGAACTGACCCGCAACGATCCCGAGTTGCAAGCTGAATTCCTCAAGTCCCTGACCCGGGATGCGGGGCGTCTGGTGGCGGATCCGGGGCCGAACTGAATCCCCTGAAAAATTGCCCGAACCTGCTTCGGGCATTTTTTTGTCCGTCTATCGCTCGAACAACTCCATTTGTTCGAACCCGCCGCGTAAATCCTCCAGCCGCACGCCCACTCCCAATAGCCGCACCGGTTTGCCACCGCGATTGAACGCCTGCGTCAGCATCAACTGGTAACTGCCCAGATCCCGCCCTGCCCCGGCCTGCTCAAGTGTGGTCTGGGTGAAATCGTGAAACTTCACTTTGACGAACGGCTTGCCCGGCCGGTAGCTGCTGTCGATCCGCGCCATGCGGGTTTTCAGGGTTTCCAGTAGTTCCGGAAGCTTGTCGAGGCAGCTGCGCAGATCCGGCAGATCGACGTCGTAGGTGTTTTCGACGCTGATCGACTGACGACGACTGTCGTTGTGCACCAACCGCTCATCGATCCCACGGGCCAGACTCCACAAGCGCTCGCCGAAACTGCCGAATTCCCGCACCAGCGCCAGCTTGTCCCACTCGCGCAATTGCAGGCAGTCATTGATACCCAGCTTGCCCAGCTTATCGGCCGTGACCTTGCCCACCCCGTGCAACTTGCTCACCGGCAGGCCACTGACGAAGTCTTCGACTTGATCGGGGGTAATCACGAACAAGCCGTTCGGCTTTTTCCAGTCGCTGGCGATCTTGGCCAGAAACTTGTTGGGCGCCACGCCGGCGGAGACAGTGATGTGCAACTGATTGGAAACCCGGCGGCGAATGTCCTGGGCGATCCGCGTGGCGCTGCCGGCAAAATGCGCGCTGTCCGAGACGTCGAGATAAGCTTCGTCCAGAGAAAGCGGTTCGATCAGGTCAGTGTAATCGCGAAAGATCGTGTGAATTTCCTTCGACGCCTCGCGATAGGCGTCCATTCGCGGCTTGACGATGGTCAGGTCCGGGCACAGCTTCAGGGCGTGTCCGGACGACATCGCCGAGCGAACCCCGTAAGCCCGCGCCTCATAGTTGCAGGTGGCAATCACTCCGCGCCGATCCGCCGAGCCACCCACCGCCAACGGCTTGCCGGCGAGGCTCGGGTCATCCCGCATCTCGATGGCAGCGTAGAAACAGTCACAGTCGACGTGGATGATTTTTCGCTGAGTCATGACAGAAAAGGAAACATGGCGAGCCGGACCGGCAGTATCTCACTGACACCTGTATATAGCACCAGTGGTACGAATGTTCTTTTCAGTTTGTAGGAAAGGGAGTTTGAATTTATTTCCTCAATCGAAAACCAACCTCCAATAGAGCTGAAACCCTTGCCCTGCCTGACCTGCAGCCTCTGAAAAGACCGTCCGTCAGCGCTAACCGATTGAAGCTGAACAGGTTTTATCCGAATTGAAGGTTGACACCCCCGCGTTCCTCTGTAGAATGCCGCCACACAGACGCGGGATGGAGCAGTCTGGTAGCTCGTCGGGCTCATAACCCGAAGGTCGTCGGTTCAAATCCGGCTCCCGCAACCAAACATCAAAAAAGGCCAATCGAAAGATTGGCCTTTTTTGTGCGTGTCTGTTTTTCGGATCCAGTCGCGCCAAGCGGAAATCGTTCCGATTCCGAAACTTAGCGCTTGCCCTGCGACCGTTTGCCGCGATTGCACACTTATTTGACCCTTCTCGGGATTATCGGTTGACACCCCGTCGTTCGCCTGTAGAATGCCGCCACACAGACGCGGGATGGAGCAGTCTGGTAGCTCGTCGGGCTCATAACCCGAAGGTCGTCGGTTCAAATCCGGCTCCCGCAACCAAACATCAAAAAAGGCTACTCGAAAGAGTGGCCTTTTTTGTATCTGTGGAAAAAGTCCTTTCGCAACAATGATCTGTCACTGTGCAGTACCGTTCAGGATCTGAAGACCCGCCAAGTTGCGACTATGCTTGAAGTCGCGGGCAAGGCGTCTGCAATCCAGGAGCTGCCCTCGCCGATACCCGGTGAGAGGCGTAGTATTTTGTGATTATTTTTTTCTACAGGGATTGGTAACTTGGCTGGATACCTCCATCCTGTCGCGCACAATCCAAGAGGTGATTGATGCGCGCCAACTCGTCTGATTCACAAGACACCGTCACAGCAAACCCACCGATCAAACCTGAGCGTTTGCGCCTGCTGGATCGGATCAGCAAATACCGGCAACCGATCGGTCTGGCGGTCACTTTGCTGCTGTTCGCCATTGCGCTGATTGCCTGTCGCCATCTGCTCAGCGAACTCGATCTCGACGCCTTGCACGACTCGATTCTCGACGTGCCGAAACCGGCCCTGCTCGGTGCCCTCGGTGCGACGGTCGTCGGCTTCATTATCCTGCTCGGCTATGAATGGTCGGCCAGTCGTTATGCCCGCGTGACGCTGGCGCCGAAAGTACTGGCGCTGGGCGGTTTCACCGCGTTTGCCATCGGCAACGCCATCGGCCTGTCGATGCTGTCCGGTGGGTCGGTGCGTTACCGTTTATATGCACGACATGGCCTGGGCGCTTCCGAAGTCGCGCACATGACCCTGTTCGCCAGCCTGTCGCTGGGCTGCGCCCTGCCGCCGCTGGCCGCGCTTGCGACCCTGAGCAACCTGCCCGCCGCGTCACAGGCACTGGGGCTGTCCGAGACCTTGCTGGGCACGATTGCCGGCGTGGTGCTGCTGCTCGGCGCGATCCTGGCCATCGGCATCTATCGCCGTCGCCTGCCGGAGCAGCCTTACCCGGACAACCTGCTGGTCCGGGCCGGTCGTCGCACCCTGCGTCTGCCGGGTCGTCGCCTGACGTTCCTGCAACTGGTCATCACCGCCCTCGACGTGGCTGCCGCTGCGACCGTCCTTTATCTGCTGCTACCGGAAGCGCCGCCCTTCGGCGCGTTCCTGCTGGTTTACTTGCTGGCCCTGGCCGCCGGCGTACTCAGTCACGTTCCGGGCGGTGTGGGGGTCTTCGAAGCGATTCTGCTGGCCGCGTTCGCCGACAAGCTCGGCGCCGCGCCACTGGCCGCTGCCCTGCTCCTGTATCGCCTGATTTATGTGGTGCTACCGTTGCTGGTGGCCTGCGTGCTGCTGCTGCTCAATGAAGGCCAGCGCCTGTTTCAGTCGCAGACCATGCGTGCAGCCTCCGGTCTGGCGGCACCGATTCTCGCGGTGCTGGTGTTCCTGTCCGGCGTGGTGCTGCTGTTTTCCGGCGCGACGCCAGAGATCGACACCCGCCTGGAACATATCGGCTTTCTGATTCCTCACCGTCTGGTCGACGCCTCGCACTTTGGCGCCAGCCTGATCGGCGTGCTGTGCCTGATGCTCGCTCAAGGCCTGCGTCGCCGGTTATCGGCGGCGTGGATGCTGACCACCATTCTGTTGCTGGTGGGCGCCCTGCTCTCGCTGCTCAAGGGTTTCGACTGGGAAGAAGCGACCCTGATGACCCTCACCGCCGCGCTGCTGGGGGTTTTCCGTCGTTCGTTCTATCGCCCGAGCCGTCTGACCGAACTGCCGTTCTCGCCGCTGTATCTGGTCGCCAGCCTGTGCGTACTCGGTGCTTCGACCTGGCTTTTGCTGTTCGCTTATCAGGACGTCCCTTACAGCCATCAACTGTGGTGGCAGTTCACCCTCGACGCCGACGCCCCGCGCGGCTTGCGCTCGCTGCTCGGCGCCGCCGTGTTGCTGCTGGTGATTGCCCTGACCTGGCTGCTGCGCACTGCTCGCCCGGTGATTCACCTGCCGACACCCGATGAGCTGGAACGCGCCTCGAAAATTCTGATGGCCTCCTCGCAACCGGACGGTGGCCTGGCCCTGACCGGTGACAAGGCGCTGCTGTTTCATCCCAACGACGAAGCCTTCCTGATGTACGCCCGTCGCGGCCGCAGCCTCGTGGCCCTGTACGACCCGATCGGCCCCGGCCAGCAACGGGCCGAAATGATCTGGCAGTTCCGCGACCTGTGCGACATCCATCACGCCCGCCCGGTGTTCTATCAGGTGCGCGCCGAGAACCTGCCGTACTACATGGACATCGGCCTGACCGCGATCAAGCTCGGCGAAGAAGCCCGGGTCGATCTGCATCGCTTTGACCTGGAAGCCAAGGGCAAGGAGATGAAGGACCTGCGCTACACCTGGAACCGTGGCACCCGCGACGGCCTTTCGCTGGAAATCCATGAGCCAGGCCAGGCGCCGATGGATGAGCTCAAGGTGATTTCCGATGCCTGGCTGACCGGCAAGAACGTGCGCGAGAAAGGCTTCTCCCTCGGCCGTTTCAGCGACGATTACCTGAAGCATTTCCGCATCGCGGTGATTCGCTTCGAAGGCCGCCCGGTGGCGTTCGCCAACCTGCTCGAGACCTACAGCCATGACCTGGCCAGTCTCGATCTGATGCGCGCGCACCCGGACGCCCCCAAGCTGACCATGGAATTCATGATGGTCGGTCTGATTCAACACTATAAGAGTCACGGATACGCGCGCTTCAGCCTGGGCATGGTGCCGCTGTCGGGGTTGCAACCCCGGCGCGGGGCACCGCTGACCCAGCGACTGGGCTCGATGGTTTTCCGCCGTGGTGAGCAGTTGTACAACTTCCAAGGCTTGCGCCGCTTCAAAGACAAGTTCCAGCCTGACTGGGAACCCCGTTATATGGCCGTGCCCGCCGGACTCGATCCGCTGGTGGCGCTGGCCGACACTGCTGCCCTGATCGCGGGCGGCTTGACTGGATTGGTGAAACGCTGATGATTCAACGCTCCCTGAAGTACATCCTGGTGGCACTGCTGGTGCTGGCCGCGATTGCCGGTGGCGGTTTCTGGTACCTCAAACGCCCGGCACCGGAACCGACCCTCGAACAGCTCAACCCGGCCGACGGTGCTGCCATGACCCGGGTCATCCCCGGCACCAAGCCCAAGGCGCAGGTGCTGGTGGCGGTCAACGACGACCAGAAACTCAGCGACAAACAACTGAGCACCCTGAGCCGCAGCGCCTCGGCTCAAATTGTCCAGGTGATCCTGCCCAAGGACTGCCTGCTGCAAAGCCGCGCCCTGCAGGCCGGCCTGCGTGAACTGAACGGCCCGGCGACGCTGGTCAGCGGCATCGGCCCCGGCGCCGTGCTGGCGTGGCGCTGGCTGTCCGAGCAGAAGGACGACAAGGCTCAAGCCGTATCGGTCGACCTGGCCCTGGAAAAACCCGGCTGCACCCACCTGCTGCCAAAAGCCGCCGCCCACGGCCACTGGCTGGTGGCGTGGAACGACAACCCGGACGACACCAGCGCCGGTTTCGTGCGCGATCAACCGAACGCCGAAACCAGCATCAGCGACTACGACATCAACCTGCCGCAAGTGCTGAACAACGAACTGCGCAAGATCCTCGTCGGCGGCGACAAGGCCAACGGTGGCCTGCAGATCCCGGTGGTGGAAGTCCCGGCCGGCCAGGCCAAGGACACCGTGACCCTGTTCCTGTCCGGTGACGGCGGCTGGCGCGATCTGGACCGCGACGTGGCCGGCGAAATGGCCAAGATCGGCTACCCGGTGGTCGGCATCGACACCCTGCGCTACTACTGGCAGCACAAGAGCCCGGAACAAAGCGCCCTGGACCTGACCGAACTGATGCAGCACTACCGCCAGAAGTGGGGCACCAAACGCTTCATCCTGACCGGTTACTCGTTCGGCGCCGACGTTCTGCCGGCCATCTACAACCGCCTGCCGGAAACCGAGCAGCAACGCGTCGACGCAATCATCCTGCTGGCCTTCGCCCGCACCGGCAGCTTCGAAATCGAAGTCGAAGGCTGGCTCGGCAACGCCGGCAAAGAAGCCGCCACCGGCCCGGAAATGGCCAAGCTGCCACCGGCCAAGGTCGTGTGCATCTACGGTGAAGAAGAAACCGACGAAAGCGGCTGCACCGACAAGACCGCGGTGGGCGAAGCAGTGAAGCTGCCTGGCGGCCACCACTTCGACGAGAACTACCCGGCACTGGCCAAGCGTTTGGTGGACTTGATCGAGAAGCGCCAGAACACGGCGCAGGTGGCGGAAGAGTGATCTGAAGCGCCCCCCCCAAAAAAGCCCCCGCAACTTCACAGTTGCGGGGGCTTTTTCGTTTTGGCAAACGCCCGAGATCCTTGTGGGAGCCGGGCTTGCCCGCGATGGCGATGGGTCAGGCAGCTGATTTGTAAACTGATACACCGCATTCGCGGGCAAGCCCGCTCCCACAGGGATCTCCACTGGATTCTGATAAGTCCACAAACACAAAAAAGCCCCCGCCAGCCGCAAAGCTGACGGGGGCTTTTCAGTTGCGACGAGGCCTACATCTCCACCTGCGTCCCCAACTCAATCACCCGGTTCAGCGGCAGATTGAAGAATCGCAGGTTGCCGTTGGCATTCTTCAACATGAATGCAAACAGCGCCTCTCGCCAACGGGCCATGCCTTCGAGTTTCGAGGCGATGACCGTTTCGCGGCTGAGGAAGTAGGTGGTGCGCATCGGGCTGAAGTCCAGATCATCCAGGTGGCACAGCTTCAGCGCCTGCGGCACGTCCGGTTCGTCGGTGAAGCCGAAGTGCAGGATCACCCGGAAGAAGCCTTCGCCGTGGGCTTCGACTTCGAAGCGCCGGGATGGCGGGACGCGCGGGATGTCTTCGTAGACCACGGTCAGCAGCACCACTTGCTCGTGCAGCACCTGGTTGTGCAGCAGGTTGTGCAACAGCGCGTGCGGCACCGCGTCGGAACGGGCGGTGAGGAACACGGCGGTGCCCTGCACGCGGTGTGGTGGCTGGACGCGGATGCTGCTGATAAAGATCGGCAGCGGCAGCGCGCCTTCGTCGAGGCGCTCGACCAGCAGTTGCTTGCCGCGTTTCCAGGTGGTCATCAGCACGAACAGCGCGATACCGGCGATCACCGGGAAGGCGCCACCCTGGACGATCTTCGGCACGTTGGCGGCGAAGTACAGGCCGTCCACCAGCAGGAAGCCGATCAGTACCGGCACCGCCAGAATCGGTGGCCATTTCCATAGCAGCAGCATGACTGCCGACACCAGAATCGTGGTCATCAGCATAGTGCCGGTTACCGCCACACCATAGGCCGAGGCCAGTGCGCCGGAGGATTCGAAGCCCAGCACCAACAAGACAACGCCGACCATCAGCGCCCAGTTCACCGCGCCAATATAAATCTGGCCCTGCTCGTCGCTGGACGTGTGCTGGATGTACATACGCGGAATGTAACCAAGCTGAATCGCCTGACGAGTCAGGGAGAACGCGCCGGAAATCACCGCTTGGGACGCAATCACCGTGGCCAGGGTCGACAGACCGACCAGCGGAATCAGTGCCCAGCTCGGCGCCAGCAGGTAGAACGGGTTGCGCGCCGCTTCCGGGTTGTCCAGCAACAAGGCGCCCTGACCGAAGTAGTTGAGCACCAGCGCCGGCAGCACCAGCAGGAACCACGCGCGGGCAATCGGCTTGCGACCGAAGTGGCCCATGTCAGCGTACAGCGCTTCGGCACCGGTCAACGCCAGCACCACGGCGCCGAGGATCGCCACGCCCATGCCGGTATGCACCATGAAAAAGCGCACGGCCCAGATCGGGTTCAGCGCCTTCAGCACTTCCGGGGAATGGCTGATGCCGTACACGCCGAGAGCGCCGAGAACGAGGAACCAGGTGACCATGATCGGCCCGAAGAGAATGCCGATCCGTGCTGTGCCATGGCTCTGGATCAGAAACAACCCGACCAGCACCACCAACGACAACGGCACGACCCAATGGTCGATCCCGTCAAATGCCAGGCCCAGACCTTCGATGGCCGACAGCACAGAGATCGCCGGGGTGATCATGCTGTCGCCATAGAACAGCGCTGCGCCGATCAAGCCGCAGACCACCAGCAGCGAACGCAATTTCCTGCGTTCCCCCGCTGCCCGCCGTGCCAGCGCGGTGAGCGCCATGATGCCGCCCTCGCCCTGGTTGTCGGCACGCAGCACGAACATCATGTATTTGATCGACACGACCCAGATCAGCGACCAGAAGATCAACGACAGAATGCCCAGCACCCCGTCGTGGTTCACCGGAACGCCATAAGCGCCGGAAAACACTTCTTTGAGGGTGTACAACGGGCTCGTGCCGATGTCGCCGTAAACTACCCCGACCGCCGCGACCAGCATGCTCAGCGGCTTGGTGGCCGAACCTTCGGCGCCTGCCGCGTGACTACTTGCCTGACCCATCCAACACTCCTGATTCCCAGACCGGCTTCTTATATGAAGCACTATGCTTTGTGTGCAGCATGCGCGTTTTTACGCCCTGTAACAGACGTTTTGTTGACTGTAAAAATTCAGTAAAGCGCAACGGCGCGAAGCATAGCGCAGCACTCGTCGTATTTCCCTGCATAAAGCTGGTCAAGTGCGTTGCTCACCGCTAGAATTGCGCACTTTTTGATCAGAGGCGCGCCTTAAGCGCCCATCCGTCGGTTCCTGAATCAGGCCAGCGACGTCACAAAACACCGAGGTTAGACATGTCCACCACTCCTGCGCCGGCCAATCCAAAGGTTGGCTTCGTTTCTCTGGGTTGCCCGAAAGCACTGGTCGACTCCGAGCGCATCCTGACCCAGCTGCGCATGGAAGGCTATGACGTGGTGTCCACCTATCAGGACGCCGACGTGGTCGTGGTCAACACCTGCGGCTTCATCGACTCGGCCAAGGCCGAATCGCTGGAAGTCATCGGCGAAGCGATCAAGGAAAACGGCAAGGTCATCGTGACCGGCTGCATGGGCGTGGAAGAAGGCAATATCCGTGACGTGCACCCGAGCGTGCTGGCCGTCACCGGTCCGCAGCAGTACGAGCAAGTGGTCAACGCCGTGCACGAAGTCGTGCCGCCGAAGCAGGATCACAACCCGCTGATCGACCTGGTGCCGCCGCAAGGCATCAAGCTGACCCCGCGCCACTACGCGTACCTGAAGATTTCCGAAGGCTGCAACCACAGCTGCAGTTTCTGCATCATCCCGTCGATGCGCGGCAAACTGGTCAGCCGTCCGGTCGGCGACGTGCTCGACGAAGCCCAGCGTCTGGTCAAATCCGGCGTGAAGGAACTGCTGGTGATTTCCCAGGACACCAGCGCCTACGGCGTTGACGTCAAGTACCGAACCGGTTTCTGGAACGGCGCGCCGGTGAAAACCCGCATGACCGAACTGTGCGAAGCGCTGAGCACCCTCGGCGTCTGGGTCCGTCTGCACTACGTTTACCCGTACCCGCACGTCGACGAACTGATCCCGCTGATGGCCGCCGGCAAGATCCTGCCGTACCTGGACATCCCGTTCCAGCACGCCAGCCCGAAAGTCCTGAAGTCGATGAAACGCCCGGCGTTCGAAGACAAGACCCTGGCGCGGATCAAGAACTGGCGCGAGATCTGCCCGGACCTGATCATCCGTTCGACCTTCATCGTCGGCTTCCCCGGCGAAACCGAAGAAGACTTTCAGTACCTGCTGGACTGGCTGACCGAAGCCCAGCTCGACCGCGTCGGCTGCTTCCAGTATTCGCCGGTCGAAGGCGCTCCAGCCAACGATCTGGATCTGGAAGTGGTTCCGGACGACGTCAAGCAAGACCGCTGGGAACGCTTCATGGCGCACCAGCAGGCCATCAGTTCGGCGCGCCTGCAACTGCGCATCGGCCGTGAAATCGAAGTGCTGGTGGACGAAGTCGACGAGCAGGGCGCGGTCGGCCGCTGCTTCTTCGATGCCCCGGAAATCGACGGCAACGTGTTCATCGACAACGGCAGCAACCTGAAGCCGGGCGACAAGGTCTGGTGCAAGGTGACCGACGCCGACGAATACGACCTCTGGGCCGAACAGATCTAAGCGCGAAAAATACAGAAAGCCCCGCTCTCTTTTACGAGATGCGGGGCTTTTTTACGGCTAGAGTTTGTGAGGGGAAGGACTCCCTCATCCATGACAAAGAGGCTATCGGGCATGCGTCAGCATTCGGTCATCCACACGCCGAAACTCAGCGATTATCAGGAACTGACCCGGGTCTGGGAGGCCTCGGTCCGCGCGACCCACGATTTCCTGCCGGAATCCTACATCGAGCTGCTGAAGAATCTGGTGCTGACCCGCTACCTCGATGCGGTGATGCTGATCTGCACCCGCGACAGCCACCAGCGCATCACCGGGTTTGCCGGGGTCGCGGCGGGCAAGATCGAAATGCTGTTCATCGACCCGGCCCATCGCGGCCAGGGCCTTGGCAAGAAACTGCTGAAGTACGCCATGGAACACCTGAACGCCGACGAACTGGACGTCAACGAACAGAACCCGCAGGCGCTGGGGTTTTACTTCAAGCAAGGGTTCGAGGTGATCGGCCGCTCGGAGGTCGATGGCATGGGCCAGCCGTATCCGTTGTTGCATATGCGTCTGCGCCAGAATCAGCAACGCTCGAACCATGCCTGATCAAGCATAGAACCCTGTGGGAGCTTCGGTGCGACGTTTCGACTTGCCAGCGATGCAGGCGCCTCGGTCTGACAGAACACCGCGGTGATAACATCGCTGGCAAGCCAGCTCCCACAGGTCAAGCGAACACTCTGTAAATGCAATCGGGCTTAACCGGCCCCAGGCAGGTACAATGCCCACCCCTTTTTTGTTACGGCCCCTGTCATGACTGACCCGATTCGCCTCTCCAAACGCCTCATCGAGCTGGTCGGTTGCTCCCGCCGGGAGGCCGAGCTGTTCATCGAGGGCGGCTGGGTCACCGTGGACGGCGAAGTCATCGACGAGCCGCAGTTCAAGGTCGGCGACCAGAAAGTCGAGCTCGACAAGGACGCCAAGGCCACCGCGCCGGAGCCGGTGACTATCCTGCTCAACGTGCCGGCGGGCATGGATGTCGACAGCGCCATGCAGTCGCTGAACGCCGAAACCCTCAGCGAAGAACACCGCTACGGCAAACGTCCGCTGCGCGGACACTTCCTGCGCCTGACCGCCAGCGCCGACCTGCAACCCAAGGCCAGCGGCCTGCTGGTGTTCACCCAGGACTGGAAGGTGTTGCGCAAGCTCACCGCCGACGCGGCCAAGATCGAGCAGGAATACGTGGTCGAAGTCGAAGGCGACATGGTTGCCCACGGCCTCAATCGCCTGCAGCACGGCCTCACCCACAAGGGCAAGGAGCTGCCGCCGGTCAAGGCCAGCTGGCAGAACGAAAACCGCCTGCGCTTCGCCATGAAGAACCCGCAGCCGGGGATCATCGCCCAGTTCTGCGAAGCGGTCGGCCTGAAGGTCATCGGCATACGCCGGATCCGCATCGGCGGCGTGTCCATCGGCAAGGTGCCGGTCGGCCAATGGCGCTACCTGTCCGGCAAAGAGAAATTCTAAGGCTCGCAAGCCACCCAATATTTCCGGCATCGCGCCCCGCTCGGTGCCCACAGCGAACAATCAGGATTGCACACATGGTTCACAACGACGTTCTGCGCAGCGTGCGCTACATGCTCGACATCAGCGACAAGAAAGTGGTCGAGATCATCAAACTCGGCGGCATGGATGTAACGCTCGCCGACGTGATCACCTGGCTCGACAAAAAAGAAGAAGACGAAGAAGGCTTCGTGCGCTGCCCGGACGAAGTCATCGCGCACTTCCTCGACGGTCTGGTGATCTTCAAGCGCGGCAAGGACGAAAGTCGTCCGCCGCTGCCGATCGAAGTGCCGGTGACCAACAACATCATCCTGAAAAAGCTGCGCGTGGCCTTCGAATTGAAGGAAGACGACATGCACGCGATCCTCAAGGCTGCCGACTTCCCGGTGTCCAAGCCTGAGCTGAGTGCGCTGTTCCGCAAGGTCGGCCACACCAACTACCGCCCGTGTGGCGATCAGTTGCTGCGCAATTTCCTCAAGGGGCTCACGCTCCGCGTGAGAGCGTAAAGCAGCGACAAGCGTCGAGCTGCAAGCTTTTACTCGTAGCTCGACGCTCGCAACTTGAAGCTGGCCCTATGGCCTCCCATTCCCTCGAAAAATAGTGGCTCCGCTTTTTGCGGCCGGCGACTAGGGTGTACTGAACCCTAGCCCTCAGGAATCGCCATGCACCCGTATTTCTCCCTGCAAGGCCGCACCGCCCTGGTGACCGGCGGCACCCGTGGTATCGGCAAAATGATCGCCAAGGCCTTTGTCGAGGCCGGCGCCCGCGTGTACGTCTGTTCCCGTGACGCGGAAGCCTGTCATCAAACCGCTGAAGAACTCAGTGCTCTGGGCACTTGTCTGGGCATGGCGGCGAACCTGGCGACCGAAGAAGGCGTGAAAGAGCTGGCCGAGCGACTGGGCGAACAGATCACTCATCTGGACATTCTGGTGAACAACGCCGGCACCACCTGGGGCGCGCCGCTGGAGAGTTACCCGGTCAAGGGCTGGGAAAAGGTCATGCAACTCAACGTGACGTCGGTGTTCAGCTGCATCCAGCAGTTTCTGCCGTTGCTGCGCAAATCCGGGTCGGCGGCCAATCCGGCGCGGATCATCAACATCGGTTCGGTGGCGGGGATTTCTTCCTTTGGTGAACAGGCCTACGCCTACGGGCCGAGCAAGGCCGCCCTTCATCAGCTGTCGCGGATCCTCGCCCGGGAACTGGTGAGCCAGCACATCAACGTCAACGTCATCGCACCGGGGCGCTTTCCGAGCAAGATGACCCAGCACATCGGCAGTGATCAACAGGCGCTTGCCGAAGACACCGCGCTGATTCCGATGAAACGCTGGGGCCGCGAGGAAGAGATGGCGGCGCTGGCGATCAGCCTGGCGAGTACAGCCGGGGCCTACATGACCGGGAATATCATTCCGCTGGATGGTGGGTTCAGCCTCTGATATCGGCGGTGCGGCTATCGCTGGCAAGCCAGCTCCCACAGAGATCTCGAGTGTCAGCAGGATTTGTGTACACCACAAAACCTGTGGGAGCTGGCTTGTCGGCCCGCCGCATCGCAGCGATAGCGTCAGCCCTGTCAGCACCAGACTTGAAGCCTGCCGGGTTATCATGCCCGCCCTGCTCCGCTTCGAATGCAAACCATGACTTACAGCGTCTCCCCCATCGGCTTTGTCCGCTCCTGCTTCAAGGAGAAGTTCGCCATCCCGCGCCAGCCGCAACTGGCCCCTGCCGCCCGCGGCGTGCTGGAGCTGGTGGCGCCGTTCGATCAGGGCGATGCGGTGCAGGGGCTGGAGCAGGTCAGTCATGTCTGGCTGCTGTTCCTGTTCCATCTGGCCCTGGAAGACAAGCCGCGCCTCAAGGTCCGCCCTCCGCGCCTGGGTGGCAACAAGTCCATGGGCGTGTTCGCCACCCGAGCCACCCATCGGCCGAACGGCATTGGTCAGTCGGTGGTGAAGCTGGACAAGGTCGAGGCCAATCGCCTGTTCATCTCCGGTATCGACCTGCTGGACGGCACGCCGATTCTCGACATCAAACCCTACGTGCCCTACGCCGACATCATCACTGACGCCTCCAACAGCATCGCCAGTGCCGCGCCGCACCTGATCGACGTGCAGTGGACGGACACGGCGCTGCAACAGGCGCACACGCACGCTCAGCGCCTGGCCGAGCCGCTGGTCGAGCTGATCGAGCAATGCCTGGCCCAGGATCCGCGCCCGGCGTACCAGACGCCCGCGCCAGAGCGCGAATACGGCGCGCAGTTCTGGGATCTGGATGTGCGCTGGCATTACCCTGTGCCTGAGCAGATCCGCGTCCTGGAAGTGATTCCCGCCGCTGACTGAATCGCGAAAACGAAAAAGCCCGCGCTGCCTTCTCAGGCAACGCGGGCTGATCGTTCCCACGCTCTGCGTGGTAATGCATCCAGTGACGCTCTGCGTCACCTATAAACAGCTTACTTCTCGACGAATGCGCGCTCGATCAGGTAGTCACCCGGCTCGCGCATCCGCGCCGAGATCTTCAGGCCGAAGCTGTCGAGCACTTCGCTGGTCTCGTCGAGCATGCTCGGGCTGCCGCAGATCATCGCGCGGTCGTCTTGCGGGTTGATCGGTGGCAGGCCGATGTCGCTGAACAGCTTGCCGCTGCGCATCAGGTCGGTCAGGCGACCCTGATTCTCGAACGGTTCGCGAGTCACGGTCGGGTAGTAGATCAGCTTGTCACGCAGCGCTTCGCCGAAGAATTCGTTCTGCGGCAGGTGCTCGGTGATGAACTCGCGGTAGGCGACTTCGTTGACGTAACGAACACCGTGAACCAGGATCACTTTCTCGAAGCGCTCGTAGGTTTCCGGGTCCTGGATCACGCTCATGAACGGCGCCAGACCGGTGCCGGTGCTCAGCAGGTACAGGTGCTTGCCCGGATTCAGGTCGTCCAGCACCAGGGTGCCGGTCGGTTTTTTCGAGATGATGATCTCGTCGCCTTCCTTCAGGTGCTGCAACTGGGAGGTCAGCGGACCGTCCGGCACCTTGATGCTGAAGAACTCGAGATGCTCTTCCCAGTTCGGGCTGGCGATCGAGTAAGCGCGCATAAGCGGGCGGCCGTTGGGCTGTTGCAGGCCGATCATCACGAACTGACCGTTCTCGAAGCGCAGGCCCGGATCGCGGGTGCACTTGAAGCTGAACAGAGTGTCGTTCCAGTGATGAACACTGAGGACACGCTCGTGGTTCATGTTGCTCATGTACGTGGGACTCCTGGAGATTGATCTGCGCCTGCCCGGCTCGTGTTGAAGAATGCCGACGGTGCGCAATTGCATCGCATTCTAATAGCGCCGACAATATCTGTTAACTGGATTATTAAGATAAGGGTTATCGGTTATATCGATATGCGATTTACTCTTCGTCAACTGCAAGTCTTCGTCGCCGTCGCCCAGCAGGAAAGCGTGTCCCGAGCTGCGGGGCTGCTCAACCTGTCGCAATCGGCCGCCAGCACTTCCATCACTGAACTGGAGCGCCAGTCCAGCTGCCAGCTGTTCGATCGCGCCGGCAAACGCCTGAGCCTCAACGCCCTCGGCAAACAATTGTTGCCGCAAGCGGTGGCCCTGCTCGATCAGGCCAAGGAAATCGAAGACCTGCTCAACGGCAAATCCGGTTTCGGCTCGCTGTCGGTGGGCGCGACCTTGACCATCGGCAATTACCTGGCGACGCTGCTGATCGGCGGTTTCATGCAGCGCCACCCGGAAAGCCAGGTGAAGCTGCACGTGCAGAACACTGCCAATATCGTGCAACAGGTTGCTCACTACGAAATTGATCTGGGTCTAATCGAAGGCGATTGCAGCCATCCGGATATCGAAGTGCAGAGCTGGGTCGAGGATGAACTGGTGGTGTTCTGCGCCCCGCAGCATCCGTTGGCCAAACGCGGCAGCGCGACCATGGAGGAACTGACCCATGAAGCGTGGATTCTGCGGGAACAGGGTTCGGGCACGCGCCTGACCTTCGATCAGGCGATGCGGCATCACCGCAGCGCGCTGAACATCCGGCTCGAGCTGGAACACACCGAAGCGATCAAGCGCGCCGTGGAATCAGGTCTGGGTATTGGCTGCATTTCGCGGCTGGCGCTGCGGGACGCCTTCCGGCGCGGCAGCCTGGTGCCGGTGGAGACGCCGGATCTGGATCTGGCGCGGCAGTTCTATTTCATCTGGCACAAACAGAAGTACCAGACCTCCGCCATGCGTGAATTCCTCGATCTGTGCCGCGCCTTCACCGCCGGGGTCCAGCGCAGCGACGAGATCGTTCTGCCGAGCATCGCTTAAAGCAGAATCACCGCCCACACCAGGGCGATCATGCTCAGTGCCACGAATTGCGCGGCACTGCCCATGTCCTTGGCGTTCTTGGACAGCGGGTGCAACTCCAGCGAGATGCGGTCGATGGCCGCCTCCACCGCCGAATTCAACAGCTCGACGATCAGCGCCAGCAGGCACACGGCGATCAGCAGCGCCTGCTCGACCCGGCTGACATTGAGGAAAAACGTCAGTGGAATCAGAACCACGTTAAGCAGCACCAATTGGCGGAAAGCCGCTTCGCCGGTGAAGGCGGCGCGCAAGCCGTCCAGCGAGTATCCGGAAGCGTTGAGGATGCGTTTCAGGCCCGTCTGGCCCTTGAAAGGTGACATAAAGTAGATAACCGACCGAAAGGAAGTGGGGAAGCTAGATCAACGAAAGTCAAAAAAGCGTGAAGACGCCAGTACTTACTGGCTCGGAATTGACTCAAGTTGTTGCAGCAGTAAAGCGGCCTGGGTCCGGGTCCGCACGTTCAACTTGCGAAAAATCGCCGTGACGTGGGCCTTGATGGTCGCTTCGGACACATTCAGCTCGTAGGCAATCTGCTTGTTCAGCAAACCCTCGCAGACCATGGTCAACACCCGGAACTGCTGTGGCGTCAGGCTGGCGAGGCCATCGCTGGCAGCCTTGGCTTCATCCGAAACGCTGACCGCTTCGAACGCCTGGGGTGGCCAGAACACGTCCCCGTCCAACACTTTACGCACCGCTTCCTGAATCACGCTCAGGTCGCTGGACTTGGGAATGAAACCACTGGCACCGAATTCCCGGGACTTGACCATCACCGAGGCTTCTTCCTGGGCCGAAACCATCACCACCGGAATCTGCGGGTACTGACCGCGCAGCATCACCAGCCCGGAAAATCCGAAAGCGCCCGGCATGTTCAGGTCCAGCAGCACCAGATCCCAGTCAGCCTTCTCGGTCAGGCGGGTTTCCAGCTCGGCGATGCTCGCCACCTCCACCATGCGTACATCCGGGCCAAGGCCCATCGTGACTGCTTGATGCAGCGCGCTACGAAAGAGAGGGTGATCATCGGCAATCAGGATGTCGTATGTGGCCATTTTTCAAATGATCCTGTTTTTGATGGCGGGCCCGGGCATTCGGGCCTTGCCAAAGCAACTCGAGACACCGCCCGGCGGCGGTATCCACAGGGGCACGTTCAACGCCAATCACGAACAAAAAACGGCGTTTCAAACCTTGGCCGCACCCCAATCGGCGCCAAGCATGACCAGCCAGGCCGGGGTGGTCAAGCCACGCGGCCACTGCTTTAGCAGTATGGGCCAGGATCAGGCCGGTAATGGCGCCGCGTTTCGGATATAGGGCAGCAATTCAGCGTGGGCCGGCGTCGACACATTGACGTCCAGTTGCTGCTTGGCGCCCAGGTAATGCTGGCTGAACACATCGAAATAGGCATCCAGCGCCGACGCGGCGTCCGAATCGCCGGCCAGTTCCAGGCACAGCGCCGCCACTTCGGCGGTGCACAGGTGCTCGCTGCGGGTCGAGCGGCGCAGGCGATAGCGCGACAGCTTGTCGGGCAACAGGCTGAGGATCGGCAAACGGTCGAAATACGGGCTCTTGCGGAAAATCTTCCGGGCTTCGGTCCAGGTCGCGTCCAGCAGGATGAACAGCGGACGCTTGCTGCTATCGAGATCCACGGTATTGGTCACCCGCGAGGGTTCGACGTACTCGCCGGGGAACACCAGATACGGCTGCCATTGCGGGTCGTTCAGCAGCGCCAGCAGTTGCTCGTCGGGCTCGGTCCGCGACCAGATGAAAGCATGATTGTCGCGCACGATGTCTGCGATCAACCAGCCGGTATTGCTGGGTTTGAACACTTCCTTGCCGGTCATGATCAGGCAAACACCCGAACGCGTATCGACGGTCGGCCGCCAGGCGCACAGGCAATGGCTGATGATCACGCGGCAATCGCGGCAGCGCGGGGAGCGAAAACCACGGGCCTGGATCGGCTTGATGCCTTCGTCCTCGCGCTGATCGCGCAGGCGGGCCACGGCGTTGGGGGCATGATTCATCGCAGACGGCACCGGCAGGCAGGGAAACTCGACACGAACGACACTCGGCAGGGCAATAAAGGCCGGCAGTTTACCAGAGCGACGGGCACAAGCCTGTACCCTCCCGACCGGCTCCCCTATAATTCGCCGCCACTGAACGCACAGTCACGTGGCTGGTCGAACCACCAGTCACTGAACCAGGAGAGTTTCATGCTGCGCCTTATCGTTCCCACCGCTGCCATTCTGCTGGCCTCGTCCTTCAGCGCTCAGGCTGCATCCCTGAGTGAGCAGAATCTGAACCGAGAGCTGCGCAATGTCGCCGCACAAAGCAGCGTCGGCACGCCACGGGCGATCAACGAAGACATTCTTGATCAGGGCTACACCGTCGAAGGCACCACGCTGGTCAATCACCTGAGCGTGCAAAAGAGCCACGCCGACAAAATGCGCGCCGATCCCAAAGCCGTGTATTTCCAGCTGGGCGCCTCGGTCTGCAACAACCCGTCGTACCGTAAGCTGATGGCCAAGGGCGCGATCATGCGTTATGAATTCACCGAAGTGAAAACCAACAAGGCGATCGGCTCCGCCAGCTACCAGGAATCGGATTGCCCGAAAGCGGCTCCAGCGAAGAAGAAGTAATCATCTCGACGTGGCGCGCCGCTGTTCATCCTCGGCGCGCAGTTCGGCCAGCAAGGCCTGCAAGTAACGCGAGCGGCGCTCCCCTCCCGCCAGGCGTCGGCAGCACTCCTCTTCGAGACTCACATGATTGGTCTCGGCTGATGCTTTCAACAATCGATACAGCTGCGCATCGATCTCCAGAATGACTCTGGTCATGTGTCCCGCCTCCTTGCCACCCGCAAATCCTTGAATAGCGTGCACCTGGCGTACGCTCGTTGACGCAAAGTTGTCGCACGGTGCCTTTAACCTAGTAAATCAGAGCATTCAGCCCTCGACGTGGCATCGGACGAGCGGTGAAAACACTTCGAAAAGCGGCAATAACCAGTTGCCAGGAAAGACTTTGCGGCGCGATGTTCAATGAGCGAAAAATGCATTGAGGGTCTAGATTCAACGTATTCCCGATCTTTTATTAACGGCAGGAAAGGAGCTGCCGGCTGTTTGTTTTCTTGCAGCGCGGCACTGACGCCGCACGTCAGGGCCGGAAGCTCTGTGCAGAAGGAGAAGTTGCATGCCTTACCAACCGAATGACCTGCTCAGCCGTCATTTTCAGGAAAGCGGCCACGACCTCATCAGCAAGGTCGAAGAACAACTCAACCTGGTGTCACCCAACAGCCCGAATTCCCCCATTTACCGAGACATGATCCTGACCGTGCTGCGCATGGCCCAGGAAGACCACAACCGCTGGAACGCCAAGATCACCCTGCAAGCCCTGCGCGAACTGGAGCAGGCCTTTCGCACCCTTGAACAGTTCAAGGGGCGACGCAAGGTCACGGTATTCGGTTCGGCTCGAACCCCGGTCGAACATCCCCTTTACGCCATGGCTCGGGAACTCGGGGCGTCACTGGCCCGCTCGAACATGATGGTCATCACCGGTGCCGGCGGCGGAATCATGGCCGCCGCCCATGAAGGGGCCGGTCGCGATCACAGCCTGGGCTTCAACATCACCCTGCCCTTCGAACAACATGCCAACCCCACCGTGGACGGCACCAATAACCTGCTGCCGTTCCATTTCTTCTTCACCCGCAAGCTGTTCTTCGTCAAGGAAGCCGATGCGCTGGTCTTGTGCCCAGGCGGGTTCGGCACCCTGGACGAAGCGCTGGAAGTGCTCACGCTGATCCAGACCGGCAAAAGCCCTCTGGTGCCGGTGGTGCTGCTGGACGCACCGGGAGGGACTTTCTGGCAAGGCGCGCTGGACTTCATCCGCCAGCAACTGGAGGAAAACCGCTACATCCTGCCGACCGACATGAAGCTGATGCGCCTGGTCTACAACGTTGAAGAGGCGGTGGAGCAGATCAACCAGTTCTATGGCAACTTCCACTCCAGCCGCTGGCTCAAGCGCCAGTTTGTCATTCGCATGAATCACAAACTTAGCGATCAGGCCCTCGACCATATGCAGGAGGCTTTTGCCGATCTGTGCCTGAGCGATCAGTTCCATCAACACGCCTACGCTGGCGAAGAACACGACGAGGCTCAATTCAGTCACCTGACGCGCCTGGCATTCGCGTTCAATGCCCGAAACCACGGGCGTCTGCGGGAACTGGTGGACTACATCAACCTGCCGGAAAACTGGGCCCAGTCAAAACCCCAGACCGCGCAACGCACCCGCGAACCGTCGAAGGTTACGTGAAGGCAAAAAAAACGGCCCGCTATCGAAATAGCGGGCCGTTTTTGATTTTTCCGTTGGGCTGGAGCGATTTAATCGTCCATCCCTCTGCCGCTGAACAAGCGGTTGATCATCTCCATCGAGAATCCCCGGTACGCCAGGAATCGACCTTGTCTGGCGCGTTCCTTGGCATCGCCGGGAAGCTGTCCGGAGAACTTCCGTTGCCACGTGTCCGTTAGCTGCTCCTGCCAGTTGATACCGCTCTCACGCAAGGCGAGTTCGATATCGGCGCGTTGCAAACCGCGCTGGCTCAGTTCTTCGCGAATCCGCAGAGGGCCGTAACCGGAGCGGGCGCGATAGGAAACAAAGCTTTCAAGATAACGGGCTTCGGAAAGCAGCCCTTCTTCCGTCAAACGGTCGAGGGCTGTTTCGATCATCTCGGGGGGAGCGCCACGCTGACGCAGTTTGCGCGTCAGCTCGATTCGACCGTGCTCGCGGCGTGCGAGCAGGTCCATGGCGGTTCGCCGCACCGCGACGAGGGTATCGAGTACGGCGGTTGTCATCGGTGCAATCAGATATCAGCGTCAGCCAGGTCGTCTTCGGTCTCTTTGACCGCAGAAGCCTTGGAATCAGCAATCACAGCTGGCGACAGCAGTTTGTCACGCAGTTGCTTCTCGAGCTTGGCCGCGACTTCCGGGTTGTCCGCCAGGAACTTGGCCGAGTTGGCCTTGCCCTGACCGATCTTGGTGCCTTCATAGGCATACCAGGCGCCGGACTTCTCGACGAAACCGTGCAGTACGCCCAGGTCGATCATCTCGCCGTTCAGGTAGATACCCTTGCCGTAGAGAATCTGGAACTCGGCCTGACGGAACGGCGAAGCCACCTTGTTCTTCACAACCTTGACGCGGGTTTCGCTGCCGACCACTTCGTCGCCTTCCTTCACCGCGCCGGTACGGCGGATGTCGAGACGAACCGAGGCGTAGAACTTCAGCGCGTTACCACCGGTGGTGGTTTCCGGGCTGCCGAACATCACGCCGATCTTCATGCGGATCTGGTTGATGAAGATCACCAGGCAGTTGGCGTTCTTGATGTTACCGGTGATTTTACGCAGCGCCTGAGACATCAGACGGGCTTGCAGGCCCACGTGCATGTCACCCATTTCGCCTTCGATTTCTGCCTTCGGTACCAGAGCGGCCACGGAGTCGACGATGATCACGTCAACGGCGTTGGAGCGCACCAGCATGTCGGTGATTTCCAGGGCCTGTTCGCCGGTGTCCGGCTGGGAAACCAGCAGGTCGTCGACGTTGACGCCCAGCTTGCCGGCGTACTCTGGGTCGAGGGCGTGTTCGGCGTCGACGAAGGCGCAGGTCGCACCGGCTTTTTGAGCCTGGGCGATCACGGACAGCGTCAGTGTGGTTTTACCGGAAGATTCAGGACCGTAGATTTCAACGATACGGCCTTTTGGCAGGCCGCCGATGCCGAGTGCGATGTCCAGACCCAGAGAGCCGGTGGAAATGGCCGGGATCGCCTGACGGTCCTGATCGCCCATACGCATTACGGCACCCTTGCCGAATTGACGTTCGATCTGACCCAGGGCCGCAGCCAAGGCTTTCTTCTTGTTGTCGTCCATTAAAGTCCTCACGTAATCAATAAGGCCTGACGGCCAACACCTGTATAAGTAGCCAGTATTATTCCACAGCGTTCACGGATCGCCTACCCCTGATTTTCGATTTCTCGTGCCGCTAGTCGCAGCAAGCCCTCTAGCGCGGCCTTCACCGTTTGTCGGCGGACTTCGTCGCGGTTGCCGGCGAAGTGCTGGACCTCACTGGAAATCTGGTCGCCTACGCCCCACGCCAGCCATACGGTGCCCACCGGTTTGTTCGGCGAACCACCGTCCGGCCCGGCCACGCCGCTGACCGCCACGGCAAACCGCGCCAGGCTTTTTTCCTGGGCGCCGCGCACCATGGCCTCGACCACCTCGCGACTGACCGCACCCACGGTGCCGAACAGCTCGGTCGGTACATTCAGCTGCTGGGTTTTCTGGCGGTTGGAGTAGGTCACGTAACCCGCCTCGAACCATGCCGAACTTCCCGGAATGCGGGTGATGGCTTCGGCAATCCCGCCACCGGTACAGGACTCGGCCGTAGTGACGTGAGAATTGAGCAATTGCAGACGTCGGCCAAGTTCGGCCGCCAGTTGGGTGATTTCTTTCACGGCGCGCTCCGGATCGGATGGAATGGGTACCACCGTACACGAGCCGGTTGCGCTTTCAATACACAAGCTTATTCAAAATGTGCAGGCGCCAGCGCTCTGATATAGGCCTGACAAGCCTGCAAGGCGATCAGTCCGCGGTCGCCTTCACCGGTGATGGCGACAATTCGTCGAGCATGCGCCGGGTCAAGTCGGGCGCGTACGGCTGCATGATCCACGCCGCCGGCGCCGGAGGCGGCTGGCACACCACAGCCTTGGGCAGCGTCGCCTGCGTCGATGAGGACTGACAGGCGCAGATCAGCAGTGGCAAGGCGATCGCGCAGGCGATCCTGATCACGTTGGGCATCGTTCAGTGCTCGGTAATGGGTTTGTTCGCCGGCCGCGAGCCTTTGCTCCAGGGCCAGACGCTTGTCCTGCTCGGCCTGTTGCGCGGCGGCAGCGGCCGAAGTCAGTTGATTGAGGGTCTCGGCCTGCAGCCGGGCCTGTTCGGCCAATTGACGACCGTAGCGCCAGTCCTGAAACTGCCAGGCCAGCGCCGCCGATCCTGCGGCCAACAGCACCAGGCCAATCAGCCGCCAGACGCTCAGACTGAAGGCTGGCATAACACCGCCCTCGCCCGCCCCCAGAGTTCCAGGCGATCCTGCAAGCCGTTCAACCCGCCGTTGATCCGCCGGGTAATGCTGTTGAACTCATCACGGTCGGCCAGCGCGTTCAGGCCGTTCTGCGCCCAGAACCACGCCGCGGATTCGGCCGCCCATTGCGGTTGCTCCAGCAGCTCCGGCAACGCCAGCAGTCGCTCATCGCCGAACAGCCCAAGGCTGCACTGTCGATAGTTGGTGCGGCCGGTAATCTGGATCAGCCCGCGCCCGCGATACTTCTGCCCGTCGCCATCGGCCTCCGGCGTGTTGCCCAGACGCAAGGCCAGCGTACCGGTGTCGTATTTGCTCAGGTATTGGTTGTTGCCCAGTTCGCGCACGTACTGCAACTGCCCCGACTCGTGTCCGATCTGGGCGAGAAACGCGGCAATGCGTTTGGGCGTGTCGATGCGATGGCGCCCCATCGCATCGTTGAGCGGTGAAACAAAAACGCCCGCTTGGCGGCGGGCGTTGGGCATGATGGTGAGTAGATTGTCTTCAGTGATTTGCATGATGCTCGTTCCTCCCTGGATGCTCCGATTGAATCACGACTGGCGGCCGAGACCCGTCAGCCATTTCTTTGCCAGGGTTTTCAGGGTTCCCTCCGGGGCACTTTCCTCCGGCGACGAAAACACCCAGCCAAGGGTGCCGAAGTTTGCCGACCAGTCGATTTGCGGCGCGGGCGTGATATCGGTGATGTCGACCCAGAGCAGATCCGGGTGAAACATCTCGACCATGTTTCCATCGGTCGAGAACAGCTCGACCACCGTGTTTTCAACAACGCGTGCGTAGGTTTTCATCAGGCGTACTCGTAAATGATCACGACGCCGGGGGCGCCAGAACCGCCGGGTCTGCCCGGTTGGTTGAGGGCGTTGGCAATGCCGCCGGCGCCTGCCCCGTAGCCGGTTCCTGGTGCTGCAAGACTCAGGGCCACGCTGCTACCAGAGCCACCGCCACCCAACGGAGAGTTCCCGCCATGCCCGGCCAGAATTGAGCCAGTGACGTTGATCCCCGGACTGCCGGCCGCACCCGAACTGCTAACAATATTGCCGCCGGTAGCGCTCGTGCTCGGAAAGCCACCGACGAACAAGCCAAAATCGGTGACATTGATGACTCCGAGAGAGGGAGATCCGCCGCCGCCCGGTGCAGACACCAAGGAGCCGAAGGAGCTGGTCCCACCTGGACCGGCACTTGCTGCAACAGCTCCGGCCGCACCTTTTGCACCCACGGTAATGACTTGGTTCGCACCTATGACGGCTGAAGAAATCCATGCTTCGGCATAGCTTCCGGAAGCACCGCCACCGGCAAGTGAAACCTGGCTGCCGTTGGTCGCGGCTATTCCACCACTGCCACCGCCGCCACCCAGCACCTTGACCAGCACATTTTTCATCCCCGTCGTCGGTACATAAATTCCCGACGAGGTGAACGTCTTGATCCCCAGCAATCGACCGCTGTTGGCGTTGCCGCCACTGGCGTAAACCAGCAGCCAACAGTCCAGCAAAGCGCTGTAAACCACAGAGCAAACACTGCCTGCGACAATCTCCGCTGGGCGCAATGCACTCTGCGCCAGACTCAAGAGCGGCTTGGGCAGCAAGCCATTCGGCGCAAAGGTACTCGCTCCGGTATTGGCATTGCCTGCCATGAAGCGCAGCGCCAGCCCGTCCTTCAACGTCGTGATGGCCGGCACGTAGTTGGCCATGTACAGATTGGCAGCGCCGATATCCGCGGCGTGTTTATCTTCACCGACCTGGCTTATCTTTTTGATTGCCAGGAGCAACTGCGTCGCATCGTTTTCGCTCGGCTCAAGGCCCGCAGACTTGACGACATTCAACAACTCATCGGTGACACCGTTGCCCCAGGTCGCGGGAATCAACGATCCCGGCAATCCACCGACGACGTCTTCATTGACGAACTTGCCGTTCACCAGCCCGATGCCGGGAACGCTTTTCGGGTAATCCATTTCCGTTTCCTTTATCTGCTAGAGCGCCGAAGCCAACCAGCGCGGCGCTACCGGACGATGCTCGCTGAACGGGAAAAACGACGCCTGGGGCCAGCCGCGCAACTCGCGCCGATAGGTTTGCAGTTCGGCATATTGCTCGGTGGTCAGCGTGGTGCCGCCGCCGTCCTCCAGCTCATCGCGATCACGCGCCACCAGGCCATCGGTCGCGGCCAGTTGCGCCGTGCGCCAATGGCGTTCGATATCGGCTGCTTCTTCGGGACTCGGTGGCGGCGGATCCACCAGAATCGGAAACCCGTTGTCGTTGTTGACGCCAATCACCTTTGGCGAGACGGCCAATTGCTGCAACAGGGAGATCCAGTACGCCTGAGGAATTTCGATCACATCCTCGGGAATGTCCGAGGTGTTGATACCGGGTACATAAACGGCCCGGGTAGTTGCGCTGAAAAACACATTGAACGGGTTCATTCAGTAGCCCTTTGCAAAATAATTGATGCCCCAGTTTGGCGAGACGGCTCCGTTGTAGCTACGGACCCTCAAACGGCATCCGGTTCTGCTTCCAGATCCTGCGTACTGAATGACCATGGCTGCATCGCCCCCCGAATGCATGGCGACAATCGATGAAAATGTTGTCGGGAATGCGATGGGAAAGGTGACGTAAACATCACCGTTGGCATCGGTCGTGCCTACTCCCCATTGATCGATGTTGCCACTGGGAAAGCGCTGGTAGCCGACATTGCCATAGACGCCGGAATGAGCAGCCGCATATCGGTCACTGATCGAGCCCCCATACAGGCGCCATTGCCCGCTCAGTTTGACCAGTTGTGCCGAATCACCGAGACCGAGACTGAGAGCCCCGAACGTGCCGTTGCAGGTTTCAATGGCTTCATTGCCGGTGGGACTGATCGTCAGAACGCCATTCCCGGCGTTGAGGATATGCAGAGTCCCGGCATGAGGAATATTGGCAACGGAAGGCAGGGTCGCCGTAATCGGCGTGGCGCTGGAAAAACTGGCCACGCCGCCCACGCTGGCCGCTGTCAAAGTCGTACTCGTGGGATAGGAGGCGAAACCGGAAAACTGCAGACCGCTGCGGCTCACGAAAGCGGTAGTGGCGACCGACTGACTGTTGTCGAACTGCGGCGCGGTCGCAAACAGTTTGTTGCTGCGCAATGCCGTCAGCACTTGGTCGGTTCGAGTCTCGGACGGGGTGAGGCCAGCGGTCTGGATGACGGTCAGCAGCTCCTGAGTGATGCCGTTGCCCCAGCTGGCCGGGATCAAGGATCCCGGCTTGCCGGTGACCGGGTCTTCATCGACAAACTTGCCGTTCACCAGACCTGCGCTGGGAACACTATTGGGGTAGTCCACGGTTTATCTCCTTATCTGAATTCATGGGTTGTGTGAGGGCTTCAGCCAATGTCCGTAGCCAGCCATTGGGGCGCTGACGGCCGTAAAACGGAGGACGAAAATGCGCCGGCACCTGGCCAGTCGCGCAAGGCCTGGCGGTACTCGAGCAGCTCCAGATATTGCTGGGCCTTGAGCGTTGTTCCGCGTCCCAGTTCCTGCTCGTCGCGGTGGCGGGTGACTTGCCATTCGGTGGCTGCGAGTGCGGACTGGCGCCAGGCGCGCTCTGCTGCCAGAGGCTCGTTGTCGTCGACCATTGCGACCTGAGCGATGACAGGAATTTGCGGTTCGCACGAAGGTTCGATCGCGGGAGTCGCATCGGCCATCGGCGCGCCGATTTCGACGCTCACACCCTCGGGCACCTGCACCATCGCAGCGACAAAAGCAGGCGCGAAGAGTTGGTCGATCGCGTAGTCACCGGTGTCGATCACTTCGACCGCGACACCGTTTTCAATGCGTGCATACATGACCATTACGCGTACTCCCAGATTTCACAGAAAGCGTTGCCGCCGGCACCGCTCAGAAACGACACAGACGTGTTGTTGGAGCAGGTACCTCCACCTCCGGAACCACGAACCCCCGCATAGCCATTGCCGTTGATACCGGTGGACGACGCACCGCCATCAAACGGGCTGGCCCCTCCGGTACCGGAAAGCACGCCCCAATTGTTGTTGAACATCGCGAACCCACCGCTCATGCCGCGGGCGTTGGTCAGATTGCCGCCCGTGACCACCTGACCACCCGGACCGCCCTGGACGAAGCCGTTCGCCGTGGGTCCCACGGCGACAGCCAGAACCGATCCGCCAGCGCCACCGGCAGCACTCATCAAAGAACCGAACGAAGCGCCGCCCCCCGCCAAGCCAGCCACAGTGCGGGACGCGCCACCGGCGCCCAGCGTGACCGGCACGCCGGCGAGCATGTCCGTTGTCACGTCGTACAGACCTTCCGCATAGGCACCGGCGCCACCGCCTCCGCCAATTCGCAGAGTGCTCACCTCGACAGGTGCACATCCCCCCCCAGAACCTCCCGCGCCGACCAGCCGGACGCGAATCCTTTTCGCATTGGGGTTGGGGCGGTAAACCGTGATCCCGACCGTCTCGATCTGCCTGACCGCCAACAACCGCCCCACCGCATCGGTGATGCCGTAGCCCGCCAGCGTGGTCGGGGTGTTTTTCATTTTGGTGAAGTCGACGAGAGCGCCAATGGCCGTTGCCAACTGATTGGTCTTGCTCTCGTCCGGCGTCAGTCCGGCGGCCTTGATGGCGTTGAGAATTTCTTGCGTGACACTGTTGCCCCAGGCGGCGGGGATCAATGATCCGGGCGTGCCGGCAACCGGGTTTTCATCGACAAAACCGCCGTTGACCAGGCCGACGCCGGGGATGCTGTTTGGATAATCCATTGCACGGTTCCCTGTGCTGCGGTCAGTTGGTTACGCTTGCGCCGGGCACTGCCGGCCAAGTGATTTCAGTGGGGAAACCGGCCTGCTTTTCTATGCGATTCAGCTCCACGCTATAGAGCTTCCATTCGAGCAATTGCAGTTGCTCTTCGTGGCTGGCGTCGCCGATGTCTTCGGCGTATTGCAGGGGGGCGATGCGCAGGACGGCATCGCGCAGCAGCGTGTCGCGCTGTTCCAGCATCTGCTGGCTGATGCTGAGCAATCGGGCCTGTTCATCCACTTGCCAGGCGTCGCCGCGCCACACATGAAATTCCCCCGGCCAGGGCTGCGTTGTGAGGGTATCGGGCAACTCCCCCAACTCACTCCAGATCTGCTGCCCGCCGCCATCCTTGCGGAAAACCGGACCGCGCCGGTCAATCACCTCTCGCGGTACACCGTTGATCAGGGCCCAGGTACGACCGGCTTCTGGCGCGGGCAACTCGAAGGACAACTCCACCGCATTGCTGGGCAGTTGAATACCGATGCCCGGGGTCACAAAAAACTCGACAGGCCCGGACAAGGCGCCCGAGCCGTCAAACAGATAGTTGAACATAGGCACCTCAGATGAGCTTGATACGGCCGGGATAGGCGATGTTGCGAGGGCGGGACTTGAACGCCAGCAGCAGGGCGTTGGCGGCATCCCGCTGATAACTCGTACCGGCAGGGAAGACCGGGCCACCGTTGTACAGCCCGGACACGTATTGCGGTTCTTCACGAGTATCGGCACCGAAACTCGTCAGGCTGTCCGACCACCACGCGCCGACCGCTCCGGCACCATTGGCGCCCATGGCATACGAATGCGTCGAGCCCACCTGAAAAGAACCCATCGCACGTGCCGCATCCACGCCCCGCCCCTCGTCCAGCACTCGCAGAAACTCACCGCGCCCTTCAGGGCCTCGGAAGGTTGCGGCACCGTCACCCGACGTCCATTTACCTTCGTTGCCCGCACGCGCGGCTTCGGTACCCAACATTCC
This sequence comes from Pseudomonas sp. 22085, assembly GCF_052045815.1. Classification (NCBI taxonomy): domain Bacteria; kingdom Pseudomonadati; phylum Pseudomonadota; class Gammaproteobacteria; order Pseudomonadales; family Pseudomonadaceae; genus Pseudomonas; species Pseudomonas sp. 22085. The sequence goes on from NZ_JBQEQA010000006.1 coordinate 320,112, forward strand.
GGATAGCTGCGCGTGGTCCCACAACCAGGGCCACTCGGCACGCTTCATGACTGTACCGTTGAGCGCACCGTAGCCACCGGGACTGAGCAGGATGGTCGTTTCAAAAAACGGTCGGCCGAGTGGAGTGTTGTCGAACCGACCGACTGGCCACCAGCTACCCGCAGCATCGCTGCGCAACTGCCACCAATCCCCGCCGCCCATCAACACCAGAAACGGATAACCGCTGGGTGACAGGTGCGTATGAAAACGAATGCGGTCGGAACCTGACGCCTGAACGATCAGACGGTTGCCGCTGTTATCCATGCGCCGAACAATTACATCGCGCACACCCAGCGCTGCGTTTGCCGGCGGCAACGTCACCGTCACGGCACTGGATCCGCCATCGATCAGCACCAGGCCCAGCTCCGGGTCGGTCAGCGCCTTGGAAGCCGTCAGCCGTGTCACCACTGAGCGCATAGGACTGGCATTGCCGACAATCGATTGAATGGCTCTGAGCAACTGACCGGTATCGGCCTCGGCGGCTGCCAGCCCGGCGCCAGTAATCACGTTGAGAATCTCTTGTGTAACGCTGTTGCCCCACACCGCCGGAATCAAGGAGCCGGGCGTTCCGGCCACCGGATTTTCATCGACGAACCGGCCATCGACCAGGCCGACGCTGGGGACACTCTTCGGATAATCCATTGCGTTATTCCCTAGTCATAGTTGATATGCACCTTGGTATGCGCCGGTGCCGCCCGGTGGATCAGGCATTCCAGCGCCGAGCCCGGATTCACGCCGAAGCGCTCGCCCCAGTAGCTCGCGCCAAAACGCCGGCCGAGCAGCAAGCGGCCGCCGGTATTGAGCGTCCACATGAACTGCGCTTCCCAGGTGCCCCAGTGCGCTGCGCCGAAACGCGAACGGCCCATACGCGGGGCTTCGAGTTCGGTGATGGTGGCGTTGGGGTAACCCTGGCTTTTGGCGATTTCCAGGTAATAGCCGACGGCCTGGCTGCCGACTGCGAGCAAGCGGCGGCGCACGGCGAGGCGACGGTCGTCGAACAGCGGCGTGGCGCCGAGGCACGGGTCGGGCAGGTTCATCACCTGTTCCCAGTCCGGCACCAGTTCGCTGACGCCGGCCGGGTCCATCTCGTTGAGCAGGTCGGCGGCGCGAGCGTCGAGGCGCGCCAGTTCGACGGCGACGCCTTGCAGCACTTCCTCAAGCTCCGGCACGCGCTCCGGATCCCATGCCGGACCGCTCGGCAGCAAGGCGCGCAGTTGCGCCTGGTATTGCGCGGCGGTTCTTATGGCAGCCATACGCACCCCCCGAAGGTGAGCAGTTCGCTGTCACCCGCGGCCACGTTCGCCACCGGGGCTGACAGCACGTGATCGGTTTCACCTGCCGCGCTGCTGATCGCTTCGCGGATATGGCTGATCAACAGATCCTCGCCCAGGTCGGCTTCACGGTTATGCAGATCGCGCAACTGGGTTTCGACGGCGGCGCGCACGGCAGTGGTGTCGGGGATCAGCTTCAGTTGATAAGTCACCGGCTTCTGCACCGGCGGGCGTACATGCACTTCGGCAGTCACCGGGCGCAACGGCTCGATATAAGCCTGCACTTCGGCCAGTTGATCGGCATTCGGCACCGGTTGCGGATCGTCGTCGCGCATGATGTACACGCCGACGGTGCCCGGCCCGAGGAAGCCGCCACGGCACCACGCGCGGGTCACACCCGGTACTTCCAGCGCCCAGGTTTCATAGTCGCTGGCCGAACCGCCGTGGGGGATCACGCGATAGGAGCGGATCACCCGCGAGCGCAATGACTCCAGGCTTTCCCGCGCCACGCCGCCATTGAGCCCCGGCGCCAACACCACAAAACTGTTGCTGACCACACCGGCGATCGGCTGCACCGGCGTCAACGCCAGCCCGGCCTCGGCGTTACCCAGACTGCCGGCATCCAGGGCGGCGATGCTGGTGCTGTTGACGCCATTGACGGTGGTGCGCGCGGCAGTGACTTTGAAGGTGCGACCGTCACTCGCCTGCAGCAACGTATCGGCGTCCAGCACAGCGCCCGCCGTGGCGTTGAAGCTGACCGTACCGGTGGCAACCTGCGCCGGTTTGCGCGGTTGGTTCAGGCGCAGTGCGGCGATGCGTTCCAGGGTCGATTCATCGGCGGTGTCGGGCAGGATCTGCTCGGCAATCCAGTCAAGGTAGCCATACAAACCGTAAGCGGCACCACCGAGTGTACGGGCCAGGACTTGCGCATCGGACTGGCGCAGCGAATCGCCGGCCAGGTCGCTTTGGGTGCGCTTGATCAGCACCGGCAGCGAAGGGGTTTCAAACGGCATAGATCACCTGCCAACTGTTATCGGGGTTGATGTCCAGGCGTTCGCCGTCGGCCAGGGTCAGGACCGTGCGCAGGTTCAGGCGCTGGGCGTCGAGGCGTTCGCTGATGATGTCGATGGCGCGGCAATGGCCGTCATCGATCAGCCACTGCAAGGCTTCGCGGGCATAGAACTCGGCGTCCATCTGCGTCTGGCGGGTCAGCTTGACCCGGCGCAACAGCCACAGTCGTGAGCCGATGCGATCGTCGGCCACGGTGGGAAAGGTGTCGCCCCACCAGCCGAAACGCTCCTCGTCGTCGAGGGCATCGTCGTCGGCGGCACGGCGCCAGGTGAACAGGCTGATCAGCACCGCACGGGTCAGCGCGGCGTGGAGGTTCTGACTGAAGAGCATCACTGACCTCCCGCCGGCGCGCCGGTCTGGCCACTGCCCGCCTGCACGCCAACGTGCACGTGCTTGATCTGGCTGATACCGCCGGCCACTTGATCGCCCTTGGAAACGATCTTGCCGGTCTGGTTGATCACCGGCGTCTCGAAGTTCACGGCGGTGCTGGCGCGGATATTGAGCGTGGCGGTTTCGATGTCGATGATCCGCCCGCGCTTGAAGTGAATCTTGTCGCCCTCGTCGGTGTAGATCGCCACCTCGCCGGCCGCCAGCGATTGCAGGCGGTAACGGCGGTCGGCGACCACCAGAGCGATGGCGTGAGAACGGTCACCGCCGAGAAACGTGACGACACCTTCGGCACCGGCCAGCGGATGGCTGGTGAAGCCGTAGGGTTCGAAGTGCTCCATGTCGTCGTTCACTTCACCGGCGGTGAGGCGCATTTGCAGCGATTGCAGCTTGGATGCCGAATTGGCGAGCACGACAGTGCCGCGCGCCAGCAGGCGTGTCAGTAGGCTCATGAATTGTCCTCAGGACTTTGCCAACACAAAACCTGTGGGAGCGGGCTTGCCCCGCGATGGCGGTGTGTCAGGCAAAGTAGTGTTTGCGGTAACCACCGCTA